>NZ_JBRKIT010000024.1:0-424762 GCF_052983395.1 Sinomicrobium halophytocola
CGAATGATAGTGGAAAGTAAAAGTTTATCAAAGAAGCACAAAGAGCAGGCAGAGCGCATTAAGGAGCTGGAACGGGCTTTGGGTCAAAAGCAAATGCGCATTGATTATTTAGAGAAGTTGATGGCGTTGGCCTCAGATCGGATGGGGGAGGATATTGAAAAAAAGAACAAAGGGCTGTCTTAGAATGGTTTCGTTGTCATCGGTCGGCTCATCGGTATAAGATGCAATCTTTATATGAGATGGTAGGTATAAGCAAACAGGGGCATTATAAGCAAGTGCGTGACCACCAGGAACAACTCCGGGTTAGGAATAGTGTTCTGGAAGCCGCAAGGGAGCTTCGTAAGGGCCATCCTCGGCTGGGTTGTAGGAAGCTCTATGCGGAGCTCAAGCCTACCGGGATGGGTCGGGACAAGACCGAGGCCTTATTGCTGAGTCATGGCTTTAGGTTAAAGCGCAAGCGCAACCGTTACCGTACCACTTATGGGGGGAAGCATTGGTATCCTAATCGGATCACTGATTTACAACTAACCGGGATCAACCAGCTTTGGGTGAGTGATATTACCTATATCGCTGTATCAGCTAAGAAGCCTTATTACCTGACCTTGATCCTGGATGTGTACAGTAGGAAAATCAAAGGCTGGAGTTTGTCAGCCACCCTGACCGCGGAGGATACTATAGTTGTAGCTTATAGGCAAGCTCTGGCCACGACTGCTAAAGCCGAACGGAAACAACTCATCTTTCATTCGGATAAAGGCAGCCAATACGTTTATAAGCGATTAGCTGAGTTACATACAGAAAATCAGGTACAGCCCAGCATGGGCGGTAAAGCCTGGGAGAATGCTCATGCAGAATCTTTAAACGGCATATTAAAAAATGAATATATCGATTTTGACCACTCCCATATCAGTTTAAAACAAGGGAGAATATTGATAAAAAAAATCGTAGAAAAGTACAATTATCAACGTCCACATGGTTCACTAAAAAATATGAAACCTGTAGAATTTGAAACCTTTGTTCAGGGGTTAACCCCTGAACAAAAACCGAGATTTAAGATTAATTATTAACCTGAAAAAAGGCAACCATATTCAGGCATGCCCATACCTGCAACCTGCAACCTGCAACCTGCAACCTGCAACCTGTAACCTATAACTGGTAAACGTTACCATTATAGTTTTTTTAATGCGTTTGCCCTGCGTAATTGCCAAAAGAAGTATCTTAGACGAGGTAAAAAAACAGGGTGAGCCTCATTAAAACATATAACGATGTAGATCCGGCAGACAGCCGGATGATCTTTCGTATCCGTACGATGGAAGATATCTATGAAGAGAACTTCGGGAAAGCGGACGAACCCCACCGGCACGATTATTATATCATTGTACTGGTGAAGAAAGGTAACGGGAAGCACAGCATAGATTTTACAGAATACCCGCTTTCGGACAAACAGGTATATTTTATAAGTCCCGGGCAGGTACATCAGATAGTGGAGAAGGAGAAATCCAATGGCTATGTGATAACCTTCTCTACCCGTTTTATGACAGAAAACCAGATAGACTCCTGTTTTATAGACGATATCAATTTGTTTAAGGATTACGGGGAAGCGCCGCCTTTACTATTGGCAGAACAGCAACTACAACAGTTGAGTGCTTATTGCGAACAAATGATGGAATGGAGCAACAGGAACATGAAGTTCCGTTCCCAGGGGATAGGCTCTCTGCTACGGCTTTTTCTTATATCCTGTAATAACCTGTGCTCCCTGCACGGTGAAAATCCGCAACAACTTCATGCCGGCGGAATCCTGTTCAGAGATTACAAGCAATTGGTGGAGGTACACTTCACGGAATGGCACCTGGTTTCTCAATATGCAGATGCCCTTCATGTTACCCCCGATCATCTCAACCGCACCGTAAAGTCCCTCATAGGCAAGACGGCTAAAGAATATTTACAGTCCCGCATCACAATTGCCGCCCGCCGCATGCTTTACTTTTCCGGGCAACCGCAAAAAGAAATAGCCTATGCACTGGGTTTTTCCGAACCTGCCCATTTTAGCAGCTTCTTTAAAAAATGTACGGGAATGTCCCCTTCGGACTTCAGGAAATAGTTCCGGATCGTGTTTTTATAAGCCTTTCCCGTATTCTTGTATTTCCCCGTGCCTTTATTGTTCGCAACTTTGTACAGAACAAAAAAAGGAATATAATCATGAAAACAACATTGCACCGGGCAGATACAAGAGGTCATGCCGATCACGGCTGGCTGAACGCCCATCACAGTTTTAGTTTTGCCAACTACTACAACCCCGACAGGATGAACTTCGGTTCCCTGCGGGTACTTAACGACGATATTGTAAGCGGAGGCATGGGGTTCGGGATGCACCCGCACGATAATATGGAGATCATAACCATTCCTTTGCGCGGAGACCTGGAACACAAGGATAGCATGGGAAACACAGGCCGCATCAAAAACGGGGAAATACAGGTAATGAGCGCCGGGACGGGTGTTTTTCACAGCGAGTATAACCCGAATAAAGATGAAGAAACCAACCTGTTACAGATATGGTTGATCCCCAACAAGAGGAATGCAGAACCGCGGTACGACCAGATATCTATAGAAGATTATCGGGAAAAGAACGAGCTGTACCAGGTGGTGTCCCCTGATGCGGATGACCAGGGAACATGGATACACCAGGATGCCTGGTTTCACCTGGGAGACTTTGACAAAGGGACGGCAAGGGACTACAACCTGAAAAAAGAAGGGAACGGCATATATCTCTTTGTTATTGAAGGAGCGGTTAATGTCAACGGACAATCCCTGGGGAAAAGAGACGCTTACGGCGTATGGGATACCGAAAAAATAACCATTGAAGCCGAAAGCGATACGCAATTCCTCCTGATGGAAGTACCGATGGCCATATAATTACCAGGACCAGTACATCCAAAATCATGTCCTGCTCCATCCTGGTATAATAGAGGTAAAGCTTTTTCATAATCAAGGATTTTTCCTCCCTTTAGCTGGGACAAAGAAAAATCCGCCCGGCAAATGCCGAAATCCCGTTATTCCTCTGAAAAGAATGCGGAATTTCTGAAATCTGGGCAAAATAATCTTATAATGTGTCTGCCCTGATATAACCGGCTTTTCGTCTGGAAAAGAGCAGGAAGTTTAGTATATTTATAGAAACCATCTTATATGTACACAAAATGGGAGAGATAAAACATCTTCACAATGATACCAAAGGCGCTTTTGTTTATAAAGTAGACAAAAAGCGCCTGGCGGAAATGACTTATGTCATGGCCGGCGATAAAAAAATGATCATAGATCACACCGGGGTAGATGAGTCCCTGAAAGGACAGGGTATAGGCAAAAAGCTACTGGAAGCACTGGTGGGTTATGTCAGGGAAAATAGCATCAAGGTAGTACCTTTGTGCCCGTTTGCCAATGCAACATTCAAAAAAGTAACCGAATGGCAGGATGTTCTTGCCTGAAAAAATAAAATTAACAGATGTCCAATACCGATCTTATCATCGAAGAAAGAAGCCGGGATATAGGAGATTTCCTGGTGGGCCGCCTGATCCCGTTCCGCAAAAAGCGAATGGTGGGCCCGTTTATATTTATAGACCATATGGGACCTGAAAAGCTGGGCCCCAAAAAATATATGGATGTAGACCAGCATCCGCACATTGGCCTGGCTACACTTACGTATCTCCTGGAAGGAGAGATTATGCACAGGGACAGTATAGGTACGGAGCAACGCATCCGTCCCGGATCGGTAAACCTCATGGTGGCCGGGAAAGGAGTGACACATACCGAAAGGACCCCGGTTGATATGAGACAAGGTCACGAATTTACCATGCATGGCTACCAGATATGGATAGCGCTTCCTGAAAAACTAGAGAACATGGAGCCTGAGTTTTACCATGTCTCCAAGGAAGAACTACCGGCATGGAGTGAGGATGGAGCCTTTTTTACTCTGGTAGCGGGAGAAGGGTTCGGCAAAAAGTCGCCCGTCCCCACCTATTCCGACCTGTTTATGGTTTCCGTAAAGGCAGAAGAGGATTTTGCTCTCGATATCGCCGGTAACCTGAAAGGGGAAATAGGTATTTGCATTGTAGAAGGACAGGTCAACGCCTGTGATCAGGAAGTGGGGGCAGGGAATATGCTCGTATCCAAACTGGATAATCAATGTGCATTACAGGTGAAAAAAGGTACACATCTTCTGTTATTCGGCGGTCAGCCCCTGGATGAAGAAAGGCATATTTACTGGAATTTTGTTTCTTCCGACAGGGAAACCATAGAAAGAGCCAAAGAAGACTGGAAAGAAAAACGATTCCCGGAAGTTTCGGGAGATAACACATATGTGCCTTTGCCCGAATAGGATTAAGAAAAAAATGTTTAGTACCTGACAAAATTCGATCTGGGTGGATTTCCTCTCCCGAAAGCCCCGATACATATCGGGATCGGGATTTTACCCCATCTAAAGGGAACCTGATTTACCGATAAACCTGCATAAAACAAATTTTGTTGCGAACTAAAAAAAAAATTGGTTGAATTATAAAAAGCAGAAAAATGGAAACAACAAAAAAAACAACGTGGAGTATAGACCCCGCGCATTCCGAAGTACAATTTAAAGTGAAACACCTGGTAATCTCTACCGTAACCGGACAATTTACCTCTTTTTCGGGAGGACTGGAAACGGATGGGGAGGGGTTTGAAAATACGAAGGCGGTTTTTGAAGCTGATGCGGACAGTATTTCCACGAATAATAAGGATAGGGATACTCACTTGAAATCCGGAGATTTTTTTGATGCGGATACCCACCCCCAACTCACTTTTGTGTCTAACGGGTTTAAAAAAACAGGGGAAGACACCTATGAAATTACAGGAGATATCACCATTCGCGGGAATACAAAGCCCATAGTGTTGAAAGCCGAGTACGGAGGGACGATGGTAGATCCTTACGGCAACACCAAAGCCGGATTTGAAGTGACGGGAAAACTGAACCGGAAAGAATTCGGACTGGAATGGAACGGGGTTACCGAAACCGGGGGCATTGTAGTAGGTGATGAGGTAAAGCTGCTGCTCAACCTGCAGTATGTCAAAAATTAAATAAAGGTTAAAATCTTCCGGGGGTATCTGTTACCCCTGTTTTTTTTAGTATATTTAGGTAGTTCCGAAGGTACGGGAAAACAGTGCCGGAGAAAATGAAAGCTAAGGGTTTTTTATGGCCCGGACCGGGACCTCCTTCTTATCCCGGACATTGTAAATATTAATACTAAACATTCTTATGAAATACCTATTAACAAAATTTTCAAACCTCCCGATAACCATCGGGATGACCTATTAAAAACAAATAAAAAATAACAGATGAAAAAAATATTGTTAATAACCGGTGATTTCGCAGAAGATTACGAAACTATGGTACCCTACCAGATGCTTTTGATGGTAGGTCATGAAGTACATGCCGTGTGTCCCGGTAAAAAGAAAGGAGATTCGGTAAAAACGGCAATTCACGATTTTGAAGGAGACCAGACATATTCGGAAAAACCAGGTCATAATTTCCAGCTCAGTTATACTTTCGATGAAATAAAGCCTGAAAATTATGATGGCCTGGTCGTGGTAGGAGGACGTGCCCCGGAATACTTGCGACTAAATTCGAAAGTACTGGATATTGTAAAATACTTTTTTGATAAAGACCTTCCCGTAGCAGCCATATGCCATGGTATCCAGATTCTCACCACTGCCGGGGTGGTTTCCGGAAGAACGCTCACAGCTTACCCGGCAGTGGGACCGGAAGTAACCCTTGCCGGGGGTACCTACAAAGAGGTGCCGCCCACCGAATCGGTAGTGGACGGAAACCTCGTAACTTCACCGGCATGGCCCGGCCATCCAACCTTTATCAAAGCGTTCCTGGATTTACTGGGAACTAAAATTTCATTGTAGTCCGGATCTTCTAAATAGTATTAAGGCCCGGAAGAGAGGCTTTCCTGTCGCTCTTTTCCAGGCTTTTACAGCATGGTTTTAGGATGAAATCAAAAGAAAGTTTCCTGTCTATCCGGCGTGATTTATTTTTTTAATCTTCTTTTTTGAATTATCTTGTACTTACTTATTCAAGATGAAAGTATGCGTGACTTACCGATAAAAAACGGACTTCTTATTTTACTTTTTTTACTTTTCCTTTGTTTTTTTTCCGGAAGAGCCCAGGATTTACACTTGTCAAAAGGTGTTATTACCGATGCTGTTCCTGTACCCGGTTCCGAACTTATAAATTATGCCATCTACCTCCCCGAAAACTATACGACGGAGAAGAAATGGCCGGTCATTTTTGTTTTTGATATCGAGGGAAAAGGGAAAAAAGGACTGGAAACCTTTACTGCTGCTCCCGCGGGGAAAAACTTCATTCTTGTCGGGGCAAATAACGTGCAGAATACGTCTTACGAAGAGAATTTTTATATCGCTAAAAGGCTTTTTGAGGTGGTACTGAAAACCTTTCCTGTAGACAGCAAACGGATTTATACTTCCGGTTATGGCGGTGGTGGCAGATTGGCTACCGCAATTGCGGCCATATCCGGAGATGTGGATGGTGTGATAGCCTGTGGGGCGGCCTTACCTGGAAATAAAAATTACGAACCTCAAAAAAACAATTTTCTGTTTATAGGTCTTGTGGGAGACGAGGATGGAAATTTCCGGGAGATGCAAAGTACCGTAAGTATACTGAACAGGAAAAAATTTCAGGCGGATTTGTTGGTATACGATGGTTCTTCCTATTACCCGCCTGCGGATTATATGGACAAGGCTATACGTACATTGACGATAAAAGCTATTGCAAAGGGAGCGGTTCCCGGCGGTGAAAAAATGGTGGATTCGTTGTTTAGAGCCGATCTGGATTTCAACAGGAAGACCGAACGTATAGGGCAGGCCCTATATGCTTTTGAGGATGTGGACCAGTTGATGAGTAATTACAGCAATTATGTGGAGAAAGATGTATTCCGCGAGCGAAAAAAAGAAATTCGTAAGAACAGGCAGTTCAGGAAACAACGTAACGACAATTACGGTATTACCGAAGAAGAAAGCTACTATATGACCGATTACCTGACTTTCCTGTCCGATGACCTTTCCAACGGGAACGTCGGGCAACTTCC
Organism: Sinomicrobium halophytocola; assembly: GCF_052983395.1. NCBI lineage: Bacteria > Pseudomonadati > Bacteroidota > Flavobacteriia > Flavobacteriales > Flavobacteriaceae > Sinomicrobium > Sinomicrobium halophytocola. The sequence continues at coordinate 7,131 of NZ_JBRKIT010000024.1, forward strand.
TTCCTGGGAAGAAGAAATGCTTTCCCTGGAGAAAATGGAAAAAGAAGATAACGCGGCCAGGGCGAAGATGGCTAAGCGCTTAAAGAATATGCTGAAAGCAGTTATGAAGGAAACCATACCTGCATTGGATAGTACCAAGACGGACCGGTTGTTATTCGCCAATGCTTTTATGGTCCTGCTCGATCCCAAACAGCAAGATGCTTATCTCGAAGTATTGCGTTACAGTGTGAAGAAAAGCGAATACGGAATGGCGCTCTTCTATCTGGAACAGCTTTTGAACCAGGGCTTCAAAGATGTGGGTAAACTAAATAGTATAGAAGATATTGCCCTGCTGCGGATACTGCCGGAATATAACGATATCCTGGAAGAACACGATTTGAAAACACTTTATTAGTCCCGGTTGAGGGGCTAAAACCTTGCTTCGGAATTATTGCAGCCCTTCGGTAAAGTCTGTATATCACACTTTAGTAGTGGGAAAAATTATAGTTGGGTTATTGAGTTATTAGGTTATTCAGTTTATAGGTGTTGTCTAAATAACTCATTAACTTAATAACCTAATAACTAAGGCACAATTTCCCTGCCTCCGTAGTAGCCTAAATGACATTTCCTTTACAGGACGGATTTGATATTTTCCGGTGGCCGGCCTATTACCGCCTTTTTCCCGGATATCACAACAGGTCTTTCTATCAGTTTCGGATGATCTGTCATGGCTTTGATAATCTCGGCATCAGAGAGGTCCTTCCCTTTGTAATTGTCTTTCCAGATGCTTTCGTTCTTCCGAACGAGGTCTATAGGGGAAATCCCCAGGAGGTTTATGATCTCACGGAGTTCTTTCTCCGAAGGGACGTCTTCCAGGTATTTAACAACTTCAAATTCTTTACCGGATGCTTCCAGTAGGGCAAGTCCCTGCCGGGATTTGCTGCAACGCGGATTGTGATATATTTTTAACATGATCCCTATTTTAGATATTAGATTTAAGATTTTAGAGAGCGGACAAAACCTGATTTTGATTATAGATTACAAGTTTACACTGCTGAACTGGCAGCTTGTCCCGAACTATGTTCGGGACAAGCTGCCACCTCGCTTTGTTCTTTGCCCAAACTGCAACCCGGAACTGCAAATCTGAAACCTGAACTGTAAACTTGTAACTTGTAAACCTGTAACCTGATAACCTGTAACTCGAAACTTACTCTTCCTTCTGGCCCATCATCATAAGGTAGGCTTTGAGGAAAGGATCTATTTCTCCGTTCATCACCCCGTCTACATCGGTAGATTCTTTGGATGTTCTTACATCCTTAACCAGTTTGTATGGGTGCATGACGTAGTTTCTTATCTGGGAACCCCATTCGATCTTCATTTTCCCGGCCTCGATCTCGGCCCTCTTTTCCTGTCGTTTTTTCAGTTCTATTTCGTAGAGCTGTGACTTCAGGAGTTGCATGGCTTTGGTCTTGTTGTCCAGTTGCGACCGGGTTTCGGAATTTTCAATGACAATTCCCGTGGGGTGGTGGCGCAGACGTACGGCGGTTTCCACCTTGTTTACATTTTGTCCTCCCGCACCGCTGGAACGCATGGTCTCAAAGGTAATGTCCGCAGGGTTGATATCTATTTCTATGCTGTCGTCTGCAAGGGGATATACATAAACCGAAGCAAAAGAAGTGTGGCGTTTGGCATTGCTGTCAAAAGGTGATATACGTACCAGCCGGTGTACCCCGTTCTCTCCTTTTAGCCAGCCAAAAGCATATTCTCCTTCGATTTCCAGGGTCACCGTTTTTATCCCGGCAACATCACCTCCCTGGTAATTGAGTTCCTTTATCTTGTATTTCTGGGATTCCGCCCACATGAGGTACATACGCATGAGCATCGCGGCCCAGTCACAGCTTTCCGTACCCCCGGCACCGGCGGTGATCTGTAATACGGCACTCATGACATCACCTTCTTCCGAAAGCATGTTTTTAAATTCCAGGTGCTCTATATGGTCTACCGTGTTTGTATACTGTAATTTTACCTCTTCTGCTTCGGTTTCTCCTTCCTTGTAAAAATCGTACAGTACTTCCAGGTCACCCACAAGAGCTTTGGCTTCTTCGTAGCCTTCTACCCATTTCTTTTTACTGCGGAGCGACTGCATCAGCGCCTCCGCTTCTTTGGGGTTGTCCCAGAAATCGGGAGCAAAAGTTTTTTCTTCTTCGTTTTGTATTTCAATAAGCTTGGCATCAATGTCAAAGATACCTCCTTAACGCGCCAAGGCGTTCCATAAGGCTTTTCACCTGTTCTGTTGTAACCATATCTGTTTTTTGAGTTCTTTTTTGCCACTGACGTCTTCCGTCAATGGGTATTCCCCGGCAAAAATAACATTTACGCGGTGCAGTAAAAATTATTTATCATAAATTTATGGTCCTAACTGACTAACTGACATATTGCATGAAAAAGATTATTCTCTTCACCCTGCTGCTTTCGGCAGGAGTGCTACAGGCACAGTTCCTGGACAAAAAGAAAGACCTTAAAAAATTCACCGGTTATTTTGATTTTTATTACGACGATGAAGAAGGAAAGATCTACCTGGAAGTAGACAAACCCGAAACCGAATTCCTGTATGTTTATTCCCTGAGTAACGGGGTGGGGAGTAACGATATAGGGCTGGACCGCGGACAGTTGGGCAATGAACAGGTGGTATACTTTAAAAAAGAAGGCAATAAGCTGCTTCTCATCCAGCCCAACATGAAATACCGGGCCATTACCGAAAATGAAACAGAGCGCCGTTCGGTCGAGCAGGCCTTTGCCAGGTCGGTCATATTCGGTTTTGAGATCAAGGAAAAACGCAACGGCAGCTATATTATCGATTTTACGGATTTCCTGTTGCGGGACGCGCATGGGGTGGCCACCCGGTTAAAGGAGAAGAAACAGGGGACCTATAAACTGGATAAGAGCAAAAGCGCTCTTGCCCTGGAACGGATCAGGGCTTTTCCCGAAAATTCCGAATTCGAAGCCCTGCTTACCTTTGAGGGAGAGCCCAAGGGGAAAGAAATACGTTCCGTTGCGCCGGATGCCAGGCTGGTATCTGTCGTACAACATCATTCTTTTGTGGAACTTCCCGGTGACGGTTATACACCGCGGAGGTTCATACCCGGAAGCGGGTTGAATTTTGTCTCCTATTACGATTACGCTACCCCGGTCTACGAACCCATGCTTAAGATGTATATTGCCCGGCACCGGCTGAAAAAGAAAGATCCCGAAGCAGCCGTAAGTGAAGCGGTAGAGCCTATAGTATATTATCTTGATCCCGGAACGCCGGAACCGGTGAGGTCAGCGCTTCTCGAAGGCGGGAAGTGGTGGAACCAGGCTTTTGAAAGTATAGGGTATAAAAACGCCTTTCAGATGAAAGTGCTGCCCGAAGATGCCGATCCTATGGATGTCCGGTACAACGTGGTACAATGGGTGCATCGTTCTACCCGCGGATGGAGCTATGGCGCCAGCGTAAGAGACCCGCGGACCGGGGAAATCATCAAAGGACATGTAAGCCTGGGAAGTCTTCGTATACGGCAGGATTTTCTCATAGCACAGGCGCTTATGAACAAACCCTTCGCGGAAAGGGACGATAATCACCAGGCCATGCTCGATATGGCCCTGGCCCGGATACGGCAATTGTCGGCGCACGAAATAGGGCACACGCTCGGATTTGCGCATAATTTTTCCGCAAGTATCAGCGACAGGGCATCGGTAATGGATTATCCGCATCCCCTGGTTACCCTTAAAAACGGGGAACCCGACCTTTCCGATGCCTATGATAAGGGGATTGGTGATTGGGATAAAGTAACCGTAGCCTATGCCTATTCCGATTTTGTCAAAGGAACGGACGAAAGGACAGCGCTGGAAAAAATATTGAAAGAAGCACAGTCCCGCGGATTGAGATATATATCCGATGCGGATGCCCGTGCCCACGGAGGAGCCCATGCCTATGCGCATTTGTGGGACAGCGGTGAGGACCCGGCGACGGAACTGGATCGTGTGTTGGAATTGAGAGAAACAGCCATCCGGAATTTTTCGGTAGATAATATACCAAGCGGGGAAGCGTATTCCGTACTGGAAGACGTTTTCGTTCCGTTGTATTTCTTCCACCGTTACCAGGCTGAGGCGGCGACCAAAGTTATCGGCGGACTGGACTACAACTATGCCGTAAAAGGGGATGGTCAACTGGTCACAAAAATGCTGGATAAGGGGATGCAGCAAAAAGCGCTCAAATCCGTACTGAAAACCCTTTCCGCCGGGATACTGGCTATTCCGGAAGATAAACTGGAGTTGTTCCCGCCACGGGCAAAGGGATATCCGCGAACAAGAGAATCGTTTTCCGGTAAAACCGGTGTAGCCTTCGACGCCCTCGGAGCGGCTGAAACCGCGGGAGACTTTACTTTGTCCTTTTTATTGCATCCCGAAAGGGCATCGCGCCTGGTACAACAAAAAGCACTTGATAAGAGACTTCCCGGACTGGAAGAGGTCCTGGACGAACTGATTGCGGCTACATTCAAAAAGAATTATAAGGACACCTACAGGAAAGAAGTGCAGCACATGGTAAACTTCCGGGTACTTTACTATCTGATGAACCTGGTAAAGCAGGATAAAGCTTATCCGCAGGTAAATGCCATAGCCAGGGATAAACTGATGGAGATCAGCGAATGGTTGTCCGGCAATATCCAGGATGGAGCGGACGGTCCCTATGCTGCGGAATGTATAGACCGTATAGAGCGCTTTATGGAACGGCCGGAAGAATTTGAGGAACTGCCGGTGTCTAAAATACCCGACGGTTCCCCGATAGGAATGGATTGTGCGGATTAATCCCGGAAGGTTTCCGAAGGAAATACGACAACGCTTTCATGCCCGTCCTTACCGACGGTCGCCACGCCGAAATAGAAATTGTCAATGACAATGCCTTCGAGGGTAAAGTGATCGGTATCGCCTACGAAACGGCTGAACTCCCATTGTGGGGAGGTCGTATAGCGCCAGTATATTTTATATCCCTTCACATTGGGATCGCTGACCTTGTTCCACTTTAATTTGGTGGAAGCTTCTACAATACCCCCTATGGCGACTTCAGAAGGAGCGGGAGGAGCCCAGGCCAGTGCGGCAAGATTAATGGCATTGACAGCAGTGAGTTTTTTGGCATAGTCGAAATTTACACCTTCTATGACATCCCCGTATGCAATGCCATTCTCCGTACGGATATCCTGGTGCTGCCTGTTGTAATTTTCATGGGCCTCCATAATACGCACTCCGGCATAACCCAGGTCGTTGAAGGGACGGTGATGCCCGCCCCGGCCAAAACGGTCCAGGCGATAAACCATCATAGGATTCATTTCCGGCATATAGGTCCGTACCGTTTTATGGATATACCGGGCAAGTTGCCGGGAAATACCATCGACTTCCCCGCCGTAGAACCGTCGCATTTTTCGCTGTTCTTCGGTTTCCGTGGGAGGAACAGGCTCGGAGAAAATACGGAAGGTGCGGTTGTCTGTGACACCGTCCACGCCTTCGATATTACCTATCATGTCGTTATTGAATATACCAATGATCTCCCAGTTGTTCTTTTTGGCGTATCCGGCTAATCCTTTACCGCCAAAAAGTCCCTGCTCTTCACCGGACAAGCCTACGTAGACCACGCTGCTCTCAAATTTATATCCGGACAATACCCTTGCTGCCTCTATGGCGCCGGCCATACCGCTGGCATTGTCATTGGCGCCCGGGGCGTCCGTTTCATAATCTGTTGCATCGGATGCGCGGGAATCTATGTCCCCGCTCATTATGATATAGCGATCGGGATATTTGGTGCCTTTCTGTATAGCTACCACGTTGACCACCCAGGCATCATGAGGAATACGACTGCCGTCTTTCGGAGTAACGAGGTCTTTCTGGTAAAATACCTCCAGGCAATTGTCGCAGTCTTTGGAGATCTTGTCAAACTCCGCTTTGATCCACCGTCGTGCAGCGCCTATACCCCGGGTTTCGGAAACCGTGTCGCTAAAAGTGTTCCGGGTACCGAAACCGGCCAGCGTGCGAATGTCCTTTTCGATCCTTTCGGCCGAAACTGCGTTCACAATATCATAAATACGGGAATCGGTCTGTGCAACACAAAGAACGGAACAAAAGACAAGAATTAAGGATAATCGAATTTTCATGGTAGTTAGTTTTTTATAAAAATTGGTTTAGTATTCGACAAAATCAGTTTTACTCTACCTCTAAAGGGCAATGTCATTTAGTTATTGCTATAATAGTCTGAAAAGACTTATGTTCTATATCTTATTAAAAACCAAAAAAGCTCCTCCCTTCATCCCGATGATTATCGGGAGAAGGGAGGTACCCGAGTGTAGCAACGGGGGGAGGGTTTGAAATCCCCAACCATAGGAATAGCCTTAAACGTAAAGGCAAATACGCCAAAGTTCGGGCTGGTCAAAACTCCCCGTTTCACAAAGCGATCCACCCGTCTCAGCCTGTCCGGCAGAGGAAAATCCTGCGGTATTGAATTTTGTCATATACTAAGAAAAATCAGTCAGTCAGAATACAAATCTCCGAAAAGCCCGGTTTTACGGGAGTATTCCGGTTTTAAATATATAAAAACTTCTTTCGGAAAGCTAACTACGATTATAAAAAGTATCCGAAGTAGAGAATCTGTAGGGAGGATGTGAAATTATAAAGTCTTTGTCATAAAATAATTGGTGAGTTCCGTCCCTTTTATAGTGACCACCTGTTCCTTCACAATTCCGAACCCGCATTTTTCAAAGAAAGGTTTTGCCGTTTTGCTGACATCTGCTATTAGTTTTGTCTGTCTGTTCCGCAGGGCTTCTTTTTCTATTTCACCGTACAATTTTTGTGCTATTCCCTTTCGTTGATATCTGTGATGTACAAACAGGAAATCTATGTAATTATAATTCCGGAGAGTGCAGAAACCGGTAATGTTTTCCTGGTCTTCAGCGACCAGTACAAACTGTTCGGCAAGTACTTTTTGCCACCGGCTTTTATTTTCAATGCCTGAAGCCCATGCCTGTGTTTGTTCGGCCGTATAATCTGTGCGACAAACGGAAAGTATAGTATTGGAGAACAGTTGTTGCAATTCCGGAATATCTTCCGGTTTTCCTGGTCTTATGGCTATTTCGTCGGGCATGAGTATGTTTTCCAAGAAATAAAAAATGCCCGGACACGGTCTGTAATAGCATACAGGTAAAGCGTCCGGGCATATATCTGTTTATACCGGTTGTCGTTATTTTCGTTTTTCCCCGGGAGCAGGCAGCAATTTCGTAGAAATTTCCCCGAAACCGATACGCACATGTTCGTTTTTACAGAAACCCTTCATGGTAACGGTATCTCCATCCTCGATAAAACTCCTCTCGGAGCCGTCTTTCATCTTCAAAGGTTTTTTTCCGCTCCAGCTAAGTTCCAGCATGGAGCCGTAGCTGTCCGGCGTAGGGCCGGATATGGTACCGCTTCCCATCAGGTCCCCGGATATCACATTACACCCGTTGACGGTATGGTGGGCTAACTGTTGCGCCATCGTCCAGTACATGTATTTGAAATTACTCCTGGACACAGTTACCGGTTCGCTGTTTTCCGGGGTAAGAATCACTTCCAGCTCAATGTCAAAACTCTTTTTTCCTTCGTATTGCAGGTAGGGAAGGGGGACGGGTTCCTGTTTTGGCCCGGCTACACGGAAAGGTTCCAGGGCATCGAGGGTAACGATCCAGGGAGAAATGGAAGACGCGAAATTCTTGGCCAGGAAAGGCCCCAGCGGTACGTATTCCCATTTCTGGATGTCCCGTGCACTCCAGTCGTTAAAGAGGACCATACCGAAGATGTAATCTTCCGCTTCTTTTACCGGAATAGGTTCGCCAAGCTGGTTGGCATCTGTGGTGATAAAGGCCATTTCCAATTCAAAATCCACCCGTTTCGACGGACCGAAAACCGGGGTCGTTTCCCCGGGAGGCATGGTTTGCCCCATAGGACGGCGTACCGGAATACCGGAAGGGACAATAGACGAGCTCCTGCCGTGATAACCTACCGGAATGTGGAGCCAGTTGGGCAGCAGGGCATTGTCCGGATCGCGGAACATCTTGCCTACATTGGTGGCGTGTTCCTTGCTGCTGTAAAAATCCGTATAATCCCCGATCTGTACCGGGAGTTGCATTTCTATTTCGTCCAGGGTAAAGAGTACAATATGTCTGTGTCCCTGATTTTCCTGTAAGGCAGGATTATTTATATCGAATAGTTCGGCGATGCGGTTACGTACCAGTCGCCAGGTTTTTTTTCCGTCGGAAATAAAATCGTTAAGGCTGTCCTGCAAAAAAATATCATCCGTAAGCGGAATACCTTCAAAGTATCCGAGCTGGTGCAGGGCGCCGAGGTCTATAGCCGTATTCCCAATCCTGGTACCGATGGTTATCACATCGTCCCTGGTGAGAAAAACACCGAAAGGGATATTCTGGATGGGGAAATCAGAATCCTTGTCTACCTGTATCCAGGACTTTCTCTGCGGGTCGTTCGCGGTGATAGGCATAATAAAATTGTTAATTTATGTTTGATAAAATTGTATTCAAAGATATTATTTTCGACCAATTTACCGAATGTATTTGTTATTTTTGGCATTTCTTTGAGAAAGTTGTTTCGAATACTCCTCATGTTCTTGAAAACGACGGACAACCGGACACTGATTATTGAACTTTGAACTTAAAAATAATGCAACGAGACGAACAGATTTTTGAACTGATTGAAGCCGAAAAGGAACGCCAGTTACACGGACTGGAACTGATAGCATCGGAGAATTTCGTAAGCGGGCAGGTCATGGAAGCGGCCGGTTCGGTACTGACCAATAAATACGCCGAAGGGTATCCCGGAAAACGCTATTACGGAGGGTGTGAAGTAGTGGATGAAGTGGAGAATATAGCTATTGAAAGAGCCAAAGCCCTGTTTGGTGCCGAATGGGTCAACGTACAGCCGCATAGCGGATCCCAGGCCAATACGGCGGTATATCACGCCTGCCTGAACCCGGGCGATAAGATCCTCGGTTTTGACCTGTCCCACGGGGGACACCTTACACACGGTTCGCCTGTGAATTTTTCCGGTAAACTCTATAATCCTGTTTTCTACGGAGTGGATGAAGAGACCGGTACGCTCAATTACGATAAAATTGAAGAAATAGCTAAAAAAGAGCAGCCCAAGCTTATTATTGCCGGAGCTTCCGCATATTCCAGGGATATAGACTTCAAACGTTTCCGGGAAATAGCCGATAGTATTGGCGCCATATTGTTTGCCGATATTTCGCATCCTGCCGGGCTGATCGCCAAAGGCATACTCAACGACCCGATTCCGCATTGCCACATTGTAACTACTACTACCCATAAAACCCTGCGCGGTCCCAGAGGTGGTATGATAATGATGGGGAAAGATTTTGAAAATCCTTTCGGCATAACCCTTAAAAACGGAAAACCGCGCATGATGTCTTCGTTGCTGGACAGTGCCGTATTCCCGGGTAACCAGGGTGGTCCGCTGGAGCATATTATCGCTGCCAAAGCAATTGCTTACGGAGAGGCACTTACCGATGAATTCCTGCATTATGCACTCCAGGTAAGGAAAAATGCGCAGACCATGGCCAAACTGTTTGTAGAAAAAGGTTATAAAGTGATCAGTGGCGGTACGGATAACCATATGATGCTTATAGATCTCAGAAACAAGGATATTTCGGGTAAAGAAGCCGAAGAAGCCCTGGTTAAAGCGGATATCACCGTGAACAAGAACATGGTGCCGTTTGACGATAAATCACCTTTCGTTACTTCCGGAATCCGTATCGGTGCCTCCGCTATTACCACAAGGGGTTTAAAAGAAGCTGATGTGGAGACCGTAGTGGAACTCATTGATGAGGTTATTATGAACCACGCCGATGATGCCGTTATTGATGAGGTAAGGGAAAAAGTCAATAGCCTGATGAAGACAAGACCGCTATTCCAGTGGTAAGCAGAATTCCCGTACCGGGACATAAAATTAAAGAAGCCTTTCGGGGCTTCTTTTTTTATTAGGGAATACCCGGGATAAATTTAATGATTTTTGGGTTTTTTAGTTCTGAGTTATGGAGGATACACAGAAGCTGAAATTCGATATATCGCAAGGTACGGGAAGGGGAATACTGGTGTAAAGACAGCTAAAAAGTAAACGTGTAAAAAGTTAAGAAACTGTTTAAATTTTGTTTCCCCGTGTTTCTAAACTCTTTAACTATTAAAACAAGTTTATTAAAGAGTGTATCACTTCTAATAGAAAATATAAGAATTCCATAGAAACGAATCCGAACTAAAAAACTACCCGATTTCTACATTTTATCCGAATGTTCTTCAACAGTCCGGAAGTGGATAAAAGTATATTTTAACGTATCAGAACTTCATCACAAATCCGCCGTAAGGCTGCATGATTACCGAAATTTTTTCATCGGGGAAAAGGTCGCTTTTGGTAAAGCTTTGCGCCTCTTTATCATCCGTTATCATATACCCGACATCAGCATTTATAAAAGAGAGATCGAGATCGAGTTCTTTTTCCGAATCTTCCCCGTTGATGCCGCATACGTACCAGTGTTTCCCTTTTTTCCTGGCAAATACCGCGTATTTCCCGGGGTAACCGTCAATAAACCGGGACGTTTCCCAATCCGTCGGCAGGGCTTTGAGATATTCTTTTACATAATCCGGCACCTGCGACATGCCCTCTGCGGTTTCTGCTATATGCTGCACACCGGAAAGGAAAAGTACGGGAAGCGCCAGTTCAAAGCCTTTGGTGGTTTTCCGGTCTATATTCGGGATTTCCGTCAGCGACATGGGAGTAAAGTCCATCGGGTCGAAGACATTGCGGGTAAAAGGCAGTATCGCACAATGTTCCGGGGCCTGGTCGGCATTGGCCTGGTCGAAGGTGATAAATTCAAAGCCTTTTACCGATTCCATTGTAACCAGGTGCGGATACGTCCGTTGCCAGCCCCTGGGAAGGGTGGTACCGTGACAATTGACCATCAGCCGGTATTCGGCGGCATCCTTAAAAATGTCGTGGTAATAGGCGATCATGGATTGTCCGTCACCGCCAAAAAAATCCACCTTGATCCCGGCAATTCCCATGTCCCGGAGTTTTCGGAATTCCTCCTGCCGGCTTTCCGCGGTCAGTAGTTGGTTCCGGGGATGATAGGGTGTGGTGTTCCAGCTTCCCGCCGAATTGTACCACAGGATGAGTTTTACGTTTTTTTGTTGTGCGTAACCGGCCAGCTCCGCTATTTTGTCATACCCGATGGTCGTGTCCCAGTTCACATCTACCAGGCAATAGGGCCATTGCATTTCCGAAGCATAATCTATAAATTCCTTTTGAATATCATAAGTGATGGATTCGTCTTTCAGTAGCGCCCAGCTCCAGGAAGCCGCCCCGGGTTTTATAAAGGAAATGTCCATATCCTCCGGTGCGGGTTTCGCCAGGTCGGTGCCAAGCGTAGATTCCGCTATGGTCTTCAGGTCGCCGATAGCGATGATGCGCCAGGGGGAATACCACGGTAAGCGCGATTCCGGTAACAGCCCTCCGCCGGGAAAAACTTCTTCCTCCTGCGGAAAAGTTACCTGGTAAGCCTTTTCTTCCTCGTGGTACCGTAACCGGGTAGCGCAGAAATTGCGTTCCGGTGCGGTTTCCGATACCAATGCCCAGGTATCCCCGTTCCGGAAAAGCGCCGGATAAACCCAGCCTTCACCGATAGGGGAAGGGGTGTCCGGGCTGACTTCCGCCAGGTAATTTTCTTCATAAGACGGATTGGAGCGTTCCCACCCGGTTTTCGCCCTGGCCATAGGTTGCAACCACGCTCGTGTATCTGCCGGGAAGTTGTAGGAAGTCATTTCCTCCCGGATTATTACAGTGGTACTATCCTCACCCTGGTTGTCGAGCGGAGTCGAGGCATGCGGGAAATAATACCGGAAAGCCACCCCGTCATCGGACAACTGGAATTCGATATCCATAGGTTTCCCGTCTTTATTCTCCAGGTGTGCAACATAGCGATGCGCTTTGTAGGATATATCTTTTTCCTTACCGTATAACAATTGATAATGATCCTCCACCTGTCCTTCGTCGGTTACGGAAAGCAGGGAGAGACCGCTGTAAAAATCCCCGTCTTCCCGGACTACACCGAGACGGGAAGTATCCAGAACTACGGAATCCCGGTAGGTTACCAGGTAAAAAGGGGCCCGGTTTTCCGAAAGTCCGAACTCAACCCGTATATGTTCGGAGGGAGCCGTAAAAAAGGCGGAAGTTTCTTTTTCCCCGGAGCAAGCCGGTATTAAGGCAAGCATCAGGAGTGCAAAACTTCGGAAAAGTAGTGTTTTGATCGGATAATACATGTGAATATAATTTATATGTACAATATACATTTATTTTTTTGAAATAGTGCAAAATAAAAGGTCCGGATACGGGAGAGTAAACGGAAATAAAAAAGGCAAGTTGCCCCGCCTTGAATGTTTTCACAACGGAAAATCCATTTGAAAGATAATAATTCTGCCTGTGAACCCCCAGGTAAAAATACAATTACTCCCAGTATAGTCTCATTGTTTTTTACAGGAGTTCGTGAACATTTTGTGTTTCTAAAAGACTCTGAAATGAAATTACAAGGGGTATTCCCTATAGGCCCGGTTGTGGCAAAATGCTATTTATGCTCATTTTTTAATGGGGTGTTCACCAGGCTGAAAGATGATATTTCGACTTTCGTTTGTTTGTATTTTAAAGGTGTATTGGGGTAAATATAAGTTTTGAGAGAATAAGGAATAGGTTAGAATTACTTATATTTATGAGTCATACACAAGCACAGGACGACCCCGATCGATAGGCAGATACCTGACTGGGCAACACAGAAAAAATCACCATACGGGAAGAATTTGATCAAAGCCCACCTACCGCCCAAACAATTTGACTGTATTCATTGATAAATCACTTTTGACTAAACCAAAAGTCGTTTAGGCTAAATCTGTTTTTTGCAACCGTCGCAACTTTGCATCAACAAAAGTCAATAAAATGCAAAACGAAATGAAAAATTGGACAACATCTAATATTCCTCAAAAAAACGGGGGTTTAGCTGTAATTACCGGTAGTACAGAAGGTGTTGGGTATGAAGATGCGCTAGCGTTATCATCAGCAGGATGGAATGTGATAATAATGGGGCGTAACGCTCAAAAGGGAGCCGAGTCTATGACTAAGATACATCAGATTAACCCGAAAGCCAAAGTGAGTTTTGAAAAAATAGACCTTGCAGATCTATCTTCAATCAAAGCTTTTGCTTTGAGAATGACCTCGAAAGGGCAAGCCATCAATCTTCTCATAAATAACGCGGGCGTAATGACACCGCCAAAACGACTCGAAACTGCTGATGGCTTTGAGTTACAGTTTGGTACAAACCATATTGGTCACTTTGCATTGACCGCCCGTCTACTTCCCTTATTGCGTAAATCAATTGATGCTCGTGTTGTTACCGTTTCAAGTGTAGCGAATCGTGAAGGTGAAATCAATTTTGATGACCTTCAGTCAGAATCTTCGTATTCTCCGATGAAAGCATACGGCCAAGCAAAACTTGCAAATCTGATGTTTGCTTTAGAACTTCAGCGACAAAGTGAAAAGCACGGTTGGGGCATAAAGAGTATGGCTGCCCATCCGGGTGTTTCCCGAACAAATCTACTTATTAATGGTGCTGGGCGATGGAGTGCAGCAGGAATGGCGAGAACTTTTCTTCCGTTTTTGTTCCAACCATCTGCACAAGGAGCATTGCCGACATTATATGCAGCCACTTCTCCGGAGGCTAAAGGAGGTTTCTATTATGGGCCAAATAAAATGAATGAAACCCGGGGATTTCCTTCTATCGCAAAAATACCTGCCCGGGCAGAGGATATAAATGTTTCTTTAAAATTATGGGAGATATCGCAAAAGTTAGCAAAAGTTGAATTTTAGTCTGTACTTTTTCAGGCTCTTATCCAAAGTATAAGCACATCTTAAAATTGGCGATTTCAATATTTGAATTCTAAAAAGATAAAACAAAATGAATAGGCAAATAAAAATTAATGATAAACTACCAATTGGTTTGATAGGTGATTATCTATTACAAACATACATTTTCAATTAATATGGCAAAGCATCTGATTTCATTGGTATTACTTATACTTTCAGCCTTTCTAAGTTTCAGAAATGGTTGGGGAGCCCTTAATGTCAGTAAAAATCCCGAATCTGTAAGATTGATGACAGAATTAGGTATCAAAGAATTGTATCTTCCTGCAATGGGCATTGCAATAATTTCTATCGGAGCTTTGATTTTATTTCCAAAAACTTTTTTACCAGGCAATATACTTAATGCAATAAGCATTGTTATTATTATAGCTTTGGCGCTCAACGCAGGAAATTATAAGATGGCATTGATAGAAATCCCTTTTCTTGCTTTACCGCTGCTATTGATTTGGTTAAAATATCCGTTTAAAAATTAACTTTGTAGAATGACAAATACAAAACCATACAGAATACAATCCATAACAGAAATACACCGTTTAATGGGGCTTCCAAAGCCACATCATCCACTAATTGGCATCATTGATGTGGCGGGAATGAAAAATAATTCTAATATAAATACCGTACTGTTTGATTTGTATGTCATTTCGCTGAAAAGAGGCTGTAACAATCTGCTTTACGGCCAACAAAAATATGATTTTGACGAAGGCTTAATGGCTTTTCTGTCGCCCGGACAGATTTTACACGGTGAAGCAGGCGGAGTGCCACCAAACCTTGAAGGTTGGATGCTATTTATGCACCCCGATTTTTTATGGGGAACATCGCTGGCAAACAAAATAAAGAAATACAAGTTCTTTGATTATTCCGTAAACGAAGCACTATTTCTTTCTGATAAGGAAGAATCGCTCATCAACGGCATTGCAGAAAATATCAAAAACGAATACCACGCAAATATTGACAAGTTCAGTCAGGATATTATCATTTCGCATCTTGAAACATTGCTGAACTATGCAGAACGCTTCTATCAACGACAATTCATTACCCGAAAAATAACCAATCATCAAATCCTTGACCGATTGGAAAAATTACTTTCTGATTATTTTAACAGCGATGATTTGGTAACCAAAGGCTTGCCGACAGTTCAATACATTTCAGACAACTTAAACGTATCGCCAACTTACTTGCGTAGTTTGCTTAAAACATTGACAGGACAAAGCACACAGCAACACATACACAACAAATTGATAGAAAAAGCCAAAGAAAAACTATCTACAACGGACTTATCAGTAAGTGAAATTGCCTACGAATTAGGCTTTGAACACCTACAATCATTTAGTAAATTATTTAAGACAAAGACCAAACAATCACCTTTAGAGTTTAGACAATCATTTAATTGAACACAAAAGAGAAAAAAGCCAGAGCAAAACAATGATAATCGTTGCACAAGCTCATAAATTTTAAAGCATGGAACTTTCATAACCACTTTTTAAGGCGGTTTTGTTTTTTTAGCCAACTGGATAAAGAGCGCTTTTTACAGGGGTTGAAAACCATTTTTTGAGCGCAAAGAGGCCGGTTTTTAATGTAAAATAGCGACATACTATCTCCGCTCCATTTTTACCTGTTTTTGAATGAATCTCAGGTACTTTTTCAGGTTATATACTATGGCTGACGCATGCCTTTGTCGGTCTGCCTTATGCCTGCCTATGGTGTTTACTTTTCAAGGTCCATAAATTGGGTAACGGCACCAAAAACCACTTTGCCGTTTGGCTTTCATATAACGCCCCAGTGAGCTGTTCACTCGTGTTATATTGCGTTCGTACTCTTTGCGGTAGGCAGTGATGCTAATTTTTTCAGGACTCTTGTCGATACACTGGGACTTGTATCAACACTATATCAATTTTTTGCTAACTTGTGCAACAGGCACATCGGCTATAAGCAATAGGAGTATAAGTGATAAAACGAAAAGACAAAACATACATCAAAGGTCAATGCTAAACTGAATAGTTTGGGGTATCAAAAACCCCAACTGATCATGCCGTAACCGTCAGCCACAATATAAAAAACAGTACCTTATTTCTCCCATTTTTCACCCCATTTATGCAAATCGAGTATTATTTTGATTAATTCCTCACCTTTATCGGTGACAGAATATTTTAGTTGTTGAGGGACAGTATTAGGTATTTCACTCTTATAAATCAATTCTTCCTTAAGCAACTCAGTAACTCGCTTAGCCAGCACTTGATCAGAGATCGTAGGGAAAATTTTCTTTAATTTACTAAATTGATAAACATCTTCAGAAATGCAATACAAAAGTTGCATTTTCCAGCGTAGCCCTATTCTTTTTAGAATTCCATTAATATTACAATAGTCAGCTAGAATGCGTAAATTTTCATAATTGGTTGACTGAACTTTTATTTCACTTGCCATAGTATTTCTTATTTCTATACCTGTCTAACTCACTTTCGGGTGAGATATTGACCTCTGTATTAATTATAAATAGTTTTGTCAAAAATTAATATCATGAAAAATAAAACATTTTTAATTTTAATTCTGATTTTTAGTATGCAAACTTTGTTTGCACAATTAAAAAACGATAAACCCACATTTGTTTTAGTACATGGAGCGTGGCACGGCGGGTGGTGCTGGAAAAATGTTAAGAAAAACCTCGTCGACAAAGATTATGCTACATATACCCCGAGCTTAAGTGGTATGGGAGAACATAAACATAATCTGAATGATAGTATAAGCCTTAAAACGCATATTCTGGATATTATTAATTTAATACTAATGGAAGATTTAGAAAATGTGATTTTAGTTGGGCATAGTTATGCGGGTTCTGTAATTACCGGTGTAGCAGATAGTATTCCGGAACGATTGAACAAATTGATTTATCTCGACGCAATGCTTGTACATGATGGAGAGAGCCCAATAACTTCAGAACCTGAATCAGAGCAACTTAAAAAGAGAAAGATTTTTAAGAAAAAGGTACATTTCCAACCTATATCATCCACATATTTCGGCATTTCTGATACTACTCAGATAGTATGGGTTAATAAACGATTAACCCCTCAACCCTATATGACTTTTGGACAACCTTTAAAACTAAAGCATAATTTCGGCAATGGTGTCCCCATGATTTATATCGCATGTACCAACCCTCAACTTTCGGTTTTAAAAGATAGAAGTGACAAACTTAAGAATGACCCAGCGTGGAACTATTTGACATTAAATACAGGACATGACGCAATGATTACCATGCCAAATGAACTGTCCTTAATGCTTATGGAGTTGACTGAATAGAATATAAGTATTAATGGACAGTGATTCCAATTTGCAGATAATAGGATTGTTTTTGGCATTAATGGAAATAATTATTGTTTAATAATAAAATTTAATTTTTACTATCAAATATGGGAGATAAGGTTTATTGGAACTCACGCGAAATTTGATATAATAGACGCTAACGAAATTTAGATATGAAAATTAAAACGATAAAAAACGAAAAGAATTATCAATGCACCTAACAGATTTGAGGAAATTTTTGGTGCGAAATTGGGAATGCCAGAAGGCGATGAACTCAAAATATTATCAATTTTAATCGAAGATTATTGATAAAACACTGTGGCTAACACCATATAACTTCAATTGCGTCTTTGTATGCCGTGGGAACAACCATGCAAATGTAAGATTCGGAAATTTTAGCTATCTTAGTTTCAAACCAACACCAACTGAAAGTTATACAAACACCTTGGCGGTAATTTGAAAACAAATAAATGAACAAATATTTGCCAATCCTATTATTGGTCTTTTCATCAAATTTTGTATTTACTCAAAACGGTAAAATTCTATCGAAAAGATTGGTTAATCTTTCACAAACCCCGATTTGGAATAAAATATCTGAAAATGATTCTCTGACATCCGATTTCAACCACTTAAAAAAGTTGGATTTCTATTTCATCACCTACCAAAGCGATAGTTTAAAAGTAAACGGACTTTTAGTTGAGCCTAAAAAAGACGGAAAATATCCGGTTGTGATTTTTAATCGCGGTGGAAACAGGGATTTTGCCCAATTGACAGTCGCTACAATGATTATATATACTTCAAAATTAGCAGAACAAGGTTATGTGGTAATTGGTAGTAACTACCGCCAAAAAGATGAATTTGGAGGTGCGGAAATTAATGATGTTTTAAACTTAACGGAGAGTGTGAGAGAAATTGAAAAAGCTGACCCGAATTGTATTGGAATGTTCGGTTGGTCAAGAGGTGGAATGATGACTTATTTAGCGCTTCAAAAATCGGACAAAATTAAAACCGCGATCATTGGGAATGGACCAACAGACCTTTTTGGAACAATTGCAGACCGACCGGAAATGGAAACAAAAGTAATAGCTGAATGCGTTCCGGACTATTGGAAAAACAAAAATTCTGAATTGAAAAAACGTTCTGTAATTTATTGGGCTGACGAATTAGACAAGAACAGCAGTCTGCTAATATTGTGTGGAACTAATGACAAAAGAGTAAACCCAAAACAGGCAGATGAAATCGCAACGAGCTTAAAAGAAATAAATTACGACTTTGAATTAAAAAAAATTAAAACAGACCATTTCTTTTCAGATAAAAAAACCGAATTGAACGAATTGGTTATCGATTGGTTTAATGAAAAGTTAAAAACTACACCCAACGTGGCTATTAAAAAATAACAGGCTTAACCCGAAGTTTTTGTATTTTTCAAACCAATAATAGGGCCATTCGGCAAGGTTTGTGTTTACTTGTATGTTACTTTTCATAGTTGCAACACGTTAGTGATAAGCTAAAAAGACATCTGTAACAATTAAAGAAAGGTTTACATTTTTATATTTAACACAAAACCAAATTATGAAACGACAAATACTGGCAATATTAATAATCTTTCAGGTAAGCCTGGTGTTCGGACAAACCTCATTAAATGAAATTGACCTGAACAACGGAAAATACAAAGTAGGATTTCAACATTACACCACTGCTGACAGTACAAGAACTTACAGCCGGATCTTTGACTACACCAATAAAAAGGTAGCAAGACCAATTCCCGTAAGTATATGGTATCCTTCTGAACAAAATGTGGTCAACGGAGAGCCGTTGGCGGTTTTAGATTACCTTGAAATCCTGAAAGAAGAAGAGGAATGGGAGCATTTGCCCAATGAACAAATATTAAACTGGTTCAATTATCCCAACACCCCTGCAAATCAAAAACACCTTATAGAACAAACGACAGCATACGCCAAAGCAGCATTCGGAAAAGGAAAATTCCCGGTAATTGTCTATGCTCCAAGTTACCAGGCATCATCCATCGAGAACTTTGCGCTTTGTGAATATTTGGCAAGTCATGGATATATTGTTATATCAAGCCCTAGTCGGGGAACCGAAACCCGTTGGTTCGGCAATAACAATGCAAAGGAAATGGAAACCCAGGGCAGGGATGTAGCGTTTTTGATGAAAGAAGTAAGTAAATTTCCAATTGCGGATTATGACAAAATTGCAATAATGGGTTTTAGCTTTGGCGGTTTATCAAATATCATCGTGCAAAATCGCAATGACAATGTAAAGGCTATTGTCAGCCTTGACGGCACAGAAAGATACCAATATGCGCTACTAAAACAATCACCGTTTTTCGCTGCTCAAAAAATAGATGTGCCCTACATGCATATGGCACAGAAAGACATTCCCGGAATAGTCTTGAAAGAAGATAATATTAATGCCGAACTTAACACAAAATTTCAGTTATTCGACAGTTTATCGAAGAGTAAGGCATATCGGTTAAAGTTTCACAACCTTACACATAGCTATTTCAGTACTTTGGGCGTTCTCTTTGAAAATAGGGATAAAAGACAAGACAAAAGCGATGCTGAAATAATGGAATCCTACAAATGGGTTGCGATGTACACATTGAATTTTTTGGATGCCGCATTAAATAAGGATAAAAACGCATTAAAGTTCATCGAAAACAATCCGCGTGATAACGGGGTTACAAATAGCCTGGTAACTCTGAAAATTAAACAACCGGAAAAAGAAGAGTACACATTCCGGGATTTTAATGACCTGGCATCAGACCGAAACTATGAAAACTTATTACAACGCTATGACTCCATAGCGAAAATACATCCTTCGTTTAAAATTCCGGAAGGCCATTTAAATTACCTTGGACTACAACTTGTTTTCAACCCGGATACTTCAGATCAAGGAATAAATGTATTTTTATTGGCAACAAAACTGTATCCTAATTCTGCAAATCTTTACGATAGCTTAGCAGAGGGATATCTATTTGTTGGCAGTAAAGTCAAGGCGATTGAAAACTATGAAAAATCATTGGAGTTAAATTCCCAAAATCAAAATGCTGTGGATAGGTTAAAACAATTAAGGGAGTAAAGCCAATCGCTAAAGGTTCTTGAATCCGGGATGCTTTTGTAGAATTGCAGCCAACCTATATATAAACATCATATCATGTTTATTTTCAGTACATAAGTATAAAAGAAAGTAGCCTCCATACGCAACGGGTTTTTTTCGTTTTCCAAAAAAAGTAAATTTTAAGGAACCCAACTCCCAAAAAGCCACAAGGAGAAATTATTTTTCTGCTTCTTTCATTGGAAAACTAAAATCAAATAATGCTTGGGGATGGATTTCCAAACCTTTTGCAAGTTCAATAATGGTCCGGAATTCCAAACTTTTCTGGCCCTTTTCAATTTTTGAAATAGCGCTGAAATCTACATCACATTTCTGCGCTAACTGCCTATAACTTAGCTTTAGCTCATTTCTTCGTTTGAAAACATTTTCCCCGAATTTTTGAATGTAAACCTGGTCTCGATTCATCTATGAGTTCTTATAAGAAGCAATCTCATAAATTTCAACACAAAAAATGTAGGTAAAACAAGCTACAATTGAATATTTTTTATATATTTGATCCACAATTAATATATTTGCGAACTTCTTAAGTAAAAAATATTAGAAGCATTCGCTTTGAATCTCACATTGAAAACTGGTAATTTTTAGCAACGAGATGATAAGCAGATTGCTCACGACCCGGGGCGTGGGCTCTCTTATTGTTGCACGGTATACCAGTACCTCAATGTGATAAGTTGAGCTCCACGCCTTTTATTTTCAGATACAGGGCCTTCTTCTCAACCATTTTCAAAGTTATCTTCTCTTTATAAAGCGTAAGAACTCGCATCAGCTATTTAAACGAGGTCTGTTATGTCACACCGTAATTACGAATTATTAAAAAACGGCGACCCTGCCGCTTTAGAACAAATTTATGTGCAATATCGCAGAATCATTTTTTGGATCGGTAATCGAATTCTAAAAGATCATTTTGTAGTAGAATCCCTGGTCCAGGATACTTTTTTAAAGTTATGGGTGCTTAGGGACAGGATAGAAACGCCTGAGCATATGCTCTATTTCTTAAAGTTTGTGATGAAAAGGGAATGTATTTCATACTACACCAAACCCAGGAATAAGTTTTTCAGGAAAGTCAATTCGTTGGAGGACTACGACAATTACCAGGACTATCTGGCGGGGTACGACCCGGCAAGTGTGTCTGAAAACCTGGAAGACCAGGAGTCGGAGCAAAAGGCCTTCGACAGGGTCAAAAGCATATTGCCCCTGCTCAATGCGGAAAGAAGACATTTGATTGAACTCTGCTTAAAATACGGTTTTCAATATAAAGCCATTGCCGAAGTGATGGGAAAGGGCATCACCGAAACCAGCAACGAGGTAAAACGCGCTATCCGGGATATTAAAACCATCGTCCATCAAGGGGGGAAGATTAAAACGGAACAAAAGCCTGCTGTTGAAAGGAAGGCCCCGGGTGTGATGACCGAAGAGCAGGAAAGGGTACTGGAGCTCAGGTGCGACAAGAAGTACTCCTTTGCTTCAATTGCCGAAGCACTGAACCTGTCCCAAAAGGAAGTCCATAAAGAATTTGTAACCGCGTATAGACTCATGCAGCAGAAACATAATCTACAAATGGAATCTGCTTAGTATGGAAAAATCACCATTAAAACTTACACGAAAGATTCAGTTATTGGTGGACCTGCCTACCAAAGAAGAAAGAAAGGAGGCGTTGGGTAAACTTTACCAGTGGCAGAACCAGTGTTTTAGAGCGGCGAACCTTATTGTTTCCCATTTATATATACAGGAAATGATCAAAGATTTCCTTTACCTGTCAGAAGGGATCAAATATAAACTGGCCGATGAAAAAAAAGATGAAAATGGCATCTTGAAATGTTCCCGGATCAATACGACCTATCGAGTAGTATCTGATCGCTTTAAAGGTGAAATCCCTACCGCTATCCTGTCAAGTCTAAACAATACTTTACGCTCTATTTTTAATAAAAACAAATCAGAATATTGGAAAGGTCTGCGTTCACTTGATAATTTTAAAAAAGACATGGCATTTCCATTTGCTCCGGATTGTATATGGCGGTTATCCCATATTACCGATAAAAAGGCGTTTTGCTTCCGGTTATTTTCAATACCATTTAAGACGTATTTAGGAAAGGATTTTACCGACAAACGAAGACTCCTGGAACGTGTAGTAGAAGGAAACGTCAAGCTCTGTACCTCTCATATTCAACTAAAAGGCAGAAAAATATTTTGGCTGGCGACATTTGAAATTGAAAAGGAAAAACACGGTCTGAAACCGGAGATCATAGCAGAAGCATCGCTCTCTCTTGAATATCCCATTATAGTGAAAATCGGCAAAGCCAGGCTCACTATTGGTACCCAGGAAGAGTTTTTATACCGAAGGCTGGCCATACAGGCCGCCCGGAAGAGGGCCCAGGCAGGGGCTACCTACTGCAAATCGGGAAAAGGACGTAAACGAAAACTTAAAGCGGTGGATAAGTTCCGCAATGAGGAAAGCAATTATGTACGTCATCGTATACATCTATACAGTAGAAAACTCATTGATTTCTGTATCAAACATCAGGCAGGAACACTCATTTTAGTAAACCAGGAAGACAAGATCGGGATTGCCAAAGAGGAAGAATTCGTACTACGGAACTGGAGTTATTATGAACTTATGACCAAAATAAAGTACAAAGCCGAGAAAGCAGGTATTGAACTTATTACAGATTAAGAGGTTTATCGAGGGTGCTTGTACACCCGTAAGGTGAGGTTAAGGACACTCACTAAATGCATATAGCATATACAACCAAGTTTTTCCTGCTTCCCCTTTTTTTTAAGCCTTCTTTAAATGTAGCTGATAATAGATTTATTCGCTAAAAATTTTCTCAAAGAATTTTTGGAATTCGATATTTTGAAAGTTTTCAAACAAAACAAAATATTCTTAAACACCTTGAAAATGAAAAAGAAATGATAAACGCTATATATGAACGGCCACCAAAAAAAAAGAATTTTTAGGCATAAAATTTTCAACGGACAATTTGACATTGGAAAATTACAAAATTGAAGATTTAAAACATATTATCGGTTTTTTAGATGAAAATTGAGTTAAAAACATCAATATTCGTAAGGAAATTTACCGCAAAAAACATCTCCAGGGTAGGCTACAAGAGCCTGTACCGGATTTGATAAAACTGAAATATTAAAAAAACTCGGAATAAATAACTAATGGCTACACCGTATATAGCGTAGCGTGCTTATTTTTTCTCATAATTCCCATTCTACTGGGAATATTATTGTATTTATCGGAGGTGTTATTCGGTTTAATTTTTTTCATTATATACACCAAATTCTGCAATTGACGGTTGCTTGTTAATAGAGTTAGTAATGGTTATTTTAATTTTATTTCCATACACACGTTTAAAATGATGAATTTTAACTTTTCCGGAATTATTGCCATCCAGTAATTTATGCCATTTGTTATTTGAGAAATATTTGATAGTGTATGACGTAATGTTGGCACTATTTTCTGTTATAGAGATCATATTAAAACCTTCTTCTTTTCTTAAATCAACTTCCCACCACGGATTTTTAACATCCCGATGTGATTGCCATGAAGAACCAAAATCATCATCATTAGCAAAATCCATAATATTCATATCATTACTCCAGCTACTGTAAGAGGGTTTAAATTTTGCCAAATTGTGCGAAATAATAGGAGCATCATAATTCCCCTCTAATTTAGTCATTGGCCCTTCATTCTTCCACAAGTGCCCAATTTGTTTAAGTGCTGCTAAAGCATTGTCATCTATTTTTCCATGACGATTCGGTGCTACGTTTAAAATAAAATTACAATGGGCTTCATTAAGTGGAATTAAATTTTCTTTTACCAGTTTTTCAGGATCTTTAACGGCTTGTTTCGGGAACCAAGGTTTCCAAAACCAGTTTTGTTGTATTGGGTAACAGGATAATGCTGGTAAAATATTTTCATTTTTCTCAATATGTTGTCCCGCATTTTGTTCATAAGACTTTATATCTGTATAAAACAGGGCATCTTTAGGATATTTTGCTGCATTTAAGTCCATGACTAAACAGTCAGGTTGAATTGATTTAACTAATCGATAAAGTTCTTCAAAAGGAACATCGTCATAAGAAATACGAGACCAGGGAGCATCCCACCCGTCAATAATTAAAGCATCAATTTCACCATAATTGGTAAGTAATTCTGTTAACTGATTTTTAATCATTTGCACTTTTTCAGGAGTAATTAATCCGGGACGGATTTTATGGTGAATATCTAAAATAGAAAAATACAACATCACTTTCAACCCTTCTTTTCTAAATGCATCGGCATATGCTTTCACAACATCTTTATGTAAAGGACTGCTCATTACACTATAATTTGTAGTTTTCGTATCCCAAATGCAAAATCCACTATGATGTTTTGTAGTTAAACAACCATACGTCATATCAGCAGACTTAGCAGCCTTTGCCCATTGCTCGCAATCCAAACTGTCTGGATTAAATATTTTAGGACTGGCGTCCGGATCTGCCCAGTCGTCCTCCATATATGTAGGAATATTATAGTGTATAAACATTCCGAAGCGTAAATCAATAAAGTCTTGTTGTAGTTTTACTAATTGATCAGGAGCTTTTTGTGCTAAAGCGCCAGATACTGAAAAGAATAAACATAAAAGAGTTAAAATATAAATTGTCTTTTTTTTCATGACATGAAGAGTATAATGGCTTTTTTTGTAATGCAAATATCTAAAATAAAACTATTTACCTTTTGTGGTTTTTGGTCTTTAATTTGTACTTTTCCGAGATTTTAAATTGACTATGGAAAATAGTATACTTTCTCAATTAGATATTCAAATAATCCATGTAGATCATATAAGATTCGAAAATGATTTAAAATATGAAAATATAATTAGTCCATTTACCAGGCTTTATTATATACATAAAGGAAGGGCAGAAGTATACATAAATGAAAAACCCGTAATTTTAAAAGAACAATTTTTATATATTATTCCTGCTTTTACTATGTGTACTTATTTATTCGAGAAGGGAATGGATCATTATTTTAGTCATTGTGTTTTTTCTTTATCCAACGGATTAAACCCTTTTATTTATTTTGAAATACAACAGGAAATTAAAGCTACTTTACTAGATAAACTTTTATTTAAAGAATTATTTGAGTTAAATCCCAATAAGAGATTGCCCGATTATGACCCTCATATATACCAAAAAACGATGTGGAACACTAAAAATGAATATCAAAAAGAACTTCAGATATTATGGGGGTCAACAGGGATTATGCAGCAATTTTTTTCAAAATTTATAAAAAAAGAAAGGCAAAGATCGTTGCAAAATTTATTAAGATATAATATAGAGAGTATCTTTTATTTTATTAAATTTAATTTGAATACAGACATTTCTGTAAAACAACTGGCAAATATGGCACATCTTTCTACGGATCATTTCTCAAAAGTATTTAGACAAGTTATAGGAATTGGTCCAAAGGAATATCTGATAAGGCAACGTCTTGAAAAAGCTCAGCTATTATTACTTACTACAGATATGCCCATAATTGAAATTATTGAAAATACCAATTTTAAAACACCTGCGTATTTCTCTAGAATATTCAAAAAATACAACAGAATCACTCCAACAGCTTACCGGAAAAAGAGAAAATTGTATTAGTTTTTCAGAGGTAAGCCTTTTATTTATTCGAATATACCCCGTTGGCATTATAATTTGGAATTAGATCAATAAAAATAATTACCGACACTACACATTTACGCCGACCTTGAAAAATATTGTGCATCCAATATAAGGTCATTAAAAACTAGAAACACTTTCCCTGAAGTATTAATGATTTCAAAATTCTATATTTTGAAAAGTCAATTTTATCATAATGGGAAGTTTCAAATTCGGTAAATTAAGAAAATATACAAAAGTACATTTAGCCGTCTGTTGCAAACCATATTAATTCTTGAAATATGAAAAAACGCAGTCTATTAGACCTTCTCATATTTGTGTTTGTAAATTGTTACAGTCGATGAATCGGAAATTGATAATTGTTTATATATTATAAAAGCGGAGAGTAATAAATTTTTTACCACCGACAATTTGCCAGGTGAATATTCAGAAAATATTTTTGAGGCGCGAATAACATATCATATAACTGAGAAAAGAGGCAATTGTGGTTTTGCAGGATCTCTGATCAAAATAAAGATCTTAAAACTCGTTGTGTTGCATTTAAAGAAATAATACTGAAAAGTGATAGATATGAAAGAAAATACATTTGAGGAATTTCATAAAACAACATTAAGTTTATTAAAACTGCTACTTTCTTTATCGGAAGAACAATTGAATTTTCAACCAAAAGCAGGATGGTCGGCCGGACAATTTGGAGAGCATTTATTGAAATCGTATGCTTTTGTCAAGACATTGAACGGAAAAACAAGAAAAACAGAACGACCAATTGACCAAAAATTGAAACCGATCAAAACTCTGTTTTCTGATACATCGATTAAAATGGATGCGCCAAAGGCAATTTTACCATCTAAGAAAAAAGTAATCAAAAAGGAGCTAATTAAAGATTTAGAAGATAGGATTGAGCAGATAAAAAAGGTCATAAAAACAAAAGATTTGGCTTTAATATGTATTGATTTTTCAATTCCAGAGTATGGCGAATTCACAAGATTGGAATGGATATGGTTCAATATCTACCATACGCAAAGACATATTCACCAATTAGAAAATATGATGGCTTCAAATAACATTAGAACGACCTAACCGAATGAAAACTATGCACATCATTCAAGAATATTTTTCTTGTCATGAAACAAGTGATAAGGGAACTTTGGAAAGGCTTCGTGATGACAGCTTTGAATTCAGTAGTCCTCAAAATAGTATGTAGCCTTCCCCAATTTGTGGCCTCCCTGTAAAGATACGCCTCCCTTTGTCACCGGACCGGTATATCGGATTCCCGGCCGGATAACCTGAGGCCTGTTTTTGCCGTTTAAGGGATTACGTTTACACCGAACCGGTTTGTGTTAGCCGCTAACCCGTTCCCTTTAGCGGTCAACCGAACTACTTATGCGGCAAACGTATTTGGTTAAGCGGTCAACTTAACCCCTTTAGCGGTCAACCGAACTACTTGTGCGGCAAACGTATTTGCTTAAGCGGTCAACCTAACCGGTTTAGCCGTCAAAGCAACCCGTTTAGCGGTCAACCGAACTACTTATGCGGCCAACGTATTTGGTTAAGCGGTCAACCTAACCGGTTTAGCCGTCAAAGCAACCCGTTTAGCGGTCAACCGAACTACTTATGCGGCAAACGTATTTGATTAAGCGGTCAACCTAACTGGTTTAGCCGTCAAAGCAACCCGTTTAGCGGCTAAAGGGAATGGTTTAGCTGCTAAACCAACTACTTATGCGGTTAACACAACTGTGTATGCGGCAAACATATTTGGTTAAGCGGTCAACTTAACCCGTTTAGCGGCTAAAGGAAATGGTTTAGCTGCTAAACCAACTACTTCCGGTGTCAAAGGGATTGCTTTAATGGCTGTTTTTTTGAGCTTGTAATGAGAAATACCTACGCCAAAACCAGGCGCCCCTCCCGACCCTGATGGTTATTGGGAGACACTTGTTTATAGAGGTTTGGCAAAAGATCACAAATCAAAATCAATGCGTCACTGTGATTTCGATGGATATCGGGAGCGGCAGTCGCCTGGCGGGTTTGCGCTTGCCATTGGAGATTACTGCTTGGCCTCCATGAGATTGCGAACCCAGCTTATACCAGGGTTCGCAATGACGTTTTTAGCTTATACTGAACTCACGTTAAGTTAATGAGTTTATAGACATAGCCTGAATAACTTATTAACTCAATAACCCGGTAACCTAATAACCCAACCTTTTCCCCAATTGCTATTCCTTCAGGGCATCGTAAATAACCTGTTGTATATTGGTACGGGTGTTGAGTTTGTAGAGCCTGGTGTTTTCCCTGGTAGGCAATACCCGGTTGGACAGGAATACATAAAGAATTCCTTTTTCCGGGTCCATCCACACCATGGTCCCGGTAAACCCGGTATGTCCGAAGCTGCTTTTGCCGGCATCTGCAGCGGTATTCCCGTCTGCGCCCTTGCTTTCGAGATACGGCTTGTCAAAGCCGAGTCCCCTGTGGTTCTTATTTTCCGGGAACTGGGCCCTGGTAAATTCACGGAACGTGCTTTCCTCAATATAACGGTCACCTCCGTAGGTACCCATATTCAGGTACATCTGCATGAGTTTGGCCAGGTCGTTGGCATTGGCAAAGAGCCCGGCATTCGAGGAAACACCTCCCATCATCGCCGCTCCTTCATCGTGTACCGTACCGTGTATGGGCAGGTGACGGAATTCGTAATCGTGTTCCGTGGGAACAATGCGTTCTTCCGGGAATTTGGAAAGCGGATTATAGGTCAGGGTGGTTGCCCCGAGTTTTTGGTATAACTCCCTGTCCAGATAGGTGAGGAAGGGTGTTTTACTCATGTTTTTCACCATCTCCGGCATGAGATAGAACACCAGTCCGGAGTACAGGTACTCTTTTTTCCCGGTAAGCGGTGATTTTTTGATGGCCTTGTATATTTTTGTCCTGTAGTTGCGGTGCAGCCACATATGATCTGTGATCCTGACAGGAAACCGGGAAGAAGAATCTTTTTTTATCGTACGCCATTTATAGCTCCCGTTTTTCCGCAGCGTATTTTTCCAGTAGGCGATCCAGGGGGTAAGCCCGGCCTGGTGTGTAAGGATCTCCCGGAACGAAAGGTCCCCTTTGTCGGAATTTTTGAAATAGGGGAGATAATCCCCCAGGCTTTTGTCGACATCAAATTTTCCCTGGTCGTAAAATTGCATGAGTGCAGGCAGGGAAGAGGATATCTTTGTTACGGAAGCAAGGTCGTACAAATCCGTTTTCCGGACGGCAAGAGTATCCCTGTAATCCTGAAAACCATAAGCCTTATACAGTACTACTTTACCGTCTTTGGCAATGAAAACCTGCCCGCCCGGGATAGCCTTATTGTCCATGGCCTCCTGCATGAGAGAATCGACTTTTTCGTTGAGGAATTCCGAATCCATTCCCACCTCTTCCGGAAGGGTATATTTGAACCGGATACCCCCCTTGGTCTCCATACCGAAGCCGATGGGAAACTTGTTGCCGATACGTACGGGAAGTTTACCGCCGGCGCCAAAAGCCCCGAAAATAAGTTGCGCGCTGAGCTCTTCCGTGAGTTTACTGTCCTGGTAAGCTACGATAAGTCCGCCGGCATGTTCAATTCCCGCTATTTTGTCCAGGACATACGGGTTTTTAAAGGAGGCGATAATGCTGTTTTTACTACTGATACCTTCCAGGAACGCTAGCACAGCTTCCGGGAAACCGACCTGGTTTTTCGGAAGCCTTCCCTGGTCGTGAATACCTATAATAATTAAATTGTAATCGTCGAGTTGTTCTTTGAGTTTTTCAATGGCTGCGGAAGACGCATCACGGGGAAGGCGGAAGTGATCGACCGCGGTATACAGTGCGAGGGTTTTCTGAAATACGGTTTCTTCGGAAGCGCCTATGGACACCGAAGCTATTTTGAGTTTTTCCAGTTCGGATACCGGGAGGATATTCTCGTCGTTTTTAAGTACGGTAAGTGAGGCCTCCACCAGTTTCCGGTTGAGTAACCGGGCATGGGGGGTGTTGAGGTCCTGTACGATATTTTTACTTTCCATGGGCCGGTAGTCCGACAGTTTTGCCCACTGTTTGGCAGCGAGGACCTTGCGGACTTTGGCATTGATATCCTCCATACGGATCATTCCTTTTTGTACGGCCTTCCGGATCTCGAAAATGGCCTTTTCCACATCTTCCGATAATTCCAGGATATCGTTCCCGGCCATCAGGGCATCCCGGTCTACGATTCCGGGAGCATTTCCTTTGGTCACTCCTTTCATCCCCATGGCATCGGTAATGATGAGCCC
Source organism: Sinomicrobium halophytocola (assembly GCF_052983395.1). Classification (NCBI taxonomy): domain Bacteria; kingdom Pseudomonadati; phylum Bacteroidota; class Flavobacteriia; order Flavobacteriales; family Flavobacteriaceae; genus Sinomicrobium; species Sinomicrobium halophytocola. The sequence goes on from NZ_JBRKIT010000024.1 coordinate 37,529, forward strand.
TTCGAAGCCGAGTTCCCCCTGTAACAGGGAAGTGGCGATTTTACGGGACAGGGTAGCGGGTTTTCCGGTGGTATCCAGGACAGGGATATTGAGGTGGGCAACCATGACCCCGTTAATGCCTGCCTTTATGAGTTCTTTAAAGGGATAGATCTCCAGGGTATCCATACGGGTCCTGGAGTGATTCAGGACCGGCAGATCGTGATGGGAATCTACATTGGTATCCCCGTGTCCCGGAAAGTGTTTGGCAGTGGTGAGCAGTCCGCTGTCCTGCATTCCCTTCATATAGGCAATGACCTTGGCGGTGACGTTCTTTTTATCTTCCCCGAAGGACCTGGCATTTATAACGGGATTATCGGGATTGTTATTAATATCCGCAACCGGTGCAAAGTTGATATGCAGCCCGGAGCGTTTTATCTGCCCGGCGATTTCCTTTCCCATCTCATATATCAGTTCATTGTCCTGTATGGCCCCCAAAGCCATCTGGAACGGGTAACTGACGGTACTGTCCAGGCGCATGCCCAGGCCCCATTCCGCGTCAATAGCGCCCAATAGCGGTATTTCGGAAGCATGTTGAAATTCGTTCATCAGTTGCACCTGTTTTTCCGGGTTGCCCTGGAAAAAGACCACTCCGCCTATTTGGTGTTTTTTAATGAGGGCCAGTATGTCCTGTTTGTGTTTTTCCTCTTTGTTGGAATAGGCCCGTACCATTAATAATTGTCCTATTTTTTCGTCTAAGTCCAGGGTGTTCATGATCGAATCCACCCATTTACTGTGTGTATATTCAAGGAATTCCGGTTTTTGAACAGGAACTTTCTGGGCATTTGACCGTGCTCCCGTAAGGAGCAGCAGGATAAGCGGGAGCATGTATTTTATTTTCATCGTCTTGTGTGCTATTGTCGTATTCAGGTCTTCTGTAGGGGGGAAAGGGATCATAAATGCAGGAATTTTTTATAAATATTATAGAGTATGGCTTTTTCTGGCCCGTTTAAAGAATCGTTTACATTTTGTTGTATATAATGGATCTTAAAGGCTTTGCGGGCGGACTTCGGATCTGAGATGTCATAGCCTATGATCTTCAGGGCTTCCTGTTCATTAAAAACCGGAAGCGGATTGTCCTGTGGGGTCGTAACGGGCGGCGCGGTTTCCTTTAGCCGGATCGTATCTTTTTCAACGATAAGCTCCTTGGTTATCGTGTTCCGGATATCCAGGGTGTCGTCGTACCAGATACCGAACCCGTTGTCCGCAAGTTCTTTCCAGGGAAAGAATATACTGGGGTCGTTCTTACGGGCAGGGGCAATGTCCGCATGCCCCAGGAAGTTCTCCGAAGGAATGTTGTATTTCTCTTTGAGGACTTTCAGGAGGGAAATAAGACTGTCTATCTGTGCTTGCGGAAAGGGTTCCAAACCATTGTTGTCGAGTTCTATACCCAGCGAACCCGAATTGATATCACTGTTGCTTCCCCATTTCCCGGCGCCGGCATGCCATCCGCGGAAATAATCGTTGAGCATCTGGTAAACCGTACCGTTTTTGGCAATGACATAATGGGAGCTGACCGAGGTCCGGGGAAGGGTAAAAGTGCGAAGGGTCTGTTCTACGGAATCCTGTGCCGTGTGGTGAATAACGACGTAATTGGGTTTTCGCATGTTGTAATTGGTAGTGCCTACCCAGTGTAATTGCGGCTGGGTTTTCTGTTTCCCGGAAGGGGATTGCAGAAGTGTTTTCGCATACCTTCGGGCCTGCTTTTTGTAAAAACGGTCGGTAGCGGCATAAGGGTTGGGACTACAGGAAATTACACCGCCGAGGATAAGCAGTAGTATGATCAGGGGTTTAATCGGATGGGCTGACATAAGGTTTTGTTTTTTAATTATTTAGCACATGATAAAATTCGACCCGGGTGGATTTCCCTCTCCCGATAATCCCGATCACGATAATTATCGTGATGAAGGGAGGAGCCCTGAAAAAGGACAAAAAATGAAAAATCTGTTTAACTGAACAACATTGTCCTTTAGGCGCCCTGCACTGATCCCGATAAATCCGCATAAAACAAATTTTGTCATGTATTAAATTTTAATTCTATAGCTATTGTTCTACTTTGAGGTTATAAGCATGTGCTTCTCTTTATCTTTGAAATTCAGTCCTTCTTTGCCGATGATGCGCTTCGTACGGAGATAACGATTGTAATTGTACTCGTCAAACTCCGGAGAACTTTTATCCACCGAACTGATACGAACATCCCCCATGGAATGGATGAATTTATTGTTGCCTATCCACATGCCCACGTGTATGATCCGCTCGGGCTTGCCATCTTTTGCCGGGACACCGAAAAACAGCAGGTCGCCCGGTAGCAGTTTTTCAAAATCCCCGGAGTCATCTATGGGAACACCGGTGTGTACCTGTTGGGAGGCATCGCGTGGAAGTATCATCCCGTTGAGGTAATATATGGTTTTGGTAAATCCGCTGCAATCCACTCCCTTTGTTGAAGTTCCGCCCCACAAATAGGGGAGTCCCATCAAACGTTTTGCTGTTTTAACCAGGTTGGTACTGTCGGCATGAAGCGATTGCAGCCAATCCGTATACGGTACGGCATCGGCCTTTTTGAGATATGCTGTTTTCCGGTCGGGATATTGTACTTTGTAATACTCCGGTGTTTCGTCCAGGTATTCCAGTATACTTCCGGCAACGAGATCGGAAACGGGAGTTGCCGTGGTTTCCGGTCCGGTATACGATGTTCCGTATACGCCCCGGTAGATAATTTTTGACGAATTGTCCCACGCGGTGAAAGCAGCATTGTTTTTTGGTTCCAGGCCTCCTTTATCTACCCATGCCAGGTACTTGTCCGGGGTTTGTATATAATACCAATCGTTTCTTTCTTTAAGAATAGTAACCGGGGTTCCCAATGTGGCCTGGGTAACCATTTCGGCAGCGTGTGAAGGCTTTGCCCGGAGATTAGCCACGGATATTCTGATGATACCTTTGCTGTTTGCAGAGGGTGCGGGCAATAGGGTTATACTGTCCGTATAGGTTATATTATTTTGTTCCAATCCGGCCTTTAACGCCTTCAGGGCATCGGGAAGGTTGGTTTCGCCTTTCAGTACGTACATATCCGCCTCTTTTTTTGCAGTAATATCAAATAGGGCGACTCTCTTGTCGGGAGCAAATTCGTTTTTGGTATCCAGTATGCTCTTTTCTACAAATTCGGTTTCCCCAGATCGGGAATTCTCCGTGCAGGAAGTCGTGAAAAGTACACATAAGGCTAATACGGCAACTATATTTTTCATCTTGTCCGGTTAAAATTAAAAGACAGCAAACGTAGCCCGGCAATGGTTATCAGGGCATTCACAAGTAGTATTTCAAATCCGAATTTATATCCTCCGAACCATTTTCCGGCATTTATATCCAGGATGACGGCAATAACAGGAGATGCTATGCAAACCCAGGGAACAAATTTATCACGGACCTGATGTTTGGAAAAAATACCGTAAACAAACAGCCCCAGCAGGGGGCCATAGGTAAATCCGGCAACTTTAAAAACGGCGTTAACTACACTGCTGTCATTAAAACTGTTAAAGATAAGAATTACACAAAACATCAACACGGTAAACAGGATATGTACGAACAGCCGGGTTTTTTCCGGGTTTTTTCTTTTGTTGTTGATGTCGAGAATATCAATACAGAAAGATGTGGTCAAAGCCGTCAGCGCGGAATCGGCGCTGGAAAACGCCGCGGCTACAATACCGATCAAAAAGACGATTGCCGCCACGGTTCCGAAATGATTGAGGGCCAGCATCGGGTAAAGATCGTCGGTCCTGCCGGGGATGGCAATGTGATGTGCATCCGCATATTCGTACAGCAGGACCCCCAGGACCAGGAAGAGCAAGGTAGCCAGGAAGAACGTAAGGGCAAACCAGAAAATATTCTTCCTGGCCTCTTTTTCGTTTTTACAAGTCAGGTTTTTCTGCATTACATTCTGGTCCAGGCCGTTCATGGCTATAGTTATAAAAATACCGGCGAGGAAATTTTTAAAAAAATAGGTGCCGGAGGACCACTCCCAGTCAAATATCCTGGACATAGGCGTGTTTTTTACTTTATCGATAAGGAGGGTGGTATTGATATCCAGGTGACGAATAATTACATAAATGCTGATCGTGACGGCGAGCAGTAAAAATGTGGTTTGCAGGGTATCGGTCCATACGATGGTTTTGATGCCGCCTTTCCTGGTGTATAGCCATATTAAAGCAATGGTTACAAAAACCGTTACCCAGAAGGGAATGCCAAAAGCGTTAAAGAAGGCCAGTTGTAATACCAGTGCGGCCAGGAACAGGCGGAAGGAAGCTCCTATGGTCTGGGAAACCAAAAAGAAGGAGGCCCCGGTATAATACGATTTGTGACCGAACCTGGTTTGGAGATATTCGTAGATGGAAGTGAGGTTCATTTTATAAAAGAGGGGAATGAGGATATATGCTATAATGGCATATCCCACCATGTTCCCCATGACGAATTGCAGGTAGGTCCAGCCGCTGTTACCTACTTCCCCGGGAACGGATATAAAGGTAACTCCGGACAAGGAAGCCCCTACCATACCATAAGCGACCAGGTACCACGGAGATTGCTTGTTGGCGGTAAAAAAAGCCCGGTTGTCCGCTGTTCCGGATGTCAGGTGACCGATGACCATCAGGAGGATAAAATAAATAGCAATAACACCAAAAACTACTGCCGGTCCCATATTAGTTATGTACTGTTTTAGTAAAGAATTTGCTTTGATTTCCCGATCTGTCCACGGCGGTTATTCCTATCTTGTGCAACTTGTTCCCATGCTCCGATAATTTTTTTAAAGCATGTCTTCTGTCGGGCCCGGTTAAGATCGAATGTTGCCAGTTTTCATTTTGATACTGATAGTATACTACCCATTTAAAGATATCATTTTCATCGGAATGTGTCCAGGATGCGGAAATAGTATCTCCTTTATCCGATAAATCAATAACGGGTTGGCCCGGCGGCGTATTGTCCAGCCAGGGACTGGCCGGGACCAGGGCCTTGTTTTTATAGGGACCGTTCATAAGGGCTTCGGTTACGGTGTCGTATTTCATAAGCGGGGCTACGTTCCAGTGTATGACACCTTTACTTTGCGGTACCATACCCCTGGTGATCATGACCTGGTTTACCACTTCATCCGCATTGGCAATACCTCCGCCGAGGTCGTCTTTTATGCCCGGCCACAGGTGTTTGTTATAGGTGTTCTCTCCCTGCCACCATCCCAGGAGTTCCGGGAAACTTTGTCCTGCTTTGTTTATGCTCCAGTACAACTGGGGCGAAAAATAATCGATCCATCCCTTGTTGAGCCACAGCCTGGCATCGGCGAACAGCTTGTCGAACTGATCGTAACCGGATACGGACTCCGGGTGTCCGGGTCTCCATATTCCGAAGGGGCTTAAACCGAATTTGACAAATGGTTTTTCTTGTTTGATCGCACCGTATACCCTTTTTATGAACCGGTTGACATTTTCCCTCCTCCAGTCATTACGGGATAATTTGCCACCGGATTCCCGGTATTGCCGCCAGCTTACATCATCCGGAAAATCTTTTCCGTTATGGTAAGAGTCGTAAGGGTAGAAATAATCGTCAAAATGAATACCGTCTACATCATATCTTTTAACGATATCCATAACCACGGCCAGGGAGTGCTCCTGGGTCCCTTTTAACCCGGGGTCCATCCACCACATGCCGTTGTCGAGCTCCACGACGAGTTCTTTATCGGTACGAATGATAGATTTATCGCTGATAACGTCACCCTGGGTATGATGAGCCCTGTACGGATTTAACCAGGCGTGTAACTCTAACCCTCTTTTATGGGCTTCCTTTATCCAGAATTCAAGCGGATCGTAAAATGGGTAGGGGGCTTCGCCTTGCTTGCCTGTCAGGTAGTAAGACCAGGGCTCCAGGGAGCTGTTATACAAAGCGTCGGCCTGTGGGCGTACCTGGAAAATAACGGCATTAAAATGATGTTGTTCCAGGAAGTCCAGGAGTTTTATGGCTTCCTGTTTTTGGATATCTACAGGCAGTCCGGGTTCACCGGGCCAGTTTATATTGGCCACGGTAGCGATCCAGGCGGCCCGGAACTCTTCTGTATTATATGGGGTTTCCGGGTCCCATTTTGCCTTACCGGCTTTATTGGTATATATGGATGTTAAACCGGAATGACACCCGGTGATGAGGATGCCAAGCAGTGCTATGAAGTATATCCGTACGGATTTTCTTTTTGCCATTTTTTAAATGATGGGATAACGATTAAATTTCAAAGTTTAGCACATGACAAAATTCAATTCCGCAGGATTTTGCTCGATTTTTGACCCCGGCCATTTCGACTGTCCCGATATTTATCGGGATCAATGCACCGCCTAAAAGGAGAAATCGAGGAAAATCGGGTTCCCCTGCCTGCCGGCAGGCAGGCTTTAGGGCTGGGGTAAAACTGATTTTCCGACAAATAGTGCCAGAATCTAATTTTGTCATATACTAAGATTTCAAAGGTAAAGAAAGAGATTCTTTGAGAGCATTCTCAAAGAATCTCAAACAACAACTAACTAAAATCACCAACCCGGGTTTTGTGTCAACTGATATCCCTGTTCCTGGTACAGATTGATCTGATCCAACGGAATAGGGTCCAGGTACACTCTCGGGTCGTCAAATATTCTCTGGGATTCGGAAGCAGGGGCCGGTATGATATAACCTTCGGTACCTTCCGTAAGTACCATATTGTCCAGGTTGGCATCGGGATAATCACTCTTTCTTATCCACGCGCCCCTGTTGATCTCAGAATTGTCTGTCATATCCGCGTATTCCAGTTTTTTCCATCGTTTAAGATCGTCCAGCCGGAATCCTTCCATCATGAGTTCTATACGGCGCTCCCGTCTTATTTCCCAAAGTATCGGAGATACGTCAGTATCCCTGTCGGGGTCGTCATAGGTTACGCCATTGGCGGACGGTTGATCGCCGTTAAGTTGTAAATGGGGCATGTCTGTTCCGGGCCTGTCACGTAAAACGTTTATCGATTTGTCAATATCGGCCTGGCTCAGGCTACCACCTCCCACGGAAGCTAATTCGGCAGCGGCTTCCGCGTAATTCATAAGTACCTCACCGAACCGGATCACGGGTGCGTCGGTCGGATTTAAATTGGAACTCCCCACTGGATCATCTTTGATCTCTTCATTTAGGAATTTATGAGTGGCTATACCTGTTGTGGAATGATTGAAAGCAATGCCGTTCAGACGAAGTTCGGTAGAAACCAGTGTCTCATAGATACGCCCGTCCCTGTCCGTCATTACATTTTCAATACCCTGATCTCCCTGGTAAAGCGGGGATACGGAGATGGGAAGCCCGTCGCTGCACAGGTAAGTATCCACCGCGTTTTTGGAAATCCCGCTCTGGGGCTCTTTATTGTTATAACTATTGAGAGCATGTGTAAGCATACCTTCCTCGTACTCCCGGTATAAGATAACCTCGGGATTGGATGACAGGCTGAGGGAGTTAAAAACCTCCCTGTAATTTCCCAAAGTGTAATTCCCCGAGTTTATTACCTGTTCGGCTGCCCATTTGGCGGCTTCCAGGTATTCAGCTGCTTTTTCACTATTGTTTTCATGGTATTTTTGCCATGTGCCTTCAAAAAGGAACACCCTCGACATAAAGGCCAGGACAACATCCCTGTTCACTTCCAGGCCTTCGTTATCTACCGAGGCCCTTACATTTTCCGCAGCGAAGTTAAAGTCTTCGAGTACATGGTCCATAACAACAACACGACTGTCTCTGGGCTTGTAGAGCATGTCGTTATCATCTTCGGTTAATTCCGCATCGAAATACGGAACGTCCCCGAAAGCTTTAACCAGGTCGTGATATTCCAGGGCGCGGAAAAAGCGACCGATCCCGGTCCAGTGATTAATAGCTTCTTCTTCCATAGGGACGGTTTGTACCCGGTCTATAAATATATTGGCTTTTCGTACCCATTCGAAACTCCAGTCGTCGTCGGAAGTAGGAACCTGCTGGGGAAACAGGGAAGGATTGGAGGGACCAAAATCATCGTTCAGGGCCTGGCCCGAAAAATATTTTCCCCAGGTATAACCGGACCCGTACCCGGTAAAATATGCCGTATAGAAACCAAATGCAAATGTCCTGACATTTCCCTCATTCGTCCAGTAGGTTTCGTCTACCAGCTGATCTTTCGGGGGCACTTCTAAAAAATCTTTGTCACAACCTGTTAACAGGAGGGAACACAACGTTACCGTTAAAATATAATATACCTTTTTCATTGTTTTCGTTTTTGCGGTTACAGGGAAACTTGGAGTCCGAAAGAGAAAGACCTTCGGTAAGGATAAACCCTTCCGAATGTGGAGGTGTCATCTAAGCCTGCCGTTGTATAATCCACTTCGGGGTCTACAGGGATCTGTACCGGGGTGAATTCAAACAGGTTTTCCCCGCTGAAATAAAGCCTGCACCTGGAGATCTTCAGCTTGCTTGTTACGGATTCGGGCAATGTATATCCGAAGGTGATGTTCTTCATTCTCAGATAGGCCATATTCAGCAAGTACCTGGTCTGCGGATGAAAATTCATCGCTTTGTTGGATTGTGACTGGTCATTGGGCCTCGGGTAATATGCATCCGGGTTTTCGGGTGTCCAGTAATCCAGTTGATGGTCATACCAGCCTTCGCCGTAGCGGAATCCCGGAATGAAGACAGGACCGTTGGCCCAGAAATCTCTTTTGCCTACGCCCTGCATGAAAATATTCAGGTCAAAACCTTTCCAGTCCGCTCCCAGTTGAATACTGTACTGATAGCGGGGAGTGGAGTTCCCTATTACTTTCATATCGCCGGAGTCCCCAACTGTTTCGGATCCGAAATCAATAACGCCGTCGCCGTTAAGATCTTTGAACTTAACATCTCCGGGACCGTATTTGAACCAACCGTAATTCCCTTCGAGAAGACTTTGATCCGCTACACCTTCCGCATAACTTCCGTCCGCATTAAAATCGGCTTCGGTAAAGAAGCCATCTGTTTCATATCCCCATATCTCCCCGAGGTATTTGCCTTCGTAGTTCGAGTTTATTCCCCGGATCGTATTGGCGTATTTGGTGACCTTTTCTTTGTAATCGGTAAGGGCAACCGTAGCATTGATATTCAGATCATTTTTAAACTGGTGCCTGAAATCCAGGGTAATTTCCCATCCGTCGGTTTGCAGCTCTCCGTAATTTCTTACCGGGGAAGCCGTACCAAAAGTCGAGGGCAGGGTAACACCGGGACTGTGCATATCGCTTACCGTACGCCGGTACCAGTCAAAAACCAATCCGAGTTTATTGTCGAAAAACCTGGCATCCAAACCAAAATCGAGCGTGGTTATGGTTTCCCAGGTGAGTGATGAAGGGAGTGCGCCGGGGGTACCTACCGTGGCCTGGTTGTTCGAATCTATCAACCAGCCGGAATTGGAAGGAGACATAACCCGGTAAATGTTGTACAAATACGTATTCTGATTTCCGATAGAACCATAAGATCCTCTCAGTTTAAAAAAGGACAACGTGCTTTTAACCGGTTGCATGAAATTTTCTTCGGAAAGTACATAGCCCAGGGAAGCAGAAGGGAAAAAAGCCCATTTTTCATCCGAAGATAACCTGGAAGAACCGTCGTATCTCGAATTTAGCTCCACCAGGAATTTATTTTTATACGAATAGTTCACCCGTCCGAAAAATCCGAGAGTCGACCATTTGTCCCGCTCACCGTCAACAAACTGATCCCCGGTAGCCAGGTCCAGTTCTCCCTGTTCCGGATTCAGGAGATTTCTTCGTTGCGAGTAATGGAACCAGTATTCGTATTCCTCCATATCTCCTCCTGCGGTTATTTTGAACTGGTGATCATCCAGGTCAATGTCGTAGGTCCCGAATGCTTTTGCAGTATTTCTGCGGCTCCATTCCGAGTTATATTGTACCCGGTCATAGGAAGGACTGCTGTAAGGGACATATGAAAAATCGGCGCCCTGAGCCCAGAAATTATAAGCGTAGAGTGTTCCCCCGACCTGGTGCTCGTGCTCTTCGACACGGTCATGGGTGAAATCGAAATTCAAGGACAGGTTGTCGATAGGGGTAAGGGTTGTACCGAGATTTAATCGGGATAAGGAATAATTATTTTCATTCATATTGGCCTGTTCCACTTCCGATATATGGTTGCGGAACGGCTTGCCGTCCACGGTTCCGTACGGATAAAAGGCAGGCCACCGGGTAGTATAATACCAGGCGTCATAGGTATTGGAACCGAATTTGAAAGGTTCTGTAGTTTTGGAATTGGTGTGTAAGATCTTGGCCCGGACATCGGCCCAGTCGGTAACGGTGGTATTTAAACTCAGGTTTACATTGTACCTTTCATATTTATCGGGATTGGTTTTGTATACGCCCCCTTGATTTAAATATCCCAGTCCCAGGTAATAATTGGTGCGTTCGCTACCACCTGCAACGGAGATATCGTGTTTTTGCTGTAGTGCCCATTTGTCCACGAATAATTTTCTGGGGTCCCACGACCGGTAAAAGAAAAGTCTCCCGTCGCGTATTTCATAATCCCTGCCTTCAACCATTTCCATACCGAGGTCCTGGCCGGAATACAGTTCGTCCCATTCCCTCATCTTATCTATGGCCACCTGGTCTATGTACATTCCTACAATACCAAATGCGTCTAAAGAAGGAATTCTTCTTTGTACGGCTGCAAAGGCCATTTCGGCCCCTTCTGCTGCCGGGGCTATTTTAGGGGTATTGGTAGGGGTGGCCCAGGAAAAGTTGTTGGAATAGGAGACTGTCGGGGCCGAATTGCGCTTACCTTTCTTGGTGGTGATGAGAATAACCCCCCAGGCTCCACGGGCCCCGTAAATAGAGGTTGAAGCCGCGTCTTTAAGTATGGAGATATCTTCGATGTCTTCGGGATTGATGGTTTGAAGGCTGGGAATCTCCACATTATCCACCAATATAAGCGGTTGGGCACCACCTGGTGTTCCCAGGGTGCCTGTGGAACCTCTTAACGTTATTTTCGGATCCTGGCCTATTTGTCCGCTGGACGAGGTTATGGTTAAACCGGGAGAAACCCCCTGAAGTCCTCTTCCCACATCCGTAATAGGCCTGGATTCCAGTACTTTTGAGTCTATGGTAGCTACGGCCCCGGTTAAGTTTTTCTTTTTCTGAGTACCGTAACCGACCACGACTACTTCATCAAGACTTTCTATATCTGTCCGGAGCGCTATGGAAAATGATGTTTTATCTCCGACTTCCACCTCCTGTGTGATAAAACCCAGGGAGGAAATAACCAGGATTGTATGCTCTTTCTGTGGAATATCTAAGGTGAACAGCCCGTCGAAATCGCTTACCGTACCCGTTGAAGTACCCTTTACCACAATACTTGCTCCCGGTAAAGGCGTTCCTTCTTCATCCTTTACATCACCCGAAATCGTTTTGTTTTGGGCATGTAAAGATGCGGAGAACAAGCAAAACAGGAATAAAAATATCCTTTTGAAATGCTTCATAATTTGATTGTTTAAAAGTTAGTTATTTAGTTTAATGTCAATTATTGCTGCAAATTACTGCAATATAAAGTGCATGCTCTTGGTGAGTGAGCCCTTGTTGTATGTGTTATATTTGCTATTTTAACAGTATAACAGGTTATATTTAGTTGTTTTGTCTATTATATTAAGTTTTTTCTATTTCCAAATGTATGCAATTATTTGAAATTAATTGCAATGTTTTGCTGTTATATGCAATATTTTTAATTATCTTGGTTTTTTCTTTCTTATATTTGCTGGAATTAGTGGTGTTTTAATCTTTTAAAGAGCATAGGAGAAATGTTAAAAGAAGAGAGGAAGCAGATCATCCTCAATGAGGTCATGGTGCACAACAGGGTGCTGCTTACCGATATAGCCGAACTTGTAAAGGTTTCCATAGATACGGCAAGGAGAGATATAAAGGAATTACACGATGAGAAAAAACTTAAAAAGGTTCACGGAGGAGCAATCTCTTTAGGTTTTTACAACCATAACGTACAGGATAAAAATGTGTATTCCATCGAAAAGAAATTGCAAATAGCCAGGAAGGCCGCGGGACTATTGAAAAGCGGACAGGTAGTTTTGCTAAGCGGCGGAACGACCAATATGGAACTGGCCCGGGTTTTGCCACCCGGACTTGCCATAACCTGTTTTACACCAAGTCTTGGGGTAGCAAATCAATTACTGGCAAAACAAAACGTGGAAGTGATTTTTATAGGCGGAAAATTATCCAAAGATTCGCAGATTACCGTAGGGGGTACCGCGATAAATATGCTTTCGGAAATAAAAGTGGATGTCTGTTTCCTGGGGACCAATTCCATTGATTCGGGACAGGGACTTACGGAATTTGACTGGGAGATTGTACAGATGAAGAAGGCTATGATCAAGGCGTCCAAAAAAATTGTGGCCCCGGTGATTTCCGAGAAATTAAATACGGTACAGCGGTATAAAATATGCAATATAGAAGAAGTGGATGTCCTTATAACCGAACTGGACCCCGAAGACAGGACACTGGAAAGTTTCCGCGATAAAAATATAGTAGTGCTTTGATCCCCGGATTTTAGTACATGACAAAGATCGGTTTTGCACAATTTGATCGGAAAATCAGTTTAACCCCTCCTGATAATTATCGGGACTTTCGGGAGAGGAATTATCTAAATTCAATTTTTGTCATGTATAAGTCCCCGGATATTGGTTTTTTCCGGAAGAAAAGGAATTTTAACGGGTACATGAAAATAACGGAGTCCTCTTCAACTTTCATGTCCGCCAGCTAAATAACGGCCCCCTCGTTTCTTATTTAATGATTAACAATACGCTTTAATTGCTCAATACCTATGTCCAAATACACAAAAATTACGGAAAAGCCCTCTCCTTATACGGAGTTGGAACAGATGGAAACAGCTTCTATCCTGGAGAACATAAACAAAGAAGATGAGAAAGTGGCGAAATCCGTTCGCGCGGTCATCCCACAGGTTACAAAATTAGTTGATGAACTGGCCCTGAGGTTTATGGATGGCGGACGTTTGTTTTATATTGGTGCCGGGACCAGTGGCAGGTTAGGGGTCCTGGATGCTTCTGAAATTCCGCCTACCTACGGCATACCGCATGACAGGGTGATAGGGATTATTGCTGGTGGGGATAAAGCTATCCGGAAAGCGGTGGAATATGCCGAAGATGATATGGCACAGGCATGGAAAGACCTTAAAGAATATGACATAAACGAAAAGGATACCGTAGTGGGCATTGCCGCTTCGGGGACAACACCTTATGTATTGGGGGGTATCAGAGACGCCAGGGCAAACGGCATTTTAACCGCCGGTGTAACGAATAATCCCGGTTCTCCTTTGTCCGCCGCTGCGGATATCCCGATCGAAGTGAATGTTGGCCCTGAATTCGTAACCGGAAGTACGCGAATGAAAAGCGGGACCTCCCAGAAACTGGTATTAAATATGATCAGTACGGCTTTAATGATAAGGATCGGAAGGGTAAAGGGCAATAAGATGGTGAATATGCAGCTCAATAATGTAAAGCTGGTAGATCGTGGCGTGCGCTTTTTAGCAGAAGAACTGAAACTGGAATACAAACAGGCCGAAGCATTACTGAAAAAATATGGCTCGGTTAAAAAAGCCATGGATGCCTACGGAAATAAGAAGGGTTGATTGTTAAGTTGAAGGTTTAAACCCTGTAATTCTATTACAGCTACTTTAGTTTCTATAAACTTATACTTTGTTCAGTTATTAAGTTAATAGGTTATTGGGTTATTAAGTTGTTGGGTAATTGAGTGTTGACTAAATGACCGAGTAACCCAATAACTATGGAAATTTCCCGGGCTGGACAGGCAGGATTGCCACTATCTAACCTCTGGACTTGAAGTCCAGAGTGGTTTAGTTTTGTGAAACTCTGCGAAATCTCTGTGAGTCTCTGTGAAACAGCTGTTGCACAAACGTGCCGGCCGATAGGCGTATCTAATTATAATACTTACTATTCCAGACCATTCCGTTAAAGTTCTTGCCGAGGGCAAAAGCGTAAAACAAGGTAATGCCGCAAATGGATTTCAGGACAAAGAAATACAGCATCCAGAAATGGGAAGCATCCGGGTGCGGAGTAAACAACTTTAAGGGGATCATGGCGGTTACTGCGAGGCTTATAACGGCAATAAGCAAAAAGAGGTTGAGCAGGTTTTTAAACGGAAGCATCAACCATTTTCGTAACGGGTGGAGGTCATTGCCCCATTGGTGTACCAGGTAAAAATAGTCGTTACCGAGAGGGGCAAAGAGCAGGGGATCGTCTGCATTCTCCAGGCGGAACAAACCTGCAGGGGCGACGATCTTAAAACTGCGGAATTCGGTCTGATGCTGTTTTTCCAATCGTTTGATCTCTGATAAAGCTTCCCGGGGAAACTCACCCTTGAAATATTTCGTATCCAGGAAACGAAGCCTGTAATCGGTACAGATCTTTTTGATATGAGAAATATGATATATCCGCTCCGTATCCACTTGCGAAATTTGCCAGTGGTTGATCCCCGGAGTACCTTCATTTAAAATTCCGGCTATACGGATATCCCTTAGGTTGTCCTCTTCCAGGATTCTCGCCACTTGTTGCAGCATATCGGGAACCCGGGGCGACCGGTCACGGCATCTCTTTAATTTATCTTTTATGTTGACCCTGGGTAACAGCATTTTTTTGAAGAAATGAATGTTATTTCAAAAGTAAGGAAAATGATAAGAACCGTCAAATGAAATGGGTACGGATTTATTGGTCTCAATTTGTGGTTTAATCCCTGCTCCCGATCCCGATAATTATCAAGATTATCGGGATAATTTCGGCGACTTTAGTTTCTGTAATTTTTTTTGCTCTGCACTTTGGTTATCAGGTAGTTGGCTTATTACGTATTATATGTTATTATAAATAATACCGTCCAAAAATTTGCGCAACTAAATAATTGCGCATATATTTGCAATCAAATGGTTTCATAATGAAGACAAGACGAGATATTTTTCAGGCAATAGCCGACCCGACAAGGCGGGCGATTATTGCGCTTATCGCTTTACAGGCAATGACACCAAACGCCATTGCTAAACACTTTGACACTACCCGGCAAGCGGTGTCCAAGCACTTACAAATTTTAACGGAGTGCGAATTGGTAATACAAAAACAACAAGGTAGAGAAATCTACTACCAACTTGAAGTAGACAAAATGAAAGAAATTGACAAATGGCTAAACCAATTCAGGAAGATCTGGGAAACCCGTTTCAATCAACTTGACGAAGTATTATCAACGATTAAAAACAAGAAAAAATGAACAGCAACTTAAAATTTGATTTTACGGTCAACAAAGAAAACAACACCGTAAATGTAAAACGTGAATTTAACGCAGGCCTTGAATTGGTTTGGGAAGCATGGACAAACCCTGAAATTCTTGACCAATGGTGGGCACCGAAGCCATATAAAACCAAAACCAGGTCCATGGATTTTCGCGAGGGTGGAATGTGGCTTTATGCAATGGTAAGTCCGAAAGACGAAATGCATTGGTGTAGGGCAGATTACGAAAAAATTGAACATCAAAAAAGTTATTCATACACGGACAATTTTTGTGATGAGAACGGAAATGTGAGTGAAAAATTTCCTAATTCATTCTGGACAAATGTTTTTAGCGAAAACGCGGAAATAACAAGTTTAAACATTACCATTCAATACGAAAGTCTGGAAGCGCTTGAAAGAGTAATTGAAGTCGGATTTAAAGAGGGCTTTACTATGGCTATGCAAAATCTTGACCAATACATTGAAACAAAATTCAAGCTTCGCAGACAAAACAAGACAAGCAACAAAGCAAGAGTTTGCACTTATTTGAATTTTGACGGAAAAACAGAAGAGGCATTTTTGTTTTACAAGAGCGTTTTCAAAACAGAGTTTCTGGGAAAAGGTATAGAACGTTTTGGAGACATTCCGGCAAGTGCAGGGCATCCGCCTGTGGCCGAAGAAATAAAGAAAATGGTAATACACGTTGAGTTGCCGATCACAGGAACCCATGTTTTAATGGGGACAGACGCACCAAAAGAAATGGGCTTTACACTAACCAAAGGAAACAATATGCATATCTGCATCGAACCGGAAACAAGAGAAGAGGCAGACAGATTGTTTAATGAACTTTCGGCAGGCGGTAATGTTACAATGCCAATGGCAGATATGTTTTTCGGCGCGTACTTCGGAGAGTTTTCCGATAAATACGGAATTAACTGGATGATAAATTTTCAAAACAAAGAATAAAACAAACAACTTAAGACGAGTTCAAAATGAGAAAAGCCAAAAGCAATCAAAAAAATTAAACGAGTTCCGTATTAAAAAAGGTGGCCTGTTCAGGACCACCTTTTATATATCAACGGTAAAAATACCGATCTTCAATCTAATGATTTTCGGAGAGTATGCCGGAATTAAGCCAGGTCAAAACGGTCCAGGTTCATCACTTTGTCCCAGGCTGCTATAAAGTCCTTGACAAACTTGTCTTTGGCATCGGCACAACCGTAAACTTCGGCTACGGCCCTTAATTCGGAATTGGAACCGAAAATAAGATCGGCCCGTGTTCCTGTCCATTTCAGTTCTCCTGTTTTACGGTCCCTGCCTTCGAATACTTCCGTATTGTCCGGTGAAACCGGTTTCCATTCCGTACTCATGTCCAGCAGGTTTGTAAAGAAATCGTTGGTGAGCGTTTCCGGGTTGTTTGTGAAAACACCGTACTTGGAGTGGTCGTAATTGGTATTGAGCACACGCAATCCGCCGATGAGAACGGTCAGTTCCGGGGCAGTAAGCGTTAACAATTGTGCTTTATCTATCAGCAATTCTTCCGTAGATACGGCAAATTTTGTCTTCCTGTAATTCCGGAAACCATCTGCCGCCGGTTCCAGGTATTCGAACGCTTCCACATCGGTCTGCTCTGCGGAGGCATCCATACGGCCGGGAGTGAAAGGAACTGTTAACGTATAGCCGGCATCTTTAGCCGCTTTTTCCACGCCTGTACAACCTGCAAGTACGATGAGGTCGGCGAGGGAGACTTTTTTATTGCCGGATTGGGCGCTGTTGAAATCGTTCTGTATACCTTCGAGTATATTCAGTATGATGGACAGTCGTGCCGGGTTGTTTACTTCCCAGTCCTTTTGCGGCGCAAGACGGATACGGGCCCCGTTGGCGCCTCCTCTTTTGTCGGAACCGCGGAAGGTGGAAGCCGAAGCCCAGGCGGTAGATACCAGTTGGGATACGGACAGTCCGGCATCAAGTATTTTCGATTTCAGGGCTGCGATGTCCTGTTCGTCGATCAGTTCGTGATCTACATCCGGAATGGGGTCCTGCCATATCAGTTCTTCTTCGGGAACTTCGGGCCCCAGGTAACGTTCTTTTGGCCCCATATCGCGATGTGTAAGTTTGTACCACGCACGTGCGAAAGCATCTGCGAATTCATCCGGGTTTTCGTAGAAACGTCTTGAAATTTTTTCATATTCCGGATCAACACGCAGGGACAAATCCGTCGTTAACATAGTGGGACGGTGTTTTTTGGTCGGATCGAAAGCATCGGGTATGGTAGCTTCCGCATTTTTGGCGACCCATTGTTTGGCACCTGCGGGACTTCTTTCCAGCTCCCATTCAAATTTGAAAAGATTATCAAAGAAAAGATTGCTCCATTGTGTGGGAGTTTGTGTCCAGGTTACTTCCGGTCCGCCGGTAATGGCATCCGGGCCTTTACCGGTACCGAAACTGTTTTTCCATCCGAATCCTTGTTCTTCTATCGGTGCGGCTTCCGGTTCCGGACCTACATATTCGCCGGGATTGGCTGCACCGTGTGTTTTTCCGAAACTGTGTCCGCCAGCGATCAGTGCTACGGTTTCCTCGTCGTTCATGGCCATCCGTTTAAAGGTTTCGCGGATATCCACAGCTGCCGATAGGGGATCACCGTTTCCGTTGGGCCCTTCGGGGTCTACATAAATCAGTCCCATTACTACCGCGGCCAGCGGATCTTCCAGGTCCCGTTTTCCGGAATAGCGCTTGTCATCCAGCCAGGTAGTTTCGGAGCCCCAATAAACATCCATTTCCGGTTCCCATACATCTTCGCGTCCCCCGGCAAAACCAAAAGTCTTAAATCCCATCGATTCCAGGGCTACGTTACCGGTAAGTACGATCAGGTCGGCCCATGAGATCTTTTTACCGTATTTCTGTTTGATAGGCCATAGTAACCTGCGTGCTTTATCAAGACTGGCATTGTCCGGCCAGCTGTTCAGGGGGGCAAAACGTTGCTGTCCCCCGCCGGCGCCGCCACGGCCATCTCCTATACGATATGTACCTGCACTGTGCCAGGCCATACGGATAAACAAACCTCCGTAATGACCGAAATCTGCCGGCCACCAATCCTGCGAATCGGTCATTAGCTGGTGCAGATCGTTTTTTACTGCGGCCAGGTCCAGACTTTTGAATGCTTCGGCATAATTAAAATCTTTGTCCATGGGATCGGAAAGCGAAGAATTCTGACGAAGGATATTTACTTTTAACTGATTTGGCCACCAGTCCCGGTTACTGGTACCGCCACCTGCTGCTTGTTTTGGAGCACCCCCCATAAACGGGCACTTACTCATGTCGTTTGAGTTGTTTTCCATTTTTATTGTTTTTGTTGCATTATACGTAAGTTAATTTGCTTAAAATTACTAAAAAAACTGCCCTAACTCAATTCCTGGAATAAAATATTACAATAATAAAATCGATTTTAATTATAGTTAACGGTTTTGTTATTGTAAATAACTATGCACTTCACGCAGAATAAGGAAACTATCAGTTTTGCCCTTTGAAGTGAAAGTAATAGGGATGGGAAATTATTTAGAAGGAGAAGTATAAAAAAAGGACAAAACAGTGTTAACTTCACTTGTTTTGCCCTTTATCTTATTCGGGGGATAATCCGGTTAACGCAATTCCGCCTGTAATTGTTTTTCAAAAGCCTCGCGGAATTTCTCCATGATCTTATCTACCTGTTTATCCGTAAGGGTTTTGTTTTCGTCCCGGAAAACAAAGCTCACGGCATAGGATTTTTTGCCTTCCGGAAGTTTATCTCCTTCGTAAACGTCAAACAGGTTGACATTTTTAAGCAGACTGTTTTCGGTTTGTCTTGCGGTGGTATAGATATCACTGAATTTTACCGAAGTATCCAGCAAAAGGGCAAAATCTCTCCGTACTTCCGGGAATTTCGGAATTTCGGTGTATTTTACGCCGGAAGTTTGCAGGTGTTCCAGGATGTTGTCCCAGTAAAAATCGGCATAAAACACTTCTTGCTTAATGTCGAATGCTTTCAGGATATCTGTCCGAACCACTCCAATATCCACGAGCTTTATTTTATCCGTATTAAAGGTGATCCCTTCGGAAAAGATATCGTTCTTTACGGGGGTAAATTTCATTTCTCCGAAACCAAGACGTTCCAATATGGCGGTTACAATGCCTTTTGCGTGGAAGAAACCGGTTTTATCGGCTGTCGTATTCCAGCTTTCTTCGCTCTTGTTTCCGGTAAAGAACAGGGCGAGGTGTTTGTTTTCAACGCGTTCTTCGCCAAACCGGTGATAAGATTTTCCGAATTCAAACAGTTTTAAATCACCTCGTTTGCGGTTTATGTTATAAGCAATTGCTTCCAGTCCGGAGAAGAGCAATGTCCTTCGCATGATAGACAAGTCATTACTCAGCGGGTTGAGCATCGTGACGTTGTTTTCTTCTTTTATTTTGTCGGACAGCGCATTATATCCGGGGGAGGTCAGGGAGTTGGCCATGATCTCAAAAAAGCCCCTGGCTACAAGCAGGTCTGCTATTTTATTCTGTATTTTGTAATCCTCGAACCTGGAAGAATTGGATACGGAAGCATTCAGTTTTTCCCCGAATTTTATATTGTTATATCCGTATACCCTTAATATCTCTTCTATGACATCGGCTTCCCGTTGTACGTCTACACGGTAGGAGGGGATGGTAAGGCCCATACCGGCTTCTGTAATATTGTTTACTTTGATCTCCAGCGAACTGAGAATAGATTTTATCACTTCCTCGGGCAGGTTCTGGCCGATAAGACGATTGATCTTTTCATAGTGAAGGAATACCTGGAAATCTTCAAACTTTTTAGGGTAAAGATCTACCACATCACTGGTGATCTCTCCCCCGGCTACTTCCTGGATGAGCAGTGCAGCCCTGCGAAGGGCATATTCTACGGTATTGATGTCAATACCTCTTTCGAAACGGAACGATGCATCGGTGCTGAGTCCGTGTCGTTTTGCCGACTTACGGATAGAAACCGGGTTAAAGTAGGCGCTTTCCAGGAAAATACTCGTGGTATTCTCGTTAACCCCGGAATGAACCCCTCCGAAAACCCCGGCTATACACATCGGTTTTTCCGCATCGCAGATCATCAGGTCTTCCGGGCTGAGTTCTCGTTCCACATCATCAAGGGTAGTGAATTTCGTACCCGGTTCTGCTGTTTTAACGATGATCTTGTTTCCGGCTATTTTTGCCGCATCAAAGGCATGGAGCGGTTGTCCCAGTTCATGGAGTACGTAATTGGTGGCATCCACAATGTTGTTTTTAGGGGTGATACCGATAGCTTTCAACCGGTTCTGAAGCCATTGCGGGGATGGCATAACTTTGAGACCGGATATGGTAACTCCCGCGTAGCGCGGCGTAAGTTTCTTATCCATGACCTCTACATCTATCCGCAACGTCCTGTTATCTACCCGGAAGCTACTGACCGAAGGCGTTATCATTTCCAGATGAATGTCCTGTTGTATCAGTCCCGCACGCAGGTCCCTTGCCACACCGAAGTGGCTCATAGCATCAGCCCGGTTGGGAGTAAGGCCTATTTCAAAAACAATATCGTCTTCGACCTTAAATAGCTCACTGCACAGTGTTCCGGGTACCAGGCTTTCATCCAGTACCATAATGCCATCGTGACTTTTCCCCAGGCCGAGCTCATCTTCCGCACAGATCATCCCGTGGGATTCTTCTCCCCGGATCTTCCCTTTTTTGATCTTCCAGGGTTCTCCTTTGTCATCGTAGAGTGTGGTCCCTATGGTAGCTACGGGGACTTTCTGTCCTTCTGCTACATTGGGAGCCCCACATACGATCTGTACCGGTTCGCCATTACCCAAATCTACTTTGGTTACTTTAAGCCTGTCTGCATTGGGGTGTTTTTCGCAGGATAACACATGGCCTACCACAACACCTCTCAGTCCGCCTTTTACCGATTGAAAAGGTACGATACCTTCTATCTCCAGGCCGAGATCCGTAAGGAGTTCCGCGGTTTTCTCCGCTTCCCAGTCCAGTTTAATGAACTGCTTAAGCCAGTTGTAGGATATTTTCATCTATTTTGAAATTTGTAGCTTACAGGTTAACCGGTAGGTGAATGAAGTCTTATCCCTATTTTCTTCTTCTACCGAAGCGCAAAGATAATAGTTATGAAATTCCTATAAAAGTGATCTTTGCTGAATAATGTCGGAGCGTTGGTTCGTTGGGGAGTTGGGAGTTTTTTAGCAGGGAGTTTATTGGCTGCGGATGTCAATGTGTTAAACCTGTAAGCCGGTGGCTTCGGTACAACAGCCTGCGGCTGTCACTCAGCCACCTCTGTTTCTGGTTTTGCAACCTGCAATCAGGAACCTGTAACCTACAACCTCCCCTAAGTTAACCAATAGCCGGAAGTACGAGCGACCATAAGAACGTGGTGAAAAACGATACCAGTATCCCGATTCCCAGGATTTTATTGGCCAGGGGAGGATTGAGGTTGTGGTCGATAGCGATGATAGCCCCGGTGACCATTGGCGCCATAGAAGCTTCGAAAACGCTGACCTGGGCGGTAAGTCCTTTGAAGGAAAAGAGCAGGCATATGGCGAAAAGGAACAGGGGAGCAAGAACGAGTTTATAGGATAAGGCAAAAGTGATAAGCCCACGGTCGGTCTTCCAGTCTTTCAGGGGAAGTTGCATACCAACGGAAAAAAGGGCGAGTGGTACCAGGGTAACGGCCAGCGCATCCAATACCGGTAGTATGGGGTCGAAAGAGAAGAACCGCGGTAGTATAAAAGCCAGGATAAAAGCTACGAAAGGAGGGAAGGAGAATATTTTCGTTATAGTGGCACGCGGGTGAAAACTGCCGCCATTGGATGCTTTTATGGCGGTGAAAATGGCCAGGGTGGAGATGATGATAAAAGTTACCTGGTCGTAAAACACAGCTATGGGAAGCCCTTTGTCTCCGAAATAAGCCTGTGTAAGCGGAAACCCGATGAACGAAGAATTTCCGAGTCCGGCAGTCAGTAACAAAACGGCTTTGGTTTCCTTGTCCAGAGTATGAACCCGGTTCAATACCCGGATACAAAGATATGCCCCCGTCCATACGACTACAGGCATAAGCAGCGGAAGTAACAATTCTTCCGTCCACTCCATTTGCGGCAGGTACTTCAGCGCCACGGCGGGCAGGGCAATATTGATCAGCCAGGCATTGACCGATTTAAAACTGTCCGGGGGCAGTGCTTTATAACGTTTTACAAGGATGCCGGAGAGGATACATACGGCAATAAGAATAAAATTGGTCATGTGCCGGTTAGTTGTGTTTATTGGTCTCAGTTTGTGGTTTAACGATGCAATTTATTACAGCGACTTTAGTTTCTATACATTTCAGCCACGAATGCACGGATATATTCATGGTTTTTTACAATTATTCGTGTATCCGTGGCCAAACAGACTTTCAGTCTGCGACAAACCGATGGACCTCAAGTCCGATAGCGGTTTAGTTGAAGGGCAAAGATAGGAGGTATGATGAAATAGATCAGGAAATATCGGTAAATTCAGACGATAGTTTCTATATGTACGGATTATTTTTTTAAATTTGTACGTATAAGTAAAAGTGGGATGAGATGGATACTAAATTGACATTAAAGCTTAATCAGGAAGTTATTGAAAGGGCGAAAAAATACGCTGCGGATAAAAAACTCAGTCTTTCGCGGATTGTAGAATTTTATTTGCAATCTCTTACCTCCGAAAATAAAAATGATGATATTGAAATTTCTCCTTTTGTAAAAAGTATTTCCACGGGCACGAGCATTCCGGAAAACCTGGATTATAAAAAGGAATATTCGGATTATCTGCTAAAAAAATATAAATGAAACCGACATGATTAAAACACAAACATGCTGATTGTTTTAATCGTCAAACCAGTGGAGGTTCCATCCTCAATGTTTAGGGACAGGCAGTGACCGTTAAGAGACTGTCTAAGTTTTATCCTTTGGCTCTTTTACGCGTCTTTTTCCGCCATACTTCAGCTATTTTTCATCGCGTAGCTATGGCTATGTGCCTCAAAATACCTTCGCCTGACGAAAAAATACACTATAAAATATTCCAAAAACAAAATTTAGACAGTCTCTAAAAAAGCAATAAAAACACACATGAAAAAGAGGATTTTTATCGATACGAATGTAATGCTCGATTTTCTTGGGGAGAGGCAACCGTTTTACGAAAATGCTGCCAGGTTGGCAACACTTGCTGATAAAGGAAAATTAAAAATAGTGGTTTCTCCGATTTCATTTGCTACGGTAAATTATTTTCTTGCCAAGTTTGAAACACCGGAAATTGCCAAAGAGAAACTTAGAAAGTTTAAAATTATCAGCGATATCTGCAGGTTAGATGAGCACACCATAGAAAAAGGACTGAACTCTTCTTTTAAAGATTTTGAAGATGCTCTTCAATACTTTTGTGCTATTGATGCTGATTGTGAAATTATTATTACAAGAAACGGAAAAGACTTTAAAGAATCTTTAATTCCGGTAATGACAGCAGGAGAATATTTGAGCAGTATTCGGAAAAAATAATCGACAGAAAAAGAAAAAAAGCCTTATAAAGACAGATTCCCGCTTATTACGCGAGTTATCTTTTGTAGTTTTTTGTATTTACTTTATATTACCGCTAAAATCTGCCCTTCGGCTTTGCCAGGGACCTGGAACCTGAAACCTGGAATCAAATATTTACCACCCCATTTGTTCTTTTTTAGCAAAAAAGGGCAGCTTTGTGTATTTTAGCCACCAATCCAAAGCAATTCCTTTTCCATGAGTTCACCTTTATCGGTCTATCAAAATAATATCAGTCAATATAAAGAAACCTTAAACAAGGTAAAAAAACAGTTACTGGTCTCCAGTATGTTCCGACTGGCGGTGTTTTTGCTTTTTGTATTCCTTATGTACAGTTTCTTTGGCAATACCAGGCTTATGATGGGGTGTATCCTTGCGGGAATTGCCATTTTTCTCTTCCTGGTATCCCGGCATACCAACCTGCAACAAAGAAAACAGAAATTGCAGGAACTTATGGCACTTAATGAAACGGAGATAGAAGTATTGCATCGCCGTTTCGATCACCTGCCGGACGGCAGGGAATTTAAAGATGCCGCACATGCGTTCAGCCAGGATATCGATCTTTTTGGCAACCGTTCGTTTTTTCAATACCTGAACCGTACGGCACTGGTATCTGGCAAGCACAAACTGGCAGCATTCCTGACATCTAATAATATACATGGAATCCCTCAAAAACAGGAAGCTATCCGGGAACTGGCGGGAAAGATAAAATTCCGCCAGGAATTTACCGCTATTTCACGGATCATAAAAACAGAGACGTCCTCCCGGGTTATTACGGACTGGCTGAAAAATTACCGGACCTTTGTTCCTTCGTTAATGCGATGGTTGCCAATGGTCTTTTCCGTAATATCCGCCTGCCTGGTTGCCCTGTATTTCCTGGACTTTGTTTCGGGATATCCCATTTTTATATTTTTTCTCCTCGGGTTGGCAATTACCACCACCAGACTGAAAAAGATCAATGAACTTTCTGTGCATGTCACTGAAGTACAGGATACTTTTCATCAGTATCATCAGTTGCTTGCAGTTATCGAAAAAGAGGAATTTTCATCGGAGCTGCTTCGGGGGCGGCAGGAGCAGATTAAAGAATCGTCCAGGGAAGCTTCGGCTGTTTTGAGACAGTTTGCAAAAACCATAGATGCCCTGGACCAGCGGAACAACTTAATTTTTGGGGCTTTAGGCAACGGTTTTCTGTTGTGGGACCTGAACCAGTGCTATAAGCTGGAAAAATGGATAACCGCTTACCGGGATAAAGTGAGTGACTGGTTTGAAGTTATTCATTTTACGGATGCCTTTAATTCCCTTGGGAATTTTGCTTTTAATCATCCGGATTACGTTTTCCCCGATACTACTTCCGGAGATCATATTTTGAAGGCTACCAGGGCCGTGCATCCCCTGATTGATCCTGCCGAAGCCGTGAAAAACGATTACATTATCAGAAAAGAAGAATTTTTTATTATTACCGGGGCGAATATGGCAGGAAAAAGTACGTTTTTACGAACGGTTTCCCTACAGATCGTCATGGCCAATGCCGGGCTTCCGGTTTGTGCGGATGCCTGTGAATACACGCCCGTAAAGCTCATCACCAGCATGCGTACGGTAGATTCCCTGGCAGACGAAGCCTCGTATTTCTACGCGGAACTGAGCCGGTTGAAATTTATAGTGGATGCTATTAAGAAAGAGGACTATTTTATTGTGCTGGACGAAATATTAAAAGGAACCAACAGCACGGATAAAGCTATTGGTTCCCGGAAGTTTGTCGAAAAACTGGTAGCTTCTCATGCGACGGGTATTATTGCAACTCATGATCTGAGCCTTTGTGAAGTGGCGGACAACATCCCGCAGGTGAAAAATTACTATTTCGATGCCGAAATCGTCAGTGACGAATTGTATTTCGATTATAAATTCAAAGAAGGTATCTGCCGGAATATGAACGCGTCTTTCCTGCTCCGGAAAATGGAGATTGTGGATGATTAAGAGACTGTCTTAAGTCATATTATATTTCGGTTACAATTTAAAATCAGGCTTCAGTTTGTGCTTCTCAGTTACATACCACCGCTCATCTGGCTTATTTCGGAATAGCTGATTTCTTTATATCCTTCGGGAATACTGTAATCAAAACCAGATGCATTCACACCGCCTTCTTTGATCTCTGTAGCTTCGAAAGTGAGATGGGCATCCGGGGTCTGCATGGTATAGGCCAATGGCAACCCATTGATACCTTTCATGTTGATGTTCCCCAGGCCGTCGATAGATACGGGTTTTATAGCTTCCGTATAATACACTTCCAGTTCCATCCCTTCTTTTGTCGTAGCGATCGCTTTTTTACAGGAATATCCCAGGATGTCTTTAGTCCCATCGGTCAGTTCTACTTTCTCTACTTCAAATTCTTTGTTCTTTTTGATCAGGTCATCATAATCGTCCGGGGTAACCTTGGCGGCCATTTTCTGCCCGAAGAACTCCATCAGGACCAGGCCGGTGCGGTTTTCCGAATTGATAAGGCTTTCCATGTTCATGTTCATTCCCATAGCGTTCATGACCATGGCGGTTTTGGCTTCCTTGCCGGAGATATGAAATACCAGGTCGGCATCCATGGTGATTTCCCCGGCTTGCGGGTCCTGTGCCTTGGTGGTCATTTTATAGGTAATAACCCCGTTGTCAAAAGCTTTTTGGGCACATACTGCGGTCAGTCCCAAGACAAATGCCGCAATAAAGAATAGGTGTTTCAGTCTGTTGTTCATGTCGAATGGTTATAAAGAACTCGTTTAAACCTTTTTGATTGAAGCGAAAAAGTTTAAATAAGTTCAGAATGTAAATATACAATACGGATTTACATAATCCGGATTCAGGGAAAGAATATTCCTGATTTTCTGACATCGTTTCTTTCAGGGAAAAGGAAAAGAAGTCTGTAGCAGTTATTTACTTTCTATACATATTAGCCACGGATACACGGATAATTTTAAGGTAATTATTCATATATCCGTGGCGAGACAGACTTTCAGTCCGATATATTTCCCGGCTTTGATCAAAATAACAGTTTTGACTGGTTTTCAGACATCTTCCGGTATCGTTATTTTTTGTGCTTGTCAAACCAGGACAATACGGCGGCAACTTTGCTTACCAGGTTACTCGGTCTGGATGTGATACCGTGTGAAGCCCCGGGTATACGGACCATGGCAGCGTCTACCTTACGGAGTTTAAGGGCCGTATAGAACTGTTCGGATTCGGGTATAGGTGTGCGGAAATCCGATTCTCCTGTGAGTAACATGGTTGGAGTGGTTACATTGCCAACATAGGAAAGTGGAGATCGTTTGAGGTACGGCTCCGGGTTATCCCATGGAAATTCCCCGAACCAGTATTTGGCAAAGTATGCGGGATTATCGGCGTATAATACAAAGCTGTACCAGTTGATCACCGGTTTGGCCACCACGGCCGCAGTAAAACGATCGGTGTGCCCTACGATCCATGCCGTAAGCACCCCGCCGCCACTTCCGCCGGTGACAAACAGGTTGTCCGTATCTATATATCCTTTTTTGATCACTTCGTCCACACCGCTCATCAGGTCGTCATAGTCGTGGTTCGGGTAATCGTGGTGTATGAGGTTACCGAATTCCTCGCCGTAACTGGTACTTCCCCTCGGGTTGGTATATAACACCACATAACCCTGTGCGGCATACATTTGTATCTCGGCGGAAAAAACGGAACCATAGCTGGTAAAAGGCCCGCCGTGGATTTCGAGGATCAGGGGGTATTTTTTGTTCGGATCAAAATCCGGCGGGGTAACAATCCATCCCTGTATGTCCTTCCCGTCAAAAGAAGATTTATACCATATTTCTTTTACGTCCCCCAGTTTTTTATAATCGAAAACATCTTTATTCACCTCCGTCAACCGGGACGATTTTTTTTCGTTGAAGACAGCCAGGTCGGCCGGGTGCTGTGTTCCGCCCAGCGTATACGCGATGGTCCCGTTGGAGGAAACAGAAAAATCGGCTGCATTATACGGGCGTCCCAATGTGAGTCCGCCTGCGCCTTCCACCAGGGTTTTTACTTTGCCGTTCAAATCTATGCTGCCTATTTTGGTATCGCCTTTTTCATCGTACTGGAAATAGAGGGATTTACCGTCCTTAGCCCAGTAAATATTTCGCACATCCCGGTCAAAATCGCCGGAAATGAGTTTTGGTGAAGAACCGTCACTGTTCATGGTGTATAACCTGGTCATCTGGTAGCCCATATAACGTTCGTCATTCCCCAGGTAAGCGATGGTTTTTCCGTCGGGAGAGATCACAGGATTCCTGTCCGGCCCTTTCCTTGCGGTCAGGGTATCTATGGTCCCGGCATTTATGGAAATACGATAAATTTCGCTGTTATTGGGTTCGTATTCCCGGTCGTTGTGCAGGTTAGCGGCAAAGAGCAGGTGCTTACCGTCTTTGTCCCAAACGGGAGAACCGTAATTCAAATCCCCCGAAGTCAGTTGCCGCGGTGTCCCGCCGGTGACAGGTAATGTGAAAATATGGGAATATCCTTCTTTGAGATACCCGGAGCCGTCAGCGCGATATTTCAGGTCATCGATATATTTGGGCGGGTCGTTCCATTTGGCGCCTTCCGGTTTTTCGGGGAGTTTAATGGCCGTTTGTTTTTTGCGGGAAGGTATGAACATGCTAAAGGCCAGGTAGCTGTCGTCCCGGGAAAAACTAACGTTTCCGGGAGTGGTTGTACCATTGGTCAGCTTTATTTCTTCCCCGTTATCCGGCCGGTGCAGATACAGCTGTGTTTTACCATCCTTGTTGGATTTATAAACCACTATTTTGCTGTTGTGCGACCATACCGGTTGTGTATCGCTATAGTTGCCTGTGGTTAACGGCCTGTTATGGCTCCCGTCCGCATTCATTATCCAGAGATTGGACAGGTTTTTGTCCGTCATAATATCGGAAAAGTGCCGTACGTAAACGATTTTCTTCCCGTCCGGGGATATGGCGGGACTGGAAATGTATTCCAGGTTAAAGACATCAATGAGCTCCAGTTTGTCGGATACTTGGGCGAAGATCGTATGGCATCCTAAAAGCAGGGGTAGCAGGAATTTTATTTTCATAGTATGGACAGTTAATGAATTTGAAGTTAGTTTTACCAAAATACAAATTTTACACGTGATAGAGCCACCTAAAAAGAGAAGTAACAGGAAAATTGAAAAAATCACTTTTTATCTCCCGGTAAAATGCATATTATATTGCGATATATTCCGTATTTCCGGGGATATTTAATTTTTTTACCCTGCGTAAAACTCTTAAATTGTCCGTATCTTTAAGCTATTAATAGCTCTTTTTGATATGGAATATATAGATTACTATAAAGAACTCGGGCTTGACAAGAATGCTACCCGGGAGGATATAAAAAAGGCCTATCGCAAACTGGCGCGTAAATATCACCCGGACCTGAACCCGAATGATAAGGAGGCACAACAAAAATTTCAGCGCATTAATGAAGCTAATGAAGTTCTGGGAGACCCCGAGAAACGCAAAAAATACGACCAGTACGGTAAAGACTGGGAACATGCGGAGGCTTTTGAAGAGGCTAAGCGGAGGCAACAACAATCCGGCCAGGCTGGTGGTTCCAGACCCGGTGCAGGGCAGAGGCAGTATACTTACACCGGCGGAGACGCCGAAGACTTTTCCGATTTTTTCGAATCCATGTTCGGAGGGACAGCCGGAAGGGGAAGCCGCAGGACGGCCGGTTTCCGCGGACAGGATTTCAATGCGGAACTCCACCTGGACCTCCGCGAAGTATATACCACCCATAAACGTACACTGACGGTGAACGGTAAAAACATACGACTTACCATACCTGCGGGAGTAGAGAACGGGCAAACTATTAAAATTGCCGGTCACGGGGGAGAGGGGATTAACGGCGGACCGAAGGGAGACCTTTACATCACTTTTGTAATCAATAACAATACGGGGTTCCGAAGGGAAGGGAACGATCTCTATTCTGATACAGACCTGGATCTTTATACCGCAATGCTGGGGGGCGAAATAACCGTGTCTACCTTTGAGGGCAAAGTGAAACTAAAAGTAAAACCGGAGACCGAAAACGGAACGAAGATAAAGTTAAAGGGGAAAGGTTTCCCGGTTTATAAAAAAGAAGGAAACTTTGGCGATCTGTTCCTTACGTATAACATCAGGATCCCGAAACAGCTTACGGCGGAAGAGAAAAAATTATTTGAGGAACTTCAAAAACAGAGATCATGAACCAGGAAGAATTAATATCGATCACCACTTTTTGTACGTCTCATAAAATAGAGGTAACCTTTATTCGTCAACTGGCGGCTTATGATCTTGTGGAGATCGTAAACCGGGACAAAGAAGAATTTTTGTACAGCGGCCATCTGCCCACTGTGGAAAAACTGATACGGTTACATTACGACCTGGAGATCAATTTAGAAGGATTAAATGCCGTGCACCACCTGTTACAGCGCATAGATGAACTGCAAAACGAAGTAAGACGCCTCAGGAACAGGAGTTTTTAATCTCATTATGGGGCTAATTCCCCGATGTTCTGCATTGAAACGGGCTAAGGTTTGTTCGTTTGCAACGGGCATCCATTGTCCTCCTATCCCTTTCTACAATAAACAAGGCAAAGGATTAACTTATGTAATTCCAGATATTTTTATGTTTGCTCAGTTGCCCGTAAGTATACCGTATGATCTTATTTTCTTCCGCGGCCAGGGAAGGGTCACGTTTTAGCAATTGCAGTGCATAGTAGCGTGCGGCTTTGAGTATCTGGTTGTCTTTTACGATATCGGCTATTTTGAGATGCAGCACCCCGCTTTGCTGGGTTCCCATAATATCTCCGGGGCCGCGGAGTTTAAGGTCGACCTCCGCTATTTCAAAACCGTCGTTGGTCCGGGTCATGGTTTCCAGGCGGGTTTTGGAATCGTTGGAGAGTTTGTGCCCCGTCATCAATATACAATAACTCTGCTCTGCTCCGCGGCCCACCCTTCCGCGAAGCTGGTGCAACTGGGATAAACCGAAACGTTCGGCACTTTCTATAATCATTACGGAGGCATTCGGGACGTTCACACCTACTTCGATCACCGTAGTGGCCACCATGATCTGCGTTTCCCCCCGTACAAAACGGTCCATTTCATAATCCTTATCGGCAGGTTTCATCTGTCCGTGTACTATGGATATCTGGTATTCCGGTTTGGGAAATTCCCGTTCTATACTGGCATAGCCGTCCATCAGGTCCTTATAGTCCATTTTTTCGGATTCCTGGATCAGCGGATATACCACATAAACCTGCCGGCCTTTTGCAATCTCTTCTTTAAGGAAACGAAATACTTTCAACCGGTTACTGTCAAAACGATGGACGGTTTTCACTGGTTTTCGCCCCGGGGGGAGTTCGTCGATCACCGAAATGTCGAGGTCGCCGTAAAGGCTCATGGCCAATGTGCGGGGAATGGGTGTGGCGGTCATCACCAGGATATGCGGCGGAATGGTGTTTTTATGCCATAACTTGGCCCGCTGGGCCACACCAAAACGGTGCTGTTCATCAATAACGGCCAGTCCCAGGTTGTGGAATTTCACTTTGTCTTCCAGCAGGGCATGTGTGCCCACAAGAATATGTAATTCTCCGCTGCGGAGTTGCTCGTGTATTTCCGTTCGGACTGAAGTTTTTGTTGAACCTGTGAGTATTTTTATATTTATCCCCAGGTCCTTAACCAATTCTTCAATACCGTTGAAGTGTTGTGTTGCGAGTATCTCTGTCGGTGCCATGATACAAGCCTGGAAACCATTGTCCAGGGCAAGCAGCATAGCCATAAGGGCAACAATGGTCTTTCCCGAACCTACATCACCCTGAAGCAGTCGGTTCATCTGTGCCCCGGTGCCCAGGTCGTGCCGGATCTCCCGGATAACCCTTTTCTGTGCCCCGGTGAGGGAGAAAGGCAGGTGATCGTCATAAAAGCTGTGAAAATGCTCGCCTACGCGGTCAAAAACATAACCCTTGATCTTTTGTTTCCGTATCAGGTTTTTTATCAGGAGTTGCAGTTGAATGTAAAACAGTTCTTCAAACTTTAACCGGTACTGTGCTTTGGCCAGGAGTTCCTGGCTTTTCGGGAAGTGAATATTAAAGAGGGCAGACTGTTTGGATACGAGGTTTAATTCCCCCAGAAGGGAAGGGGATAAGGTTTCGGCGAACCTGCCACCCGTTTCTGTAAATAACTGTTGCATCAGCTTGTTGATGACCCGGTTGGTAATCCCTTTGTTCGCCAGCTTTTCGGTTGACGGATAGACGGGCTGCATGGCGGTGCGAAGGCTGCTTTCGTGTTCCGTAAGCAGTTCCATCTCCGGATGAGGCATGGAAAAGAGATGCCCTATGCGGTTGCAACGGCCAAAAATCACATAAGGTGTATTGATACGTATACTTTCGCGTATCCATTTATGTCCGCGAAACCATACCAGTTCCATTTCTCCCGTGTCGTCCACAAATGTAGCCACAAGTCGTTTTCCACGTTTCTGTTCTACTGTTTTGAGGTGAACAATTTTGCCTATAACCTGCACTTCCGATGTGTTTTCCTGTAGTTCGCGTATCTTGTAATACCGGGTGCGGTCTATATACCGGTTAGGGAACAGGTTAATCAGGTCCTGGTAGGTATGAATACCCAGTTCGCCACGGAGCAGGTCGGCACGGTTGGGCCCGACACCTTTCAGGTAATCGATAGGAGTTTGCAACAGGTTAGGATTCATAAGGACGAAGATAATTAATAAACCTTAAATGTATATACCGGGATGGGACGGATCAGGTATAAAAGTTGTGGCGTTTTTTTAGTTGGTAGTTCCTGATTATAGTGAATAAAAAAAATATTACACGGAGATGCGCAAAGAAAACACAGAGGTGCACGGAGCAATTGTACTTTGTGGCCGCTCTGTGAAGCTTTGTATTGCTAATACCTGTTCTTCGGCTTTGTTAAGGAATCTGTAACCCCGGGTGGCTTCGGTACATCCGAACATAGTTCGGGACACTCAGCCACCTCGCTTTGTGCCTAAATCTGCTCTTCGGCATCAACATAACCTGTAACTTGTAACCTGGAACCTGCAATTTCCCCCTGTTAATTCCGCCTGAAATATTTTCGGATTGGCGCCGAATATGTAATTTAGGGCACAGCTTACGAAATTCCGTATATGAAGAAGTGCCTGTTGTGTTTCATGTTGTTCCTCAATGGTTTGTGCATTCTTGCGCAACAGACCGAAAATATCGATTTCATCCGTGCAGGAGGGGATATTACTATCGATCCGTACAAAAGAGAAGTTACGGGTAACATAACCTATTTTTTCAATGTATTGCACCCGGTGGATTCTTTCTACATCGACGCCCGGAAAATGATGTTCGATAAGGTAAAACTCAATGGAAAAGAAGTGAAGTTTCGCAATGATGATTCCAGATTGTGGATCCTTTCCTTACAGGATACCTCAAGGCAAAACAGATTGAGTTTCTCCTACAAGGCGGTTCCGGAAAAGGCCATGTATTTTACCGGGTGGGATACCGAAGGGACTATTAAGCAGGTATGGACACAAGGCCAGGGGAGATATACAAGCAACTGGTTCCCGTCGTTTGATGATGTCAACGAAAAGGTGGAATTTGATTTGTCCGTTATTTTTGATAAAGAGTATAAAGTTTTGGCTAATGGTCTGTTGAAAGACATTAAAAGAGCAGATAGTTTAACTATCTGGAAATACGATATGCAGCACCCGATGAGCAGTTATCTCCTTGCCGTTGCCATAGGGAAGTACGATATGATACGGGATATTTCCCGGGGCGGTGTACCCATGGAAATGTATTATTACCCGGAAGATAAAAATAAGGCGGAACCTACCTACCGGGATACCAAAAAAATATTTGACTTTCTGGAAGCGGAAATAGGTGTGGCCTATCCGTGGCAAACGTACAAACAGGTACCCGTACGTGATTTTTTGCATGCCGGTATGGAGAACACTACGCTCACCCTGTTTGCCGATACGTTTGTAGTAGATTCCATAGCGTATAACGACCGGAATTATCTCAATGTGAATGCCCATGAATTGGCTCACCAGTGGTTCGGGGATATGGTGACGGCCCGGAGCAATGAGCACCACTGGTTACAGGAAGGTTTTGCTACTTACTATGCTCTCCTGGCGGAACGGGAGGTTTTCGGGGAAGATTATTACTATTGGATACTGTACAAATCGGCCGAGACCCTTGCGGAGCAATCGGAAAACGGGAAAGGAGAAGCTGTGCTGAATGCCGGGGCGAGCAGCCTTACTTTTTACGAAAAAGGGGCTTTCGTATTGCATTGCTTGAGAGAAACAGTAGGAGACGAGGCATTCCGCCGGGGAATACGGCAATACCTGGAAAAGCATAAATATGGCAACGTCGTTACTTCTGACTTTATGAATGAAGTAGAGGAAATATCCGGTAAAAATCTTTCCCATTTTACGGACCGGTGGCTTCGGGACAGTGTATTCCCCCGGGAGGAAGCCATGACCTCGTTGCGGAAAAACGCCTTTATCCGGGTGTACATTGACCTGAAAGAAGGAAAAACAGATAAAGAAAAACAGGAAGAGCTGCTGGCTTCCGATATCTATTATCCCGTAAAAGAAGAGATAATTTTTCAAAGGAACCGGGATTCGGTAGCGGAGGACCGGAACAGAGAGTTATTCCGCACGGGAGATCTGCATGTAAGGCAGGCCCTGGCGCTGAGCCTGGACTCCATTCCGGTATCGCTGAAAACGGAATACGAATCTCTTTTATCCGATCCCAGTTATGTTACGGTAGAAAATGCCCTGGTAAAATTGTGGATGAATTTCCATGAAGATGCTCCCGTTTACCTGGATAAAACGGCCAATACGGAAGGCTTTTCGGGAAAGAACATCCGTATTTTATGGCTGGCACTTGCTTTATCCCTTCCTTCCTATCCCGCCGGAAGCGAAGCGGATGTCATTCGTCAGAAAATGGCGTGGAAAGCGGAGTTAGCCGGGTATACCTCGCCGTGCTATTCCTATGAAACAAGGCAAAATGCCTTTGCCATCCTGCATCAGATAGGGCTGCTTGGGGAAGAAGAGGTGCTGGAAAACCTGGTCAAAGCCTGCGTACACCGTACCTGGAATTTTGCTCAAAGCTCAAGAGAGCTACTGAAGAACCTTCTGGAAAATGAAACTTATGTACAGGAGGTCCGGAAATTAATTCCTAAATTGGGTGGGAAAGAAAAGAAGTTTCTGGAAGGGCTGGTACCGGAACAATGATGTTTGAAAAAGGAAGTTTTTAACGAATCGATAACCAATAGTTATACATAATAACCCCAGGATGTAAATCCGCTTGTAACAACCAGTTCATGTTTAAAATCAAAACGACAACCCCGGTCCCATGAGAGCATTAGTCATATCCGGCGGGGGAAGCAAAGGCGCTTTTGCAGGAGGAGTGGCCCAGTTCCTTATTGAAGGTCTGGAGAAAGATTACCAGTTATATCTCGGAACTTCAACGGGAAGCCTTCTGGTATCGCACCTTGCCCTTCGGGAAGTAGAAAAAATAAAGAAGGTATATACCTCGGTAAACCAGGAGAGGATTTTCAGTCATTGTCCTTTTACCATCAAACAAAAATACGGGACCCAGCAAATTGCCATAAACCATTTTGGTGTACTTCGCAATTTTATGAGGGGAAGTAAGACCTTCGGGGAAAGCTATAACCTTCGTGACCTTATCAATAATACCCTCACCCATGAAGAGTTTGACAGACTTAAAGAGCAACGGAAAGACATTGTTGTTACCGTATCCAATCTTTCCCTTAACCAGGTAGAATACAAATCCATTAACGATGT
Source organism: Sinomicrobium halophytocola (assembly GCF_052983395.1). NCBI lineage: Bacteria > Pseudomonadati > Bacteroidota > Flavobacteriia > Flavobacteriales > Flavobacteriaceae > Sinomicrobium > Sinomicrobium halophytocola. The sequence continues at coordinate 73,321 of NZ_JBRKIT010000024.1, forward strand.
GGACTACGATGAGTTTTGCGAATGGATATGGATATCGTGTAATTACACCCCGTTTATGAGCCTCGTCAGAAAAAACGGGTGCGAATACGCCGATGGCGGGCTGGCAACGATGGTGCCCATAGAGGAAGCGATAAGGAGGGGAGCGAAAGAGATTGATGCCATTATCCTGCAAACGGAAATCAATTATATGAACCGGATGCCCTCGCGTAATGCTTTTGACCTGCTGACTACCATGTTCAGCTTTATGCTGGACAGGATAGAACATCAGAATATAAGAATAGGAAAATTTGTAGCTTCGCACCAGGGGGCAATAATCAATTTTTATTATACCCCGACCGTTTTAACCACAAATTCTCTTATCTTTAACGAAGAAAAAATGACAAAATGGTGGCAAAACGGATATGATTATGCCAGGATGAAAAACCAGGAAACTTCGGAGATCTGATTCGGGCCGGGGGGCGGTGCATAGAAAGAATGGAAAAAGAAGCATAAACAGGAATGTTTTACGTTATTTAACAGGGCCCTTAAAAGTTATTTGTGATTTTAGGGAGGAAAGATTGAGCAACAAACAGTAAAAACAGATGATGAAATGCCTGCAACCGATTTTTCGGACACCAACCAATATGATGATCCGGGCATTACATCTGACCATTGAAAAAATAAATATTAACAGATGAAAGCTTTAGTGATATCCGGAGGTGGAAGCAAGGGGGCTTTTGCGGGGGGTGTAGCACAATATCTTATAGAACACCGGAAAAAGCAATACGATATGTTTGTGGGGACATCAACCGGGAGCTTATTGATTCCTCATCTCGCTGATAACAATATTTCCAAGATATACGATATTTACACTTCCGTCAATCAACGGAAGATATTCAGTAACAATCCCTTTGTCGTTCGTAAAAAGGGCGACCGTGAATATGTGTCCATCAATTACTTTAATGTAATGTGGCAGCTTATAAAGGGAAAACGGACCTTCGGTGAGAGTAAGAACCTGAGGCGCAATATTAAAAAGGACTTCACGGAAGAAGAGTTTCACAGGGTAAAGGAACAAGGGAAAGAGGTTATTATTACCGTATCCAACCTTTCCAAAAACAGGGTAGAGTACAAGTCGATCCACGATTTTAACTATGCCGACTTTTGTGATTGGATATGGATATCCTGCAATTACGTTCCCTTTATGTCCCTGGCCAAGAAGGATGGTTTTGAGTATGCCGACGGCGGACTGGGGTGTGTGGTGCCCATAAGGGAGGCCATTAAAAGAGGAGCTACGGAAGTAGATGCCATTATCCTGGAAGCTGAGAATATGGAGTACAACAAGGTCCTTGGAAAAAATCCCTTTTCACTGATGGTCAACCTTTTTGGTTTTCTGCTCGACCAGGTGGAGTTTCACGATATTGTGGAAGGAAAATTATCCGCGATCAATAAAAACGTAAAATTGAACCTCTATTACACTCCGACCAGGCTGACCGAAAATTCCCTGGTATTCAACAAAAAACTCATGGCTTCCTGGTGGGACCAGGGACTTGTTTATGCTAAAGAGAAACAGGAAAAACTGGAAGAGCAAATGGAGGAAAGGGAAAAAGAGCCTGTAAACGGGGTCTCCAAATCCGTTGCAAAAATATCTTCAACGACAACGGAAGAAAGGCGATTTGATAAAAAATAAGCAAAAAAACATGTGATCCGGAATCGGTGTGCCTGTTGCCAAATAATAAAAATACCGTGTTTGCCTGGAGCATAAATGACATCAATTCCTACGTATTTTCCAAAATGCTTAAAAAAAAGAACCGGAAAATGACTTTAAGGTCTTCTCCGATTCCGTTTTTTTAACCGTATTTATTAACTTTTAAAGCTCCAGTTCCGGCCAGCCTTCACGGTAATCACGTTTAACATATTGGTTGGCGGCTTCAAAATTGGTCACTCTTCGGTTGGCACCGTCCCATTTCAGGGTTATGCCCCTTCCCGGGTAAGTGATCTTTCCTTCCACTTCTTTCCTGTAGTTAAAGCTTCGGATGGCCAGGTTACCCATTAAAATACTTTGTGTGAGTGGTACGGCATATCCTACAAAAGGAGAGTCTACTTCCTGTTTTCCGTAGCCGGCAATACAGGCATCTACCCACTGTTTGTAATGACCGTTGGCTTGTCCGGGAATACGTTTGTATTTTTGAGGAACGTTGATCTCCTGGTTGCGGCTTGTTGGCAACAATTGTGCATCGTCCCCGTAAACACCACACATCATTTTTCCTTTGGTCCCCTCAAAAATAACCCCGTTACCCAGGTCGTTGTGGCCCCCCATTATTTCATTAGGGCCTAACTCTTCCGGACGTTCGGGCTGAATACCTCCGTCCATCCAGTTCAGTTTGATATCTTCACCTTTTTTACCTTCGTATTTAAAGTGAACCGAAGAAGAAAGCGGGGCACTATCCGGGAAGTATCCGGCTTTGAAGTTGTCTACATAAGGGGTGCTTACACTACAGTTAACTTCTGTTGGGAAGCCTAGTTCCAGTACTTTGAAAACGGGCCCTACGATATGGCATGCCATATCTCCGAGTGCCCCTGTACCGTAATCCCACCAGCCACGCCAGTTGAAGGGTACTACCATATCCTGATAATCTCTGTAGGGGGCGGTCCCAAGCCATAGATTCCAGTCCAGTCCGGCAGGTACGGGAGGTTTCTGGTCCGGCCACTTTATGCCTTGCGGCCATACGGGACGGTTGGTCCAGCAGTTGATGGTGTGTACATCTCCTATAAGTCCGGCTTCATACCATTCTTTCATGATACGGATACCATCATTGGAAGAACCCTGGTCTCCCATCTGGGTAACCACCTTGTATTTTTTTGCAGCCTCACCCATCATGTAAGCTTCGTGTATATCGTGGGTCAGAGGTTTTTGCACGTAAACGTGTTTTCCCATTTTCATAGCGTGAAACGCAATGATAGCATGGGTATGGTCCGGTGTCCCCACCGAAACGGCGTCAAAATGTTTACTTTCTTTATCGTAGAGTTCCCTCCAGTCTTTATAATACTTGGCTTTTGGAAATAATTCTCTGTTTTTCTTGGCCTGACGGTCATCTACGTCGCACAGGAATGCTATTTCCGCATTGCCGGCTTCCGCAAATTTTCGGATGTCGTCACCGCCTTTACCACCGGCACCTATACCGGCAATTAACAATTTGTCGCTGGGGGCAATAAAACCGGGACCGCCTAAAACGTGCCGGGGTACAATGTAAAAACCGGCAGCGGCAACAGAAGCACTTTTAATAAAATTTCTTCTGGAATTTGAAGGTTTTGATTGGCCCTTGCCATTCTTGTCTTCCATAATTAAAACTGTTTTTGTTATTTGGGTTAAAATTTTTTACTGTTGTTTTTTTAATGACCATGAATGCAACTTTCATTCTGCCTGGCAAATTCCATAAATCCCGGGTCATATCTTTTTACATTGTCATCGAACCCATTTTTTCCTGTGTTTTCAGCAGCCTGGGTACGATTAATCTTATTAAGATGTGTGTTATTGAAATGATTCTAATAATCGGCTTAAATTACGAATAGTTTCAAATTTATTATTAATTTTTAGAAAAAATAAATATTAAAGAATGAATGTCTGCAAATTAGAAAAATCGTAATTATAGGCTCCTATTATTATTGATTGGTTTTGGTTTTTGTATGTTTTAGCCACGAATACACGGATATATAATAATTATTACGTTACCATAATTTGTGTGTCTGCCGCCCATAGGATGGGGGAGAGGCTACAGCCGACAGATTTTCAATCTGCTCGAAATGTATGGACTTCAGTCTCATTGTTTTGTGCTTCGGGTCATTTCTATTTTCCATTTTCTTTAACCTGTTGTACATATTCGGTAGGGGGCATGTTAAATTGTTTCTGGAAATTACGTCCGAAACTGCTTTGGCTCCTGTATCCCACCATATAAGCTACTTCAAAGACTTTGTAATTATCTGTAACGAGCAATTCTGCCGCTTTTTTCAAACGGGTGATATTGATGAGTTCATTCGGGGTAAGGTCGGAAATGGCCTTGATCTTTCTGTATAATGTCGCCCTGCTCATATTCAATTGGTCCGCAATGGTTTCGATATTGAAATCGGGGTCCGAAATGTGGGTTATGATCACCTCGTCAAGACGGTTTATAAAGTCGCTTTCGGTTTTGGAAGGAGCTACGTTTTTCAGATAGGCCAGGGGTTTGCTGGAATACGCCTGCATAATATGTTTCCGGTTTTCCAGGAGGGTATTTACCTGTACTTTCAGGTGTTCCATAGAGAAGGGTTTGGTTATATAGGCATCGGCCCCGTTTTCCAGTCCTTCTATTTTGGCATTCAGGGCGCCTTTCGCCGTAAGTAAAACGACCGGAATGTGACTGGTTTCTACCGATGTTTTTATGGCCTTGCACAATTCCAGTCCGTTGAGTCCGGGCATCATAATGTCACTTATAACAGCCTGGATGTCCTGGTCGCGGATAATTTCCAGGGCTGATCTGCCGTCCTTTGTCTTGTGAACCTGGTAGTCGTCCCTGAATTCGGCAGCGATAAAGTTTAACAGTTCCGTATTGTCTTCAGCAATAAGCAAATGTGTTCCGGCAGGCTCTGGTGCGGATGGCCCGGTATCTTCTTCCGTATTCCCCGGCCCGCGCTCTTCCGTAACAGTGATTTTTTCGCCTTTACGGATTATCGGTAAGCGCAGGAGAAACTGGTTGAGTCCGTCTTCATCCTTTCCGTACACGAGTGAACCACCGTGAAGTTCCGCAAGGGAGTGCGCAAGGGAGAGCCCGATCCCCGTACCGGGCTGTTCTCCGTCCTCACTTATACGGAAGAAAGGCTCAAATATTCTTTCTGCATGTGATCCGGGAATGGTCGGGCCATCGTTTTTTAAGCGGATTTCCAGGCTTTCACCTTCTTGAGAAAGTATCAGGACAATTTTGTTATCCGAGTACTTGACAGCATTGTTAAACAGGTTGTTTACGATCTTGTGGAAAGCCTTTACATCTACGGAGGCATGGATATCCTGCTGAGGTTCGCGGATAAGGAGTTGTATGTCTTTATCCCGTATTGCTGTGTCGAATTGTAGCCTGATTTCCCGGACGGTCCTCGAAATATTAACATGGGTAAATGACAGTTTCAGGTTCTCGGTCTCCGCTTTTCTGAAATCCAGTAATTCGTTTACCAGGTCGAGCAGCCTGGTTGTATTTTTGTTCATTATATCCAGGTAATAGGAGGCCTTTTCATTTAATTGCTCGCTTTTTGATAATTTCTCGAGCGGGGCCCGGATCAGGGAAAGCGGGGTGCGGATCTCATGGGCAACATTTGTAAAGAAATCGATTTTGGACTTAAAGACCTCTTTTTCCTTTCTGCTTTCCATTACGGCGAGTTCCCGAGCGGATTTGCTTCTGGAATAGTGATGATATTGCCTTACAATCCAAAGGGTAGCCAGTAATATGGTGAGGGTATAAATGAGATATGCCCACCAGCTGAACCACGGTGGCGGGAGTATTTTAATGTGTAGCGATGCGGTTTCGCTTTGCAGCCCGTCACTGTTCTCCGATCGTATTTTCAGGGTATACTTCCCGGCAGGTAATTGTGTAAAGGTTATGGCATGATTTTTTCCCAGGGCATACCAGTCTTCATCCAGCCCCTCCATTTTATAGAAGTATTCGGTGGTCTTCGGGGCGGTAAAACTGAGATTGGCAAAATTGAGGCTGAAAGTCTTCTGGTCGTGTGTCAACCGGATATTTTCGGAAAAAGTGACGGATTTTTTCAGGGGAGAGCCTTTGCCGTTGATCTTTACGGTCTCATTGTTTATTTTCAGGTCGGTAAAAAGGATGGGGGCACGAAACGTATTCTCCGTAAATTCACCGGGTTTGAAGCTGACCATGCCGAAAACACTGCCGAAATACAGGGTTCCGCCGTCACTGGCAACATATCCGGATGCGTAATTGAACTGGTCATGGAGCAAACCGTTGTTCCTGGTGTATATCTTAAAGCTGTTTTTTTCCCGGTCGAATTCCGCAAGCCCGTTCGAGGTGCTTATCCATAATCGGTGTTCCCTGTCTTCCAGTACCGTATAGGTGATATTACCGGGCAAACCGTCTTCTTTTGTATACCGCTTTACGGAATGGTCTTCCCGGTTCAGCAGGTTCAGACCGTTTTCCGTAGTGATCCAGATATTGCCATCATTATCGCGAAAAATGCCGTTTATAAAATTACTGCTGATGCTTGAGGGATTATCCTTTACATGCCGGAGGATACCTTTTTCTCCGGTTCCCGGATCGTAGAAGAACACTCCTTTCATAATGGTCCCTGCCCATAGCGTGCCGTCCGGGGCCTCGGCGATACTGGTGTAATGGATCCCTTCCGGGAAATAATCGGGGGTTTTGAATTTCTTTTCCCCGGGGACATATATTTGTATGCCCTCGGGGGTAAGAATAAAGATATCCCCGTTTTTTGCCTGAAAAATCCCCCGGACAAAATCGGATATCAGTTCTCCTTCCCTGTATTGCCGTAGGATGTCACCGTTACGGATATCCAGTACCTGGATACCGTTTTGAAACGTACCTACCCAGATCTCGTTGTCCAGCGGAAGTATGCCATGAATGTTAAAGGGTTTTCCGTCGGGGTTTTTATTCAGAAAACTTTCGAATACCCCTGTGGAGAGGTCCAGTTTATTTATCCCGGCATCTTCCGTACCTATCCATAACACCCCGTTTTTATCCTGATGGATCTCACGGATAGCGTTTCCGTTGATGGAGTTTTCCCCTTTTTTAGGAAAATACTTTTTGAACGGGGAGAATTCCCTCGGGCGGTAATTAATGCCGCCAAAATAAGTCCCGGCCCATATTCCGCCTTCGCTGTCGCGCGTAAAACAGTACACGGCATTATCGGATAACGAATAGAAGTCGCTGTAATTTTTCCGTAAATTGGTAAACCTCCCGTTTTGCTTGTCGTATATATAAATACCCGATTCGGTGGCAAACCATATTTCCGTACCCGTACTCAGAATATCCCGGATGAACTGGGGTTTTTGCATGTCCCGGAAATAATTGTGCATCTCTCCGGTTTGAAGGTCGTAACGGAATGCCCCGTGCCTTATGGTGCCTATCAGTACGGAAGAAGCATCCGGGGCGTAAAGCTTCAGAATACGAAACCCGGGGTCTTTGGTAATATCGCCGGTATTTGCCTTTTCGAAAGAATCGTTGGAGGGGATATAACGGAATAACTGTTTCGAGGTGGAGATCCAGATACTCCCGTCCGGACTTTTAATGACATTTACGCAGTCTGCCAGGTCATATATATCGGGATGCTGCAGGGTAATGCCATTGATACGGCAAAGCTTTCCGGAGGCGATATACCATATATTACCATGCTCGTCATTCGTGATGTCATGTATGGCTTTTCCCGTAGTACCTTCCACCTGCAGGAAATCCTCTTTTTCCTCACTGTACAGGTAGAGTCCGTCATTAGTACCTATCCAGATGTTTTTTTCATATTCGTGAAGTACGCTTATAAAACTGTTACCGAGGCTTGTACTGTCTTTCGGGTCATGCCGAAAAACCTTAAAATCATAGCCGTTAAAACGGTTTAAACCGTCTTTGGTCCCGAACCACACAAAACCTTTATGATCCTGCAGGGAAGCGGTTATGGTATTGTGCGAGAGCCCGTCTTCAACCTGGTAATTTCTGAAATAATAATCCTGTCCGTATAATCCGTTTACAATACCGATAAGAATAAAAAAGATGTAAAATTGTTTCATATTAACAGGGCAGAAATTTGCGACCAAAATGTACGGAATTGATTTGTCCCGATCGTGTCAAGATCTGTGCAAATCGTCTCGATTTAGGGTGAAAACGTAAAGTTGAATCATTTAGAGGAAAAGATGAGATAAAGAGCAGCTTTGTTACAGGAGAGTTCATATACTTTAGATTTCGGTAAAAATTAAAGGCTAAATCCTTTGATTTTTTATGTTATAGGTAATAATATTAACGTATCGATAATTATGGGGCCGGATTTCATCAAAGTCATATTTTTTATTTTTAAACCAAAATTAAAATCATTTAACGCTAAATACAATTATACCATGCAAAACAAAAGAAGTATGCGAAATGTACTGTTACTGTCTTTATTAACAGTATGTCATTTATCGTATGCACAATGGAAGCCTGCCGGAAACAAGATAAAAACAGAGTGGGCGGCAAAAGTAGATCCGGAAAATGTGCTCGGCGAGTACCCGAGACCCATAATGGAACGCAGCGAATGGCAAAATCTCAACGGCCTGTGGAATTACAGTGTAACCCCGCGGGAAAAAACACGTCCTGAAAAGGACCAGGGGAAAATTCTTGTCCCTTTTGCTGTTGAATCCAGCCTGTCCGGGGTAATGAAGGAGGTAGGAGCATCTCATGTGCTGTGGTATAACAGGAGTTTCAGCGTGCCGGCCGGATGGAAGGGGAAGAACATTAAACTGAATTTCGGGGCGGTAGACTGGCAGGCGGATATATGGCTGAATGATATTAAGATCGCTTCGCATACCGGGGGGTTTGAGCCTTTTTCGGTAGATATAACGCCTTTCCTGGAAGAAAGCGGTGAGCAGGAACTGACGGTTCGTGTATGGGACCCTTCGGATGAAGGAACGCAGCCCAGGGGAAAACAGGTGAAAAAGCCGGAAGGAATCTGGTACACCCCGGTAACCGGTATCTGGCAGACCGTATGGTTGGAACCCGTTGCGGAAAAGCATATAAAGGACCTGAGGGTAGTTCCTGATATAGACCGAAATGTCGTGAAATTCACTGCGGATATTTCCAATCCCGAATACGGAGATCTTGTGGAAGTAACCGTATCGGACGGGACTACGGAAGTGGCCAAAGTAAAGGCCTCGGCCAATGAAGCATTTGAAATTGTTATGGATAATCCCAAATTATGGTCGCCGGAATCCCCGTTTTTATACAAGACAACGGTAAAACTGATCGGTAAGAATAAAGGATTGACCGATGAGTTCAAAAGTTATTTTGCCATGCGTAAGATCTCTACGAAGCGGGATGAGAACGGGGTGGTCCGCATGCAGTTGAACAATAAGGATTACTTCCATTTCGGCCCGCTGGACCAGGGATGGTGGCCTGACGGACTGTATACCGCACCTACTGATGAGGCCCTGAAATACGATATTGTCAAGACAAAGGAAATGGGGTATAACATGATCCGCAAGCACGTAAAAGTAGAGCCCGCCCGTTGGTATACACATTGCGATGAGCTGGGAATACTCGTATGGCAGGATATGCCTAACGGCGACAGGCAGAAAGACTGGCAAATGCGAAGCTATTACGAAGGCAATGAATACCGGAGAACAGCGAAGTCCGAAGAGATATACCGGAAAGAATGGAAGGGAATTATGGACTATCTCTATTCTTACCCGAGTATCGTAGTGTGGGTGCCGTTCAACGAGGCATGGGGACAGTTTAAGACCGAAGAAATTACGGAGTGGACCAAAAGCTACGACCCAAACAGATTAGTGAATTCCGCAAGTGGTGGGAATCACTTCCGGACAGGGGATATCCTCGACCTGCACAACTACCCGCAACCGGACCTGTTCCTTTACGACGCCAACAGGGTAACCGTACTGGGAGAATACGGGGGTATCGGATTGCCGATGAAAGGGCACCTGTGGGACACCGACAACAACTGGGGATATGTACAGTTCAAGAATTCCAAAGAGGTTACGGACGAATACGTAAAATATGCTGAAAAACTTAAAAAGCTTGTTCCTTCCGGATTTTCCGGGGCAGTATATACCCAGACAACCGACGTTGAAGGAGAAGTGAACGGATTGATGACCTATGACCGGAAAGAAGATAAAATGGATGTTAAAAGGATACGAAAGGCAAACCAGGAAGTCATTAATATGTTGAAATGATTTAGATATCAGATGTGAGATTTTAGATTTTAGAGCTGTTTTTACAGGTCTTTAAGTATAACAACAGTAAAAGGAGGGAGAAAAACGGAAGTGTTCTGTTTTTCTCCCTCCTTTTAGTATTGAACCCATTTTATAGTTACAGAAACTAAGAGAGATTAAATTATAAGCCTTCCGTTTTTCCATTTTTATCACTACACACTGTTTTTCCACAAAAAACCCGCAGTAGAAGCTAACCATATATTTGTCTTTGTTCAATAGGCAATAATAATGAGTTCCTATAAATGCTTATTCCGTAGTTATGTAACATGATAATTGTGAAATATGTAAAATTTTAATTTTTTATTCTTGCACATTTAAAAAATATGATTACATTTGGTCAACCAATCTGGTTAACCAATCTGGTCAACCACATTACTTAATCGAATATGCTGGATTTAAAAAAGGAAAATTTAATAGAAGCGCAGGAGGAGTTTCAAACGGATGAAGAACTTATTATCAATAAGATAAAAGATCTCATCACCTCCCGGCAACTGGAGTCCGGGGAGCGTTTGCCTTCGGAGCGTAAATTGTCGGAAAAGTTTAATGTGAGCCGTGGCCAGGTAAGATCGGCCATACAGAAGCTGGAATTTTACGGGTTGCTGAAAACCCTGCCCAAAAGCGGGACCGTGGTATCCAACCTGGGAGTTACGGCATTAAACGGAATGATGCGGGATATTCTTAAACTGCAGCGGCCCGATTTTAAGTCGTTGGTGGAAACGAGGATAATGCTCGAAAAAAACGCGGTATGGTTGGCAGCACAACGCAGAAGCGAAGAAGATCTGCAACATATGGAAGAGGCGTTAAAGGCCTTTGAGAACAAACTCCTCACCGGGGAAAGCGCTGTGGAAGAAGATATGATGTTTCACCTGAAACTCGTGGAAGCCAGTAATAACAGCGTGATGCACTCCCTGGTACTGATCATCGTCCCGGAGATAATCACCTATTTTATGAGTAACAAAATATGTAGTCATGTAGAAGCGAAAAAACTGATAAAAGAACACCAGGATATTTTTAACGCCATCAAAGAAAAGGATCCTGAAAAAGCGGAGAAAGCCATTGATATGCACTTCGCCGATCTGAAAAACTATTGCTATAGCTAAGTAATATAAAGTGCGAAATTAAAAAGGATGAGCCGCCTACTCACCCTTTTTAGATAAAACTTCTTGTGTAAGAAGAATAATAATAGTGCTGATATTAAGTACTACTACTATTTGCAAAATTAAGGAAAAGATTATTTTAACAAAAATATCTGTTTCATAATTATATGTTTTGCGGTAGTGGGGGTGTTCGATATGCGGCAAACCGAAACTATTCAAAACTAACCAAATTATGAAAACCAGATTTTATGTACTCTTCTTTTTTCTGAGTATCGTTTCCGTGCATGCCCAGGATTCCTTTACGCTTACCGGGAAAGTCATCTCCGCAGCAGACCAGTTGCCTGTTATCGGGGCCAATATTATTGTGGTCAATGCGTCAAGAGGGACTACTTCCGATTTTGACGGTAATTTTTCTATCCCAGTTTCCGAAAACGATGTAGTTAGCGTTTCCTATATAGGATATGTTACCGAAAGTGTAATAATTACCAACCAGAACAATATTACCGTAAGTCTCGAAGAGGACACGGAGCAATTGGATGAGGTGGTGGTGATCGCCTACGGAACGCAAAAGAAATCGAGTTTGACAGGGTCCGTGGCCAGCCTGGAAAACAAAAACCTAGACGAACTGCCTTACAGCAGGGTAGACCAGGCATTGCAGGGAAAAATTGCGGGGGTGCAGATACAGAATGTGTCGTCCGAAGTAGGTACCGCGCCACAGATCAATATCCGGGGTCTCAGCTCCATCAGTGCCAACACCTCTCCGTTGATTGTCGTGGATGGTTTTCCCATTGCGGATGCCCTGGAGTTTATAAACCCGAGCAGCATTAAATCCATAGAAGTATTAAAAGACGCCAGTTCTACGGCTTTGTACGGTTCCAGGGGAGCAAACGGAGTCATTCTTATCACCACCAAAAACGGGAGTTTACAGCCAAAATATGTTTTCAAAACCTTTACCGGGTTTAAAAAAGCCTATGAGCAGATAGACGTGCTCGATGCTTATGAGTATACGGATATGTTGCTCAGGGAACGGCAGATGATCGAAGATTATACGGCGATGCAAAATGGTACAACTCCAACGGTACTGAGACATTCCGACCGGGAAATGGCACAGCGGATCATTACAGACAAGACCGGGGGGACGGACTGGGCGGATGAATCCCAAAGGGGAGTGGCCCATATAAAGAACTACCAGTTTGATGTATCTGGCGGAAACAGCAATACGCGGTATTATATCTCTTCCCAGTGGATCGAAGACGAAGGACTTCTAAAGGATAATTTTAACAACAGGCTGAACCTGCAGGGGAGATTGAGTACCAAACTCTCGGAAGACCTGGAAATAGGCTTTAATTTCCGTCCTTCGTATTCCAGGACGAGACGATCTACCGTTCCTTTTTCGGATTTTTCCCGGGCATTGCAGTGGGGGCCCGTAAAACACAACGAATATACTTCCCAACTCACCGGGCAGCGACTAGGGTCCTATGCACATCCCCGCCACTTTAACAATACCACCTACACCTATACCGATGAGAATGGGGACGAAAGGACATTTACCGTTCCGTCGCTCTGGGGTTCCAGCAATAATAATCCCATTGCCCGTATGGAAAACGAAGAACGGACACAATATGATTACCGTATGGTTGCCGATGGTTTTACAAATTGGAATATTACCGACGATTTCAGGTACCGCGGCTCCGTAGGTATGTATTTTCAGTACCGTGATTACGAAAGGTTTCGGAAATCCATAGCGGACAGGACAGGACAGTCCCTCGGGATCAACACCACCTATATGCGCAATCGGGTAATCACCGAACATACCCTGAACTACAGGAAAAAACTTGGAAATCACAGATTGGACGGGCTAGTGGGAACAACCTATGAATACACGGGAATTAAAAGAAGCGGGATAAGCGGTACACAATTTCCCACCGACCTTATAGAAACCATCAACGCTGCTACCGTCATCGATGCCAATGACACGTATACCAGTAAGGAAGAGATTTCCCTGGTATCTTTCCTGGCCAGGATCAACTACGAGTACAAAGGAAAATACCTGGCTTCCGTTGCCGCGCGTTACGACGGTTCGTCACTCTTCGGGCCGGAAAACAAATACGGATTTTTCCCCTCCGCTTCCGTAGGATGGAACATACACAAGGAAAATTTCTGGAAAGAGAAGATCGGTTTTATTAACGAATTCAAGATAAGGTCCAGTTTTGGTATGACCGGAAATAACAATATAGAAAATTACGCTTTCGCCAATCTTCTGTATCCCGCCAATTACTCTTTCGGAACAGGTAGCGGATCGGTAACCTCCGGCCTGGGAGAAACCTATCCTACACTAGGGAACCGTGCCATAAGCTGGGAACAGACCTATCAGTACGATACCGGGCTGGATATCAGTTTTTTCAAGAATAAATTGTCCCTTACCGGAGATTATTATTATTCCATAACAGACAAACTTTTGCTGCAACAAAATGTTTCCTTTACAACGGGACGTGACAATTACTGGAACAATGTGGGGAAAATACAGAACCAGGGGCTGGAATTCGCTTTATCCGCCAACCTGTCGTCCGATAATTTTTCCTGGAACGGTAACATTAATTTTTCCACGAATAAGAACAAGCTGATCTCCCTCGGGGGAGAAGAACAGTTCATCAACCAGGGAGAACGGAATGAGCAGTACATTTCCCGCGTAGGAGAAGAGGCCATACAGTTCTACGGGTACAAGATGGTAGGTATATGGCAGAATGCCGAAGAACTGAATTCGCTGCCCAGTTCGTCCGAAGATGCCGTGGGAGGTATCCGGGTGGCGGATATAAACGGGGACGGAGTGATCACGGCAGATGACAGGACAACACTCGGAAGTCCCTTTCCGGATTTCACCTGGGGTTTTAGCAACACCTTTACATTCAAAGGATTTGACCTGTATTTTCTTTTGCAGGGGTCGCACGGAGCCGAAGTCTTCTATGGTGACGGGTATTATACCGAGCCCAGGTACCTGCACAAAAATTTTGTGGAAGGGCGATGGTTTAACGAAAATTTCGCGGCGACCAAACCCAGAGAAAAACTCGGTAGGGATTGGATACTCACCGATTATCTCATCCAGGATGCCTCATACATATCGCTCCGGGAGGTGATACTGGGATACTCTTTACCACAATCGGTAGTAAACAAGATCCGGCTGGATAAAGTAAGGTTTTTTGTCTCCGGGCAAAATTTGATGTACCTCATGGCCGATGATTTCTTCGGGATTAACCCGGAAGCCATTTCCACCGGCGGCGTCTACAATTCTCCACTTATTTCAGGGTATCAGCGCGGAGCATATCCCATACAGAGACAAATAACCCTGGGACTGGATATTAATTTTTAAAATATAGGGACATGAAAAGATACAGCATATATACAAAAGGACTGAGCCTGATAAGCCTGACCCTGACTTTCTGGTTTGTTTCCTGTGATAAAGAACTGAACCTGCAACCGATCTCCGAAATAAGTGCCGACGAATTTTACAATAATGCGGAAGATATCAACCTGGCTATCGTGGGAATATACAGTGGAATGCACGATGTTCTGGACAAAGAGTGGATACTCACGGAACTCCGTTCGGACAATACCTATATGAGCCCACGCAACAGTGAGACTGCCAATGTACCCTTTCGCCAGGTGGATCGTTTTGTACTGACCTCCCAGAATATTCACGTGGAAGATTACTGGAGAGCCTGCTACCGGGTTATTTCACTGGCAAACAATGTCATTAACCAGATCGATGTGGTAGAAGATCCCGAACTCGCCGACCGGTATGAAGGAGAAGCCCGCTTTTTCCGGGCACACATGTATTTTAAACTCGTTCGTCTCTGGGGAGGGGTTTTTCTTGTAGACCGGCCCATTTCCGGGGCGGAAGCCAAAACGATGGATAGGAGTACCACGGAGGAAATTTATGATTTCCTTTTGAAAGACCTGGAATTTGCCGCCGAAAACCTGCCCGGTACCGCCAATGGTTCCGAGCTGGGAAGGCTGACCAGTTGGGCAGCGAAAACCGAACTCGGTAAAGCCCTGCTCACCCGCGGAGGTACGGAAAATATAAACAGGGCGGCGACAGCGTTGTCCGACGTGGTATATAACAGTCCCTTTGCCTATCTCGACGATTACGCCGGTGTTTTTGACATATCCAACGAATACAACAGTGAAATCCTCTATGCCGTAAGATACCAGACCGGGAGTGTTGGCCTGGGCGCGCCCTTTGCCAATTATTTTGCCCCCATGCAAAGCGATGACTTTGTGGTAAGAGGAAACGGTGATGAACTCAATGTACCTTCCACCAGCCTGTCGCAGACCTATGAAGCCGGCGATGAGCGAAAAGCGGTCTCTATGGCCGATACGTGGATAGGTTATAACGGCATAGTAAACGAGAGCAAACACATCATCAAATACAATTCCGATTTCGCTACGGTAGACGATGCCGGGAACGACTGGCCGGTAATTCGCTTTACAGATGCCATGCTTCTGCTTGCCGAAGCCATAAACGAGGTAAACGGGCCTACCTCCGAAGCCATCGACCTGCTCAACAAGGTACATGAACGTGCCGGACTGACGGCTTACGACAATTCGGAAGTAGGAAGCTATTTTGATTTCAAACTCGCTCTCGAAAAAGAAAGGAAACTGGAATTCGCCTTCGAAAACCAAAGATGGTTTGACCTTGTACGTACGGGAAGGGCCATTACCGTAATGAACACCCATTTTGCCACGGAAGACCAGTACAACGATCCGGACAGGCCGCAGTTCAACACCAATCCCATAGAAGAATACCAGTTGCTGCTTCCCATACCGCAATACGAAATAGACCTGAACCCGGGCATAGCCCAAAATATCGGATACTGAGATGAAGAATATCTATACATGCTTGTTCTGTATACTGATTTTTCAGTGTCTGCACGCCACCGGCATCAAAGTCAGTACGGAAGAAGAACTGAATAAGGCAATAAAACAAGCCGTTCCCGGAGATACCATTGTGATGGCGAACAAAACGTGGACCAATACCGAGATCCGTTTTTTCGCCGAGGGGGAACCCGGAAAACAGATCGTACTGAAAGCGGAAACCCCGGGGGAAGTCATCCTGAGCGGGATGTCGAGGCTTATGATAGCCGGAAAATACCTCGTGGTAAACGGATTGTGGTTCCGGGACGGAAATACTATGGGAAAACCGGTCATATCGTTCCGGAAGAACAAAGAAGAGGTCGCTTTTTATTCCAGGGTAACCAATTGTGCGGTGACCGGCTATAACCCCGACGATCGTTCGTTGCAATATCAATGGGTGGAGCTCTGGGGGCAGCATAACCGGGTGGACCATTGTACGTTTCAGGGAAAAACAAACCAGGGCCCGGTACTTATCGTGGGATTGAAGGATAACAGGATCAACCTGGAAAACCACCACCGGATAGATCATAACCTCTTCGGCCATCGCCCGCCCCTGGGATCTAACGGCGGGGAAACCATCAGGATAGGGACCAGCCATACCTCCCTGGAATCTTCCGGGACCGTAGTGGAAGAAAACCTCTTTGAACGTTGCAACGGGGAAGTGGAGATCATTTCCAGTAAGTCCTGCGATAATATTTACCGGAATAACCTTTTTATAGAAAGTGAAGGCGGGCTTGTCCTGCGGCATGGCAACCGTTGTCTTGTGGAAGGAAATATCTTTTTCGGAAACAACAAACCCCATACCGGTGGTGTCCGTGTTATCAACGAAGGACATATTGTACAGAACAACCTGATGATGGGACTGACCGGAGACGGCTTTCGTTCGCCCCTGGTGATCATGAACGGCGTACCCGATGGCCCGCTGAACCGCTATAACCAGGTAAAGGATGCCGTAATACAGAACAATACTTTTATCAACTGTGCACCGCTTGAACTATGTGCTGGGAGTGATGAAGAACGTACACTGACGCCGGTAAATACCATTTTTGCCAATAACCTTTTCTACACGGAAAAGCAAGGTGATATATTTCGGGTTCTGGATGACATATCCGGCATCGCATTTTCCGGGAACAAAGTTCAGGGACCGGGGACCACTAAGACAAAAGGGGTAGACCGTGTAGAATTGCAGTGGAAAAACCTGGAGATATACCCCATTCCGATAAGTGATTCCCTTCTGACAACAACACCTTCCGTAAGACCCGTACGAACCGACCTTACCGGAACCGTACGAACCAGGGTAAGGGCAGGAGCCGTAATTCCGGGGAACGAGAGAGTTCCGGTGGCATTGCGCATAAAACCGGGAGTGGATTGGCCCGTGGAAAAACCTTCTGTAAAAACAGCATCCGAAGTGCCCGGGGAATATAAAGTTATTGAAGTTGCCCCGGGAAGGAATACCCTGGAGAAAGCGGTAAAAAAGGCTACGGATCACACGGTATTGCAACTGTCCGAAGGTATCTACGAAATAGACAAAGGCATGCCTGTTACGAGTAAACTTGTAATAAGGGGAAAAGGAAGTGCCAAAACCGCGATCCGGATCAGCAAAGACGGGGATGTCCCCAATTACTTCTTCCGGGTACAACAAGGAAAATCCCTGACCCTGGATGGTGTGGAGATAGACGCAGGCAGGGAGAACCCCGTGAAATACGGGATCATTTCACCTGTGGAACCCAGCTCCGAAGCATACCGGCTGAAACTTAACGATGTTTACCTTCACGGTTTTACACAGGAAACCGGGGCGGTATTCAAGGCATATAAAGGCACTTTTGCCGATACCATACGTATCACGAACAGCCGGATAGAGGACAGCCACAGGGGCCTGAACCTGAGTTATGAAAAAGAGGATAAAGGAAAGTACAATGCCGAAGTTATCGATATACAAAATACCCTGTTTAAAGACCTGGGACAGTTTGCACTCTATTATTACCGGGGCGGAAATGACGAATCTACCATAGGAGGCCAGTTGCTCATAGATCATTCCGTGTTCTATAATGTGGATAATAATGAAAAAGGAAGGATACTGCGAACCAGGGGCATCGTGTATGTAACCATATCCAATTCCGTATTTGCCGGAAGCCCGGAAGCAAAACAGGCCGTGGTTTTACAGGGAAGTAAAAACAGTATGGTTAATACGGTTATTTACAATTCCGGGGAGCTTAAACTTTCCGGGGGAGCCATTTCCGCCAATATTCTCAGGACCAATCCCATGTGGACCGACACCAGGGCCTTTAAGCCGGAGGAAAAGTCTCCGCTTAAAAATGCGGCGACGGATAAAAGAGATATTGGATTACTTCAAATGAACTAAAACCGATAAAACTAACTAAAACACCGATAGTTATGAAAATAAAATCAGCAACCTTTATCGCAGCAGTTTATGCGCTTGCCGTTATGATCTGTGTTGCCGGATGCGATGCCGATACGGAGGTGGACCAGACGGTGGAAGAAATACTTTCCGCGCAACCTACCATAGCCTCGTTCAGTCCCGCTTCCGCGGATATTCAGTCCAGGGTGATTATTAAAGGGACCTATCTGAATTTTGCCAATAAGGCTTATATCGGAGATACCGAATGTAAGATCACCCAGAGAATTAACGGGGAAACCCTGGAAATAGAAGTAGCCCCGGAGGCGAAGAGTGGTATTCTGAGGATTACCACCTCTGCCGAAAAAGAAGCCTCTTCTTCGGAACAACTATCCGTAACCTATCCGCAGCCTGGAGTTACTTCGGAATTTCCGGAAGGGGGAATGGTCAATGAAAATATTGTCGTTGAAGGGACAAATCTTCAGACCGTAACCAGGATTACTTTTGGAGGGACCGAAGCTATCATTCAGTTTAAAGAAGCCCAGGCCCTGGTGGTTTCCATTCCCAATAACGAGGGGGAAGGACAGGAAGTGAAGATGTATTACAACACCTCTTCAGGAGAAATGTCGGCAGTCCTGAGCAATGATTTTAAAATTACAATCCCCACCCCGGTAATCAACAACTGGCCACAACTGATGAGCCGGGACAATGAAGTCTTTATCACCGGGGAAGATCTGAACCTGGTCACTTCGGTTAACATAGGCGGCGAAGAAGCCGTAATAAATACTTCTTCCCCCACTGCACTGAGTTTTAATGTACCGGAAGGCGTCCAGACCGGGTACAGGGATATAGAAGTTAACTACGGTACGGACAAACAGGTGGTACGTGAAGCAGTGCCATATATCAACGGGCAGTACGAAAACTATATAGAATTCGATTCTGATCCTGAAAGTGTTTTCGTCATTGACCTGAGCAAGGACCCCCTGGCTGTTCAACAGCTTAACGGAAATGTGGAACAACCACCTTTCCCCGGGGAATCCTACTATAATCTTCAGATGAATACCGGTACGGGAAGTACCATCGCCAGGATGCGACTACACAACGAAACGGCAAACGATACCTGGCAGAATATACTGGATTCAGGGAATTTCGGAGATAATCCCGTATTGCACTTCTGGATAAATACCGAAGGAACATCTCCCATACTGAAACTTTATATCGGCGGGACCTCCAATGCAAACCGGAGGGAGCTTTCCGGCGATAATACCAATACGGTCGGAGCATGGAAGCTGTTTGCCGTCAGGCTTAAGGACTTTATCCCGGACCTGACTTCCGTAGGTTCAGCTTTCGAATTTCGCCTGAACACCGGTTCCGGAGCAACTACCTTCCCGGTAATTGTCAATCTCGACTGGATTATAGTCACCGACCAGGTTCTCACGGAATTCGGAGCGGAAGATGTGACCGACCTGTTCAAACCCGCAGGATAATGATGCAAAACCAAATAAAAATCGCGATTTGAAAAATACAGTTATTCAATGTATAGGATTATTGGGGATGATGTTATTCGCCCTTGCCCTCCGTGCCCAGTCTGACAACAAAAACAATCCCCGGCTTCTATTGTCCGGGGACACTGCGGGGGCGATCGGCAGGGAAACAGATAACAATCCCCTGCTGGAAAGATCATTCCGGTATGCGGAACAAAAAGCGGATGCGGCGCTCCGGCATCCGGTTGAGGTCCCTGTCCCGGCAGATCCCGGAGGTGGGTATACCCATGAAAAGCATAAAAAGAATTACGCGGACATGTACAATGCCGCCCTGGTTTTTGCTATAACCAAAAAGCCGGAATATGCGGAGTTCGTCAAAAATATGCTGTTGCGGTATGCCGAACTCTATCCTAGATTGCCATTACATCCCAAACGGAAGGAAAACCACCCGGCAGGGAAATTGTTCTGGCAGGGACTCAACGAAGCGGTATGGTTGTTTTACAGCATCCAGGCCTACGATCTTGTAAAGACCGAAATAAAGACAAAAGACCGGGAAATAATAGAAAAGGAACTTTTCCGGAATATAGCGCACTTTATCAGTGTGGATTCTTATGACACTTTTAATAAAATACACAACCACGGCACCTGGGCGGTAGCATCGGTAGGAATGACAGGATATGTGCTGGGAGACAGGGATATGACTGAAAGAGCAGTAAAAGGGAGTAACAAAGACGGTAAAACAGGTTTCCTGAAGCAACTGGACGAATTATTTTCTCCTGACGGATACTATTCCGAAGGCCCGTACTACCAGCGTTATGCCATACTGCCGTTTATGGTCTTTGCCGAAGCCATAGAAGAAAACCAGCCCGAACTGAAAATATTCGGATACAGGGACGGCGTATTGCATAAAGCGGTGGCTACATTATTGCAGTTGACCAATCAGAAGAATGAATTCTATCCCATCAACGACGCCATAAAGGACAAGACCTATTTCAGCGAAGAACTTGTTTTCGCTACCAATATAGCCTATGAAAGATATAGGGATAAAAGCCTGCTGCCCGTAATCCTTCAGTACGGAAAAGTAAGTCTTTCCAATGCGGGGTTAATCACCGCAAAGGCTGCTTCCGGGGTGGAGAATATCCCGTATGAGAGATCCTCCCGGCTTATAAAGGACGGCCCGGAAGGGGATGAAGGAGGTGTAGCCCTGCTTCGTATGCCTAATACATCCGGTACACAACTGGACGCTGTTTTTAAGTTCGCTTCGCAGGGTATGGGGCACGGTCATTTCGACAGGCTGGGATTGCTGCTTTACGACGGGCCGAATGAGGTCTTACAGGATTACGGTGCGGCCCGGTTTCTGAATGTAGAAGCCAAAGATGGCGGAAGGTATCTCAAAGAGAATAAAACCTACGCCAGACAAAGCATTGCGCACAATACGCTCACAGTTGACGAAACATCGCATTACCAGGCAAAAGTAAGCGAAGGTTCCAAAAACGTCCCGGAATTGTTGTTTTACGATCTTCAAAAGGATATACATATTGTTTCCGCAAGAGAAGATCATGCCTATAAGGATATAAAACTGGTACGTACCATTGCCATGCTTACTACAAACGAAGCACCGGAACACCCTTTTATCATAGATGTTTTTCAGGCCATATCGGATACCCCGCATCAGTACGATCTCAATTTTCAGTATTCGGGGCAGTTAATGCGTACAAGCTTTGATTATACCAGGGACAATAGCCTTACTGCTTTAGGCGCCAAAAACGGTTACCAACACCTGTACAAAACGGGACAGGGAAAACCGGGAAAAGGCCGGGCCGTATTTACCTGGCTCAAGGACAAAAAGTTCTATTCCATCACGACCCTTACAGATACCGATACAGAGGTGTTTTTCACGCAGACCGGGGCTGACGACCCCGATTTCAACCTGAGAAGTGAAAAAGGTTACCTCGTTCGTCAGCCTGGTGCGGAGGAACACGTATTTGTAAGTATCATAGAGCCCCACGGAAATTTCGATCCGCAACTGGAGACCGTACAGAATCCCGATTCGGGTATTGAAAAGCTGGAACTGGCATACAAGGACAAAAAATATCTAGCCGTAACATTCCGGTTTAAGAAGCAGGAGGAATATACCCTGGTCCTGTGCCGGGAAAAAACAGAGGACAATTCGGAACATCAATTGACAATCGGCAACAAAACCATACGCTGGAAAGGCAAATATACCATAACCAACTAAACCTCTCCGGACTGCAAGTCCGGAGGTTAGAAAGCGGCAATCCTGCCGTCCGGCGGGGAAATTGCCATAGTTATTGAGTGTTGCCTAAATAACTCAATAACCTATTAACTTAATAACTGAACAAAGTAAAAGTTTATAGAAACTAAAATAGCTGCAATAGTCCCGATAGTCCCGATAATTATCAGGATCGGGAGCAGGGTTTGAACCTTTAATTTGATAATAAAAACAAGCTTCATGAAAAACCAAAAGATCATCAGTGATGTTTTTTTTCAGACCGACGGTAAAGAATGGGAAAATGTAGACCAGGGGGTCTCCCGCCAGTTCGTCGGATACGACACGCAGATAATGATGGTAAAAGTAAAATTCGAAACCGGTGCCGTAGGCTATGAGCATCAGCATTTTCACGCCCAGACCACTTATGTGGCTTCCGGAAGGTTCCGGGTGACCATTGACGGGGAAGAAAGGGTATTATCCGAAGGAGATGGCTTTTATATTCCGCCTAATGCACTGCACGGTGCCGTATGCCTGGAAGCCGGGATGCTTATCGATGTATTCAGTCCCGTACGGGAGGACTTCCTCGATATTAACTTTTTAAAGAAATAGATTTTGAAGATCAAAGGACTACGATGGTGGATCATTGCCCTTATCGGCCTGGCTACCATTATCAATTATATAGACCGTTCCGCCCTGTCCATTATGTGGCCTGCTATGGGAAAAGACCTGGGGATGGATGATGCGGACTACGCACTCATACTCAACCTTTTTATGATAGCTTACGCCATAGGACAATCCGTATCGGGAAAGATGTTTGACAAGCTGGGCACCCGGATGAGTTATGTTATTGTCATAGCCGTGTGGTCGTTGTCTTCCCTGTTTCACTTCGCGGTAAGAGGAATTTATTCCCTCGGTTTTGTCCGGATGCTGCTGGGTATTTCCGAAGCGGGAAACTGGCCCGGGGCTGTGAAGAGCAATGCGGAATGGTTCCCGGTGAAGGAACGTGCCGTTGCCCAGGGAATTTTCAATGCCGGGGCCTCTCTCGGATCAGTCGTGGCGCCACCGCTTATTGCCCTGCTTTATGTGGGGTACGGATGGAAAGTTACTTTTATCCTGATCGGAGCAATGGGATTGTTATGGATAATTCCCTGGCTGATCGTCAATAAAAAACTGCCGGAAAAACACCCGTGGATAACCGAAGAAGAACGCGCCTATATCACAGAGGGTAGAAATATGGAGGATACCAATAAACAGGCTTCCAGGCCTTTGTCCCTCAAAGAAATTCTGTCCCATAAAGAATCCTGGAGCGTGGTGGTGTCGCGTTTTTTCCTGGAGCCCATCTGGTGGCTGTTCGTAGGGTGGATGCCTATATACCTGCAAAACACCTATGGTTTCGACGTCAAACAGATCGGATTGTTTGCCTGGGTGCCATACGTAGGCGCAGCTTTAGGAAGTATCGCCGGGGGATGGTATGCAGGCAGGCTGATGACCCGGAAAAAATCGGTGGATATAGGCAGGAAACGGACGATAAACATTGCCGGGATCATTATGTTTCTCGGGTTACTGGCCACTATTTTTCTGGCCGATACTCCGATGAAGTTCGTCATCATAGTAGCTTTTGTACTGTTCGGGTTCCAGTTCGGGATCAGTAACATACAAACCCTGCCCAGTGACCTGTTCGATGGAAAATCCGTCGGCACGCTGGCAGGTTTCGGGGGGATGTCCGGTGTGCTGTCCGTGATCGTCATGAATTTTCTGATCCCGGTAATTACAAGGGAATCTTACATCCCGGCCTTTGTGATCATTGCCGTTTTTGTTCCTCTCGGAATCCTGGCAATACACGTTTTTTGCAAAAAGATCAAACCAGTAAACATCATTAAATAATTAAAAAAATCAAAATTCGAAATGAAATTAAAAGGAAAAGTTGCGGTAGTCACCGGAGGAGCGCGGGACATAGGAAGAGCAGTCTCGGTAAAACTGGCCAAAGAAGGGGCTAAAGTAGTGGTGAATTATTTTGAGAGTGAATCGCATGCCGAGGCTACTCTGGAGGAAGTCCGGAAAGTTGGTGGAGAGGCCATTGCCGTATACGGGGATATGACCAAACAACAGGATGTAGACCAAATGGTAGCCAAAACCAAAGAAGCTTTTGGCAATAAGGTGGATATTCTCGTCAATGTTGCAGGCGGACTCTTTGCCCGTAAGACCATTGAGGAGATGGACGAAGCTTTTTATGATTTATTGATGAATGTCAACCTGAAGACCGTATTCCTGGTGACCAAGGCATTCAAACCCTTGATGGAGACCGGGGCATCTATCGTGAACTTTTCTTCACAGGCGGCCAGGGACGGAGGTGGCCCCGGTGCCAGTATGTACGCTACTTCCAAAGGAGCGGTAATGACCTATACCCGTGCCCTGGCCAAAGAATTCGGACCGGAGGGAATCCGGGTAAATGCCTTATGCCCCGGAATGATCGCCACCAAATTTCACGATGATTTCACCAATGTTGAGGTAAGGACCAAAGTTGCCGGGGGAACACCATTGCGGAGAGAAGGAAGAGCAGAGGAAGTAGCCGACCTGGTTACCTACCTGGCGTCTGAAGAATCTTCGTTCCTGACCGGGAATAATATAGATATAAACGGAGGACTTGCCTTTAGCTAGGGATGATATGAAACCGGAGAAAAAACATAAGATCGTAACCTTCGGGGAAATATTGATGCGCCTGTCGCCACAGGATTACAACTGTTTTGTACAGGCGCAGCAAGCCGATATTTTCTATGGGGGTACAGAGGCCAATGTTGCCGTTGCCCTTGCCCGCATGGGGTGCGAAACCTCACACGTGACAACCCTTCCCGATGACTTTACGGGAGCTTCGGCCAAAGGACATCTGAACAGGTACGGGGTAGATACTTCCTTTGTAGCCTGCAACAATGCTCCCCTGGGTATATATTTCCTGGAACAGGGTGTGGTACACCGGCCGGGAAGGATTGTATATAACCGTAGTCATTCCTCTTTTGCCGAAACGGACCCGGATGAATTCGATTGGGAAAAGATTTTGGACGATGCTTCCTGGTTTCACTGGACGGGGATCACTCCTGCCATATCTTCCGGTGCTTCCCGCGCTTTGAAAGATGCTTTGCAGGTAGCGCATAACAAAGGAATAACCGTAAGTACCGACCCGGTTTACCGGAGTAATTTATGGCAGTACGATGCCGATCCGTCCGCGACGTTACGGGAAATGGTTACCCTGTCTGCGGTTTTTATGGGTGGCCCCGAAGAGATTAACATGCTGTTCGGTACGTATTTCGAAGAAAAGGAATTTGAAGATGCTGCAAAATTTTTGATGGCGGAATGTCCTGCCATACGAAATGTGGTGCAAAAGACCAGGAGTTCTGTCAACGCGTCACGTCACGAAATAGCTTCCAGGTGCTGGGATGGAAAAAGGTTGTATGTATCCGATTCCATTGAAATTACCCCGGTAATCGACCGGATAGGGACGGGGGATGCCTTTGCAGCCGGGCTTATTTACGGCATGCTGCACTATAATTGGGACGAAGCACTGCAATTTGCCAATGCTACATCCGCATTAAAACATACTATTCCCGGGGATGCCTGTCTGCTTTCGGCAGATGATATAACAGGTGTAATCCGCTCCGGGTTTAACGGAAGGATCATACGATGACAAAAACAAAATTTAAAAAGGAGACGGTATTACAGACATTCGGAGCACACCCTTTGGTACCACTCTTTTACGAAGAAGATATCCGGATTTGTAAACAATGGATCAAAGCCTGTTATGACGGGGGTGTCCGGGCAGTAGAGTTTACCAACAGGGGAGAACGGGCCCTTGCTGTGTTTACGGAGTTGGTAGCATGGTCCTGGGAGGAGTGCCCCGGACTGGTCCTGGGGATAGGAACGATAAAAGACAGGGAAACTGCGGAAAAGTTCATTGCCGCCGGGGCCGGTTTTGTGGTAGCTCCCGTTCTGGATACGGAAGTAGGGGCGTATTGCATACAACAGGAGGTGGTCTGGATTCCCGGGTGCGGAACGCTCACCGAAATGTATAACGCACACAAGTACGGTGCCGATATCGTGAAGGCTTTTCCGGCCCGGGCGCTGGGAGGGGCCGGTTATATCAAAGCCGTGCTGGCTCCGTGTCCGGAACTGAAGGTCATGCCCAGCGGCGGGATAGATGCAGACCCCGGAACCTATCAAAAATACAGGGCTGCAGGCGCTTTTTGCGTCGGTGTGGGATCTTCCCTTTTTTCCGGTAACGGAGCTGTTGTGTTGAAGTCGGAAGTGATCCGCAAAAGATGTCAAGAAATGCTGAATGTGAAGATTTAAAAAATGAGAAATATATATTAGTCCATGACAAAATTAGATTTTGGCACTATTTGTCGGAAAATCAGTTTTACCCTAGCCCTAAAGGGAACCCGATTTCCCTCGATTTCTCCCTTTAGGGGCGGGGTCAAAAATTGAGGGAAATCTTGCGGAACTGAATTTTGTCATGGACTAAAGAAATATGTATCAACCTTAAAATAACCAATAAACCAATCCAATACTTTAAAAAGCAGATTTATGAGAACTAAAACACCTACGTTAAAGACGGCTGTCCTGCTAAAAGGAACTCTGGCGATGGCCGCTTCATTATGCCTGGCATGCTCCGGGGATATAGAGGAAGGACTTGCCGGAGAGAACATTCTTTATATTCCGGAAGAAACAGATACTGCCCTGTATGCTGATATTGATTTCAGCCACTGGAAAATAACCTTACCCGTTGACCTCGATAATAATGGCAAACCCGATGAATACCAGCCGTCCGACCTGATAGACTACGGTTACCAGGATATTGCGGAATTAGCGCCCTTTATGTATGATGATACTACGGATACTTCCATTGTATTTTATACCTATCCGGCGGGGGCCACAACGCCAAACAGCAGCTATCCTCGTACCGAACTGAGGGAACAGATGACCCCGGGAAATAATTATAACAACTGGTCGCTGACGGAAGGAGGGACTATGAGGGGAACTTTGAAAATAGACAGTATCTCTCCCGATACTGTGAATGCCAAGTACGATTATCACCGGGTTATCGTCATGCAGATCCACGGTATCATTTCACAGGAAGATATGGCCACTTATGGTTTCAGCAGTAATCACGCACCACCTTTACTCAAAATGACCTGGATAGACG
Organism: Sinomicrobium halophytocola; assembly: GCF_052983395.1. Lineage (NCBI taxonomy): Bacteria > Pseudomonadati > Bacteroidota > Flavobacteriia > Flavobacteriales > Flavobacteriaceae > Sinomicrobium > Sinomicrobium halophytocola. The sequence continues at coordinate 100,545 of NZ_JBRKIT010000024.1, forward strand.
GGCACCTGTTCGCCTATAAGAAAACCCTGGTGGACGAATCCACTTCCGGTATTGATCTGTATGACGACAGCAGCCAGACCTGGACAGACGTTAAGCACGATTTCGGAGAAGTGGGGCACGATACTTTTACCGTGGAAATAGAAGCTTCATACGGAGAACTGTCGGTAACCGTAGATGACGAAACCTATGTTTTTGACGATGTAAGTATGGCAAAATGGCCTTTCGAAAACTATTTCAAGGCCGGAAATTACCTGGTAACTACCGATACATCCGGTTTTGCAAAAGTTAAATATTACGATCTGGAGGTCACACATCCCTGATAAAAATCAATAATAGCAGAAAATGAGAAAATTAGTTGTTTGTTTAGCAATCATTCTATCCGTGATTTATAATGTGTCCGGGCAGAACGCGGAGTATCTGCCGGTAGATTACCCGGAAAATTACACCGCAAAAATAGATGTAGTATATACCGTTGTTGACGGCTGGGAAGGCAGAATGGATATTTATTACCCTACCGATGTTAAGACCCCTGTTCCGCTGGTGGTCAATATTCACGGGGGCGGATGGAATCACGGGGTTAAGGAATCCCAACGCGGTTACGGCTCGTTTTTCAAGAATGGTTATGCTGTTGCCAATGTGGAGTATCGTCTTGTAGACGTAGCCACTGCTCCCGGCGCCATAGAAGATATTCGCTGTGCCCTGGTATATCTGCACAAACATGCGGAAGAAATACATATCGACACGGACAACATCGTATTGATGGGCGGGTCCGCCGGCGGTCATCTGGCCCTTATGGCAGGATTGCTGGCAGATGACAAAAAGTTTGATACGAATTGCAGTTACGATAAATCCCTGAAAGTTGCCGCGATCATCGACAAATACGGCGTCACGGACCTTACGCCGCTTTCCGGGTGGAAATCGGCCAGGAACTGGTTGGGAGAAGGTCGTAACGACGAAGAGTTCGTAAAATCAGTTTCTCCTTTGTTTTATGTAGACAGGAACAGCCCGCCCGTATTCATTGTTCATGGAGATGCCGATCCCATCGTGCCATACGCTCAGTCCGTCGCTTTGTACAAAAAACTGACGGAGAACAGGGTAAAAACCCGTTTTATAACCATACCCGGAGGGCAACACGGCAAATTTACCAAAGAAGAAAAGAAAAAGGTCAGTGATGAAATGTGGGCATTCCTCCATAGTGTCATTCCTGTGGAATAAAATATATCCTGTTTCGGATAAAGTGGAATAAAGATCACCACCAACCGGACTTTTTTCAATAGCGGAAATCCCGGCTATCTCAAGCGAATGAGATAGACCGGGTTTCCCATTTTTGGGGCGGGTTACCTGAAAAGCAAAGTTGTTATAATCTCATTGAGAATTAAGAAATCTTAAATTATAGTTAGATAATGGATATTAATACTGCAGAGGCCTATCTTTGTGGGAAAACAAAATTTAGTATAAAATGATTGGATTTAGAAAAAGCTTGATTTTTACTATGTTCTTACTAACCGGTCTGGGATTATCCGCCCAGAGTTTAAGAGTAGCCAGTTATAATCTCAGGTACGATAACCCGGGTGATTCTCTGAACAACTGGAAATACAGGGAAGAAACCGTAACCAACTTAATAAAATTTCACGATTTTGATATTTTCGGAACGCAGGAAGGCCTGCGGCATCAGCTGGAACAGTTAAAAGAGGACCTGCCGGGATATGATTTTATCGGGGTGGGGCGTGATGACGGAAAAGAAGCCGGTGAACATTCTGCCATATTTTACAACACGGAAAAGTTTGAACTGGAAGACAAAGGCAATTTCTGGCTTTCCGAAGATACCACCAGACCAAATAAGGGCTGGGATGCCGTATTGCCGCGTATATGCTCGTGGGGGAAATTTAAGGTAAAGGAAACCGGTTTTGAATTCTACTTTTTTAATGTACATTTTGACCACGTAGGGACAGAAGCACGGAAAGAAAGCGCAAAACTTATCATGCGAAAGATGAAAGAATTTGACGATACCGTTCCTGCCATCCTTACAGGCGATTTTAATGTAGACCAAAACAGTGAAAGCTACAAGGTACTGAACGAGTCGGATAAATTGACCGATGCCTTCGAAAAGGCTGCTTTACATTATGGTGCGCAAGGTACTTACAACGGTTTTAAACCGGATTCGCGTTCCGATAGCAGGATAGACCACATTTTTATAACCGATGATTTCCGGGTTGAAAAGCATGGCGTACTGACCGATTCGTATAAAACAGATGAAAAGGAATTACAGGAACTTGTCAATACCGGCAATTATCCGAAGGAAATATCCCTGTACGCAACACAGACAAGGTTGCCTTCCGACCATTATCCGGTACTGGTAGTATTGCATTATAATGCGAACTGATTGGATTTAAACAGGTAATGCGTTATTTTATTTTTATACGGAATAATACGCTGTCCGCCTCCCTGAAAACCTTGATTTTCAGACTTGTTTCTACCGGGGTATTGCACAATTCAAATAAATGATGCAATTTTGTGCCCGCAAATGAATTATTAACCCGATAAAAAACGAAGAGAATGCTCATGATCCGAAAATACTTCACAGCAAAACCTTCCGTACGCACGGATGTGTTTCTTCGTGGTTTTTATCTGTCTTAATCCGATATAGAAATACAGCAGATATATGAAAAGCCCGAAGAGAAATCCTCGGGTTTTTTGTTCCCGGTATTTTACCGCAACCTTTAAGACTCCCGACGATTTGAGAATTATGTTTTGCCCTCGGGCAAAACAAGATACCGGTTTACGGAAAAAGCCGGTTTGTTATCGAATATTTTAAAGAAGAGATAAGGAAGTAAATTATCCGGGAAAGACATGATTAAAGCAGGGAGAACTTGTACAGGTATTGGGAAGTTTTCAGCCCCGGATCGCAAGAATGGATAAGTGATGAAAACAATGATACAGATCACCGCCGGCGACGGACCGGCGGAATGTACGAAGGTGGTGGCCCAGGTGCTGAAAAAGTTCCTGGACGAAGCGCGAAATGAGGGGATAGAAGTAACCGTTATCGAAAAAGAAAACGGGGAAGAGAATGGCACTGTAGCCTCAGTACTCCTTTTTTTGGAAGGTAAAGATATACGGCATTTTTGCAAAAGCTGGGTTGGTACGGTGCGGTGGACAGGAAAAAGTAAGTACCGGATGCACCATAAGCGAAAAAACTGGTATATTGGTATCTTTGAAATCGAAAAAACAGATGCTGAAGAAGTGTCCGAAAAGGATATAAAATACCAGGCATGCAGGAGTTCGGGTGCCGGAGGACAACATGTAAACAAGGTGAGTTCTGCCGTAAGGGCTACACATATTCCTACCGGGATAAGCGTTCAGGCCATGGACTCCCGTTCACAACACCGCAATAAGGAACTTGCCCGTATGCGTTTGTTCCGCAAACTGGAAGAAGAAAAACAAGAACAGTACCGGAAACGGTTTACACAAATAAGAAGCAAAGAGTTCCGGATAGAAAGAGGTTCTCCTGTCCGGGTATTTACCGGTTCCGATTTTAAAGAACAGAAGACCAATAAGAGTTATAAAAAGCAAAGACAACAATTAAAAAATAAACTGAGAAATGACATCGATTCATAAATATCTGCTCCAGGCCATGGATAATTATCCGTACAATCTGGAAGACACCCTGGAGTCCCTGGACTTTGCGTTGTCTTACGATGAAAACAACACTATGGTATTGTGCCTGTATGGTCGTATGTATGCCGAACAACTGCAGCAGTACGAAGAAGCCAAAATCTGTTTTCAGAAAGCGTTGAGCATCAATGTCAGTGCCGTGGAGATTTATCCGTATTATATCGAAACCCTTTTGTCAAACGAAGATTTTGAGGAAGCAGAAAGACTTATAGCTTTTGCACTTACTGTAAAAGGGATCCGCAAAATAGATATCAAATGGCGGGAAGTATTGCTTTATGAAATGAAAATGGAACTGGAAACCGCATTTGACCTGGCAAAACAATTGAAACTGTACACATTTGATTCCGGCTGGAACGGGACTATCCGTGAAACTGTAAAAAGATTGAAACAGAAAATAAAGATTGTTTACGGGGAAGAGGATTCGGAAAAGTCGGATAAGGTAAAAGGTAAAAAGAAATCATCGCAGAAATAAGGATATACGGTATTAAAAAAACACCGGAATTACTGGACTCGGGTATTCCCGGTGTTTTTATATGTTGGCCTTTTTAACAAAGTAAATTTGAACTTTTTAACAAAGTTTAAAAGCTAAATATGAACGAACTTTGCTTGGCCAAAAAATAACAATGTCCATAAAAATTATACTGACCGGTGCAACAGGTTTTGTCGGAGAAGGAGTGCTACTGGAATGTCTCCGAAACCCCCATGTTTCCGAAATACTCATGGTTAACCGGAGACACATACCTATGAGCCATCCTAAACTCAAAGAACTGCTCCTTCCTGATTTTACCGACACCACTGGCGTGGAATACCGGCTTTCCGGTTATGATGCCTGTTTTTATTGTGCGGGGATAAGTTCCGTAGGTATGGGGGAGGAAGCGTATACCAGGATTACATACCATACGACACTGGATTTTGCAAAAACACTGAAAGTATTAAATCCCGATATGGTGTTTAACTTTGTATCCGGTGGAAATACGGACAGTACGGAACAGGGAAAGGTAATGTGGGCCAGGGTAAAAGGCAGAACGGAAAACGCGTTGCAGCAATTATTTCCGGATAAACAGTACAATTTTCGCCCGTCTCTAATGAAACCTTCGGAAGGGCAGAAAAACTTCCGGGGATATAACAGGTATGTAAAAATGGTATATCCCGTGCTCAGCCTGTTTTTTCCGGCTTGCAGCCTTGAGGAAATAGGAAAAGCGATGATACGGGCAGCAGAGGCGGGATATGAAAAGCATATCCTGGAGGTAAAGGATATTAAAATTCTTGCAAACCGCGGGTAACACCACATATTGTATCCATAATTGAGAAAAAGTGAAACGACTATTCAAGATATTCCGACGTATTATGCTCGTATTAATTTCTATTGTTGTCCTGTTTGTAGTCTCCGTCTTTATATATATGCAGCACCCTAAATTCGGCAAAGCTCCTTCGGGGGAACGGCTGGAACGAATAAAGCGATCATCGAATTACAGGGACGGATCTTTTGTAAATCATACCTTTACCCCTTCATTAACCGAGGGATACTCGTTTGCAGGTATATTGTTCGACTTCCTGTTCAGGAAAAAACCGGGCCAGGTACCGGATGTCAGGATACCTTCCGTACGCACTGATCTGAAAGCATTATCGGCTGAGGACAATGTGCTGGTGTGGTTCGGGCATTCGTCGTATTTTATGCAGGTGGACGGATTGAAGATACTGGTAGACCCGGTATTCAGCGGGAATGCCTCTCCCGTACCGGGATCGACCAAGGCCTTTAAGGGGACTGATGTTTATACGGTTTCCGATCTCCCGGAAATAGACTATCTCTTAATAACGCACGATCACTACGATCATCTCGATTACGAAACGGTGAGTGCTTTGAAAGACAAGGTGAAAAAGGTGGTCTGCGGACTCGGAGTAGGTTCTCACCTGGAACATTGGGGCTATACGGCTGAAATGCTGGAGGAAAAGGATTGGGACGAAACGGTGGAACTTTCATCCGGAGCTAAACTTCATACACTTACTGCAAGGCATTTTTCGGGACGTACTTTTAAAAGAAATAATACATTATGGCTTTCCTACCTGCTCGAAACGCCGAAAAGAAAAATATTCCTGGGAGGAGACAGTGGTTATGACGGACATTTTGCCGAAATAGGAGAGCGGTTTGGTACCATAGACCTTGCTATATTGGAAAACGGACAGTACAATGAGGCCTGGCATGCCATTCACTGCCTTCCCGGGGAAACTCTCAAGGCGGCAAAAGACCTGAATGCGAAAAGGCTGATGCCCGTGCATTCCTCCAAATTCGCCCTGGGAATGCATCGTTGGGACGAACCCTTAAATGAGGTCGCGGCCGGGAATAAAGCTTATGGTTTTCCACTGGTCACCCCATGGATAGGGGAGGCGGTAAACCTGGATGACGACAGCCAGGAATTCCGCGAATGGTGGAAAGCGATCAAATAGCTTTTACGGTTTATTCCGCAGAGATTCTGTTTCCCATGTTCTATTGGGCTCGGGGCCCATTTCCAGGAGGAGTTCTCCGCCCTTCAAAAGTTCTTTTGCAGGGAACCAGTGCTGGTTCAGGGGCTTACCGTTAAGTGTAGCTTTCTGAATATATTTGTTCTTGTGACTGGCATTTTGCGCCCTGATGACAAATGTCTTTCCACGGCCGTAGCGTTCACCGAGATCGATGGTGATTTCGGAAAACAGGGGACTTCCCAGTTCGTATACAGGGTCAACCCTGCTTCCTCCATCCGTCTGAAAAAGCCCTATGGCATTCATAACGAACCAGGCGCTCATCTGGCCCTGGTCTTCGTCTCCCAGGTAGGCATTTTCCTTGCCATATCCGTAATAGCGCTCCAGGATACGTCTGCTCCATTTCTGGGTGAGCCACGGTTTTCCGGCCTGGTTAAACAGAAAGGCAAAGTGCATGGATTGCTGGTTGCCCTGCACTACAGGATAATCCCAGTACTGGTCGTTAGGCCCGTTAAACCTCCATTTATCACTTTCCTCAAAGCCCCATTCTAGTCGATCCAGGAATTTTTCTTTACCGATCTTACCGATGAGCCCGGGAATATCCTGGGGAACAAAGAAGGTAAGCTGCCAGGCATTGCCTTCCACATAATGTTTGTTGGCCCCGCTTTTGAAAGGATCAAAATCCTGCATCCAGTTCCCTTTTGCATCTTTCAGCCTTGCAAAACCGGTTTCCGGATCAATGACGTTTTGCCACCATGTACCCCGCTCGTTAAATGTGTGGTATATATCCTTTTTTCCGAGGGCTTTGGCGAACTGACCTACCGTCCAGTCATCAAAACTGTATTCCAGGGAATTGGAAAAACGCCCCTGGTCATAAGGTACATAGTGATGTTCCAGATAGGTTTTCAGGTCCCGGTTACCGGCATATCCGCCACCTACGCTTGTTGGCATGGCGGTTTGCATTTTTTGCATGGCTTCCAACGCTTTGTCCGAATCAAAATCACGGATTCCCATTTGATAGGCACCTACGATCAGGGGTATTTCGTGTTCCGCCACCATTACGGGAATATATTCCATCCCGGCGGGGCCTTTGGCTAGCCAGCCATTGTTGTCATACATGGCCAGTTGCGATTTTACCCATTGCGAGGACCATTCCGGGGTCACCAGGTTCCAGAACTGGTTCAGGTTCCAGAAGGTATTCCAGAAAGCATCACATCCCAGGGCAAGTTGGCTGGGATCGTCAAATTGTATGATCTCCTCGTCGGCATTTCGCCAGCGACCGTCCACATCACTGTAAATATTCCTTCCGGCGAGGCTTCGGTACATATTGGTATAAAACCTTTCGTATTCCCTTTTGTCATCACTTTGAATTTGTATTCGCGACAGCAATTCGTTCCATGCGGCCCGGTTGGCTTCTACCACCGCATTAAAATCCCAGTCAAAAGGAGTGGTTATTTCGGTCCGGAGGTTCAGGATTGCATTGTCTGTACTTACATAGGAAATACCGGTACGTAACTGTACCTGTTTCTTTGTCCGGGTATCGAATTCGACATACATCCCGGCCTGTTGCGGATTTTCCGTTTTCAGGTCCGTATCCTTCGCTGTAGTATCGTTAATCCAGGAACCGTAATTGGCTATTGGCCGGTCGAACTCCATAACAAAATGAACAATATATTCCTGGTTTACACCGCCGGACCAAACGTCACGGGAGACCTGGTGGCTGTAGCCTTCCAGTTTGAAATCATCCACTTTTTTGATTTCGGCCTTAACTACTTCATAACCGTATTCGGCTGGAATAGTAAGGTCTATCATAATCCTGCCTTCCGGGCTGTTGTTATAGGTGTATTGCTGAAAACTGCCCCTGGTGGTTGCCGTTATGGCTGCTGTAATATCGGTATCCGTGAGATGTACTTTGTAGTACCCGAGAGGAGCTTCTTCGCTGGTAAGGTCAAACCTGGAGCGGTAACCGCTTTCCGGGTTACTTTCATCCCCGACGGTGGTCTGTAATCTACCGGTAGTAGGGAAGGTACCCAGCCCCGCCATGGTCCATTCATGAATATGACTGAATGTGCCGATGGATTCGAAAGTGGGATTGTATCCTGCCTGCCAACCGGAATTCTGATTATCCGGGCTTAGCTTTACCATTCCGAATGGCATCCAAGGGCCGGGAGCGATCATCCAACGGGAGTGCCCCGTACCTAAAAGTGTATTGACGGCATCGGCAGGAGTGGCCTGTTTCTGTGGACTACGGTTAACAATACCTTTTTGCAACAGCCGGTTCCCTGACCATATTTCGTAATCGCTTTGTACCGTATTTTTCACGGAAGGCATGGGGATTTCCAGTTCGTAAGTGTCTTTGGTGATCGTCTTGGAAAAAATAGTTTTTCCATCCAGTTTAAACTCCAGTTCCGGTTCTCCTTCCAGGCGGAGGAGGCGGACCAGTAATGGTTGATACGACTTACTGTTTTTCAAACGTTCATAAGCGGCGGGTTTTACACTTTTGATTATTAAGGCGCCGGACTTTTGTAATTCCACGGGTTTTGTTGCAATGAGTTTCACCTGGTCAAAAGCTATCCAGCCACCTTCGGTTACGGAGAAGGATATTTCATTATTTCCTTCCCGTAGTATATTTTCGGGAATATCTATATCCAGGGATTGTTCGGAGGAAGGGGGCATTTCTTCCTTTGTCAGGGCCATTCCCTTTCCTTTTTTAAGGGCATATGATCGTGGATTACCATTGATAATAATTCGCAACCTGGGAGCTCGTAGAGAATCTGTATCCAGCAGGTCTATATGTAAGGTAAAGTTGGTATCGCCTTTTGGTTTCTGCAACTCAAATTCGGCATTCAATACATGAGAACGTATCCCCGCGGTGTTACTCGTGCCTCCCCAGGAGTTTTCCGGTCCGGGGATCACAAACGGCCAGTCTTCTTCCGGTTTATGGTGACCAATGACAAAAAAACGGTCTTCAAAGCCAAAATCCTGCTCCACAAACTTACGGTACTGGTCCGGGTACAGCGCAAAGCCCCGGGCGGAATTGTCCGGTTGCCCTATTTCCCATACCACATTTTGCTGCGCAAATAACAATAAAGAGTTCAGAATTAAAAAAGGAAGAATTATTTTTTTTAATGAAGATACTGAGAAAGCGGGTACAGGGCCGGGGATTATCATTTTAAAAGTGTTATTGCTGTTGAACTATTTTTTGTTTAAAAGTTCATATGTTTGAACATGTTGCAAGTTAGAAAAAATGTTGCTTCCGGAATAGTTTTTTTCTTTTTTTCATTGCCGGGATGTAATGTGTTGTGTATAGGTTTTTTATGAAAAAAACGCATCCGAATGTTTTTCTATAAACATTCGGATGCGTTTTGATGATATCTGGAAAAACGATCAGGATTCGCAGCTACTGCAATTCACCAGGTTGTTTACCATTTCTTTGGAAACACTCTGGCTTCTCTGGTAATACAGTGTTTTCACTCCCAGTTTCCACGCTTCGATAAGGAGTTTGTTAACTTCCTTGATAGGCACGGCAGAAGGGATATTTATGTTCAGGCTCTGGGACTGGTCTACATATTTTTGCCGGATAGATGCCTGTTGGATGATCTCCAGCTGGCTGATTTCCTTAAATGTCTTAAAGACTGCTTTTTCCCTTTCGTCCAGGCCTTCCAATTTCTGAACGCTTCCGCTGTCGAGCATAATGTTCCTCCAGGTATCCTCGTTGTCGAGACCTTTTTCCTGCAACAGTTTTTTCAGGTACTTGTTTTTACGGATAAAATTTCCTTTGGAAAGACCCGCTTTATAATAGTTACTGCTAAAAGGCTCTATTCCGGGTGAAATCTGCCCGAGAATGGCGGAAGAAGAGGTTGTAGGCGCAATGGCCAGGGTTGTGGTATTCCTTCGTCCGTATCCTTTCAGTACTTCGGGTTCGCCGTATATCCTCGCCAATTCTTCGGTGGCCTTGTCCGCTTTGTCCCTGATATGTTTAAAGATCTCGGTGGTCTTCATTTTAGCTTCCATGCCTTCAAACGGGATCATACTTTTTTGCAGGTAGGAATGCCAGCCGAGTACTCCGAGCCCAAGGGCCCTGTGACGTTTTGCAAAACGGTTTGCCGAAGCCAGGTAATAATTTCCTTCCGTCTTTACTATGAATTCCTGAAGGACGGCATCGAGGAAGAATATAGCCAGTTTTACCGCTTCGGTATTTTTCCACTCGTCATATAGTTCCAGGTTCATGGAAGACAGGCAGCAGATAAAGGATTCGTCCTGGGAGGAAGGCAGCATGATCTCCGAGCAGAGGTTGCTGGCGTTGATCCGCATATCGTGGTCTTTGTATACCTGTGGCTTGTTACGGTTTACGTTATCGCTGAAAAAGATATACGGCAAACCTTTTTGCTGTCTGCTTTCCAGTACTTTGGCCCAGGTTTTTCTCTTGTCCATGTCCCCGTCTATCATTTCCTGCATCCAGTAATCGGGCACACAAACGCCGAAGAACAGATTCTGGATGGGGTTTCCTATATCTTTGATCTTCAGGAATTCTTCTACATCCGGATGATCTATATCCAGGTAAGTGGCAAAGGCACCGCGGCGTACACCTCCCTGGGAGATGGTATCCATTGCGGTATCGAACAGCTTCATAAAGCTAACGGCACCACTGCTTTTTCCGTTGTCGGTAACCGCACTTCCCCGGGCACGGAGCGAACCGAAATAACCGGAAGTACCTCCCCCGATCTTGGTTTGCATGATAACCTCGCCGAGTTTATGGGTTATTCCTTCTATATGGTCGGGTATATGTACGTTAAAACATGAAATGGGCAATCCTCTTTCCGTACCCATGTTGGCCCATATGGGAGAGCTGAGGCTCATCCAGCCACGTTCTATCATTTCCTGGAAAGATTCCTTTAATTCCGGTTTGTACAGTCTTTTGGCCGCGGCAGTGGTGATCCGGTCAATAGCGCCTTCAACCGTTTCTCCTTTCAGTAAATATCCCCGGTTGAGTATTTGTTCACTTTCTTCGTTTTTCCACCAAAGCTTTTCTCTCAGCGTAATATCGTTCTCGCTGGTCAGCGGTAATTCTTTTGTGATCATGCGTACATTCGTTTAGTGTTTAAAATAAATCGTCTGCAGTAATGCTTTTGTCGTGTTTGGTATAATCTACCGGTCTCTTGGCAAAGAAGTCGTCCAGGCTGTTCGCAAAAACTTCTTCTTCGAACCAGCGCATGGGAGCATATTCTGCAGCCGTGATATTGTATATCCTGCCCAACCCTATCTTTTCCATACTGTCGTCGATACGGAATTTCATAAAGTTGATCAGGTCTTCTTTACGGATGGTTTCCAACTCGCCGTCCTCAAAGATCCAGTCGAGTATTTTTCCTTCGACATCCAGGGAGTGTTTTACGGTAGCCCTGATATGCGAAACGGTTTCCTCATCAAAGAAATCCGGGTATTCTTCCCGGATCTTGTTTACGATATAGATCCCTGCATTAGCATGTATCTGCTCGTCAACAGATGTCCAGGCAATAATATTGCTGACGTTTTTCATCAGTCCCTTAAAACGGGGAAAGGAGAGGATTATGGCAAACTGACTGAAGAGCGATACGTTTTCTATAAGGATAGAAAACAGGATCAGTGATACTACATATTGTTTATCGTCCTGCGAATTGGCATTTTTAAGCGCCCCGGAAAGATATCCCACACGGTCGCGGATCACCGGGACTTCCAGCAGGTTCCGGAATTCGTTGTTATATCCCAGTACTTCCAGCAAGCGGGAATAGGCTTCGGAGTGCCGGAATTCGCATTCGGCAAAGGTACTTCCCAGTCCGTTGAACTCGGGTTTCGGGAAGTGCAGGTAGATATTTCCCCAAAACGTTTTTACGGCAACTTCTATCTGGGCAATGGCCAGTAAACTGTTTTTTATTGCGGTTCTTTCCGCCTGGTTCAGGTACGAATGAAAGTCCTGCGTGTCCGCAGTAAAATCTACTTCACTATGTACCCAGAAAGACTTGTTAATAGCCTCGGTAAATTTTAACACATCGGGGTATTCAAACGGTTTATAGTTCACTCTTCTGTCAAAAATTCCCATAATACTCGTGTTTAGTATTTCTTAGATTTAAGTAATAAGTTTGAAATCAGATTCCTGGAAAAACAAAGGAGAATTCCTTTATCTTTTTCTATGAGAGAACTAAATTAAGTCAAGATCAGGCTGGTTTTTCTTAAAGTACGAAAAAGATTTGAAAAGGTTATTAACACTTAGTTAATGTTCTGTTATTTAAGTTTTTATACCTTTATCTGTTTTACCCTTTTCTTTATTTAAATCGCGGAATAACAGCCGTATATCCCATGTTTTCAACAGACAATCCGAGGGCACTTATTCCCTTTTTTTATTAAATGCAATAATGTTGCATTTAATAAAAAACGTTTATCTTTGCTATAAATACCGAGGTGAATGAACGGTAATCCCATTTCCAGTAAAAAATTAATTTATGAAAAACAGGAATCAGTTTGAAGTTATTGTTATCGGGGGAAGTTACGCCGGTCTGTCGGCAGCGATGGCCCTGGGGAGATCACTGCGCAAAACCCTTATTATAGACAGCGGTAAACCGTGTAACAGGCAGACACCTTATTCACATAATTTTATAACCCTGGACGGAACGCCTCCTGCGGTTATTGCGGAAAAGGCCAAAGAACAGGTTCTGCAATACGATACGGTTACTTATGAGAAGGGGCTGGTAACACAGGTAGAAAAGGAGGGCACCGGATTTACAGTGAAACTGGACAACGGGGAGTTCCGCACTGCCCAAAAAGTACTTTTTAGCACTGGTATCCGCGATATTATGCCTCCCATTCCGGGGTTTAAGGAGTGCTGGGGCATTACTGTGATCCATTGCCCTTATTGTCACGGTTATGAAGTACGGAATGCCAGAACAGGAATACTGGCTCATGGAGAAAAGGCTTTTGATTTTAGTAAAATGATCCGGCACTGGACGGATGACCTTACCCTGTTTACCAATGGTGAGGCCGGGTTGACACAGGAACAAAGAGAACTGTTGAAAAAACTGGATGTCGAGGTCGTGGAAAAGAAAATCTCCGGGTTGACACATGACAACGGTACGTTAAAACATATTGATTTTACAGACGGATCTGATTTTGCGTTGGATGCCTTATATCACCATGCGGATTACGAACAGCATTGCAAAGCCCCGGAACAGTTGGGATGCCAATTAACCGAACAGGGTCACATCGAAGTGGATTTCTTCGGAAAGACTACGATAGACGGTGTTTTTGCTGCAGGAGATAACACCACTCCCATGCGGGCGGTTTCCGTGGCTGTGGCAGCCGGGACAAAGGCAGGCGCCTTTATAAATAAGGAACTTATAGACGAGGCATATAAATAAACTATTCCTGGACTACAAGTCCGGAGGCTAGGAAGCGGCAATCCTGCCCGTCCGGCGGGGAAATTGCCATAGTTATTAGGTTACTGGGTTATTTAGTCAATACGCAATAACTGAGTCACTCAGTAACCTAATAACCACAGGATACCGCCAAAATTTTATAGAAACTAAAGTCTCTGCAATAAATTGCAGGCCTGCCGAAGGCAGGCAGGGTTTTAAACCTAAAACAGAGACCAATAAACAGGCCAGAAATATGCTCCCGACGCTGCCTTACTTTCCGGATACCGCTACTAGGGCGATGGGGCCATGTTTTCGGAAAGTATAAATGCAAGTCTTTTTACGGATTGTACCGGTTCTGCCTTTTTTCTCAGGGGATTACCAATATACAACTCGTAGACAGGCTTTCCTTTTTCAGGGAAAAAGACCCTTTCTACGGAGAATATTTCCCGGGGAATATTGGCTCCGAACCACAGTGAGTCCGCTTTCTGTTTCCAGGTGACTTCGAAAAGAATACTGCCTTTCGGGTATTGTTTATCCCTGTTTGCCCCGGCGTAAACATATGCGGTTTGGTTACCGTATAAAGTAGACATGGTACCTTTAGCCGGGTTGATGGATGAGGTAATGGCTTTTTCCGCCAGCGGATTTTCGGGTAGCCGGTCTTCTGTGCTTACAGAGGCGTGGGGATTGATATTGGAAGGTGGGGAGCTGCACCCGGTCAGCCAGGTTATGCTTAGCAGGAATATCAATTTTAATGTTTTCATCATTCTAAAATTTATTCGGGTTTTGTGAAGATTGCCGGGTTTAGCGGGGTGGTAAATACGTAGTCGTTGTTTTTTACCGGTCTGTGGCAGGTAATGCATTCCTCTGCGAGATTTTTGTCCTCACCATAAGGAACCAGGTTATCGCCACGCCATCTTGCCCAGCCCCAGCCTTTCGTATCCTTGTATTTCCGGGAGTCTTTAATCATAAACTCCACCTGGATGAAGTCCCCGGTGTGCACAACACCGTCTTTTACCGGTTGTTGTTTCCAGGCGGTTTTGGCAAAAATGCTCCCGTCGGGCCAGGGGTTGGTATGCCCGGAACGAATGGCTTCTACAGCTATGTCATTAGCGTAAATGATGCGCATACTGCCGTTATCAAAACGATCGGTTGTACTGATTACTTTCCAGTCCCTGTACCCCGGAACATAGTTTATACCATTCGGTGACGGGGCTATACCCGTATCTTTTTTCCCCGGATGAAGCATTTCCGAGGGTTTGTTTTCCATTGTTTTAGTTTCCCTTTCGGCATATTTTCTGGGGGTGAGTGAATTTATGTAGGTTTTTAACGTACGTATATCTTCAGTGGTCAATTCGGCGTCCCGATGTAGCAGCGTGTAGGAGGGAAGCGGCATTTCACCGGCAAGGACCTTGTTCAGTGCATAATATAACTTAGCGTTCTGTTGTGGGGTAGGCAGGCTGTCCCATTTCGAAAAGTCGAGGGCTTCCCGTCCTTCCCGTATATGAGAAGCCACCAGGTAATTAGCCGGGGTGATCCGGTCAAACCAGCTGAGGTCCGGTTGAGAGGAGTGGCAGTCAAAGCAGGAATTCCGTAAAATGTTTTCTACGTGGTCCGGTACATTGGTCAGTAGTTTAGAGCGGGAGTGACTTTTCTCCCCGGAAATATTTTCCGGATCAGGCCCGAAAAACTGGGCGACCGTAAAGCATGCCAGTAAAATGAGAAGTATAAAACCGATTTTTTTCATTGCTCGTTACGTTTATTTTTCGGACAAAATTATATTGAGAAAGCTGTGGAGCAGCGTATAAAATGATGAGAGGGGAATTATTGCTCCCGAAGGCGAATATTGGAGCCTTAAAAAAATGGTGTTCTTTACCGGACCCCGGCGGAGCCATCCAAAAATAAAAGACTGCCCTTTCGGAGCAGCCTTTTATGATCTCCCCGAGCGGGGAGGGGAATGATAAATCTATTGCAATGAAGCTTTGATTACGGCAGCAGCCTGGAGTATTGCAGTCTGTACCGCCGGAACATCTGCAATAGGGTTGAGCAGGCCATAGTCGTGTATAAGGCCGTTATATCTCGTTAAGGTTACGGGAACACCGGCTTCATTGAGTTTCCTGGCATAAGCCTCGCCTTCGTCTCTCAGTACATCGTTCTCGGCAGTTTGTACCAGTGCAGGAGGTAATCCTTTCAGTTCATTGAGACCGGCCTTCAAAGGAGATGCGTAGATCTCTTTGCGTTTTTTGGTGTCGGGCAGGTAATTGTCCCAGAACCATTTCATCATATTTTTTGTAAGGAACCTTCCTTCGGCATAGAGGTTGTAGGACGCGGTTTCAAAATTGGCATCGGTCACCGGCCACAGGAGTACCTGCAACTTGATTTTCGGTCCGTTATTATTTTTAGCCATCAGGGCAGTAACGGCAGCCATATTTCCACCAACGCTGTTCCCCGCTACGGCCAGGTTTTCACCATCCACGCCTATTTCTTTACCGTTTTCGGCTACCCATTGGGTTGCAGCGTAAATCTCGTTAATAGCTGTGGGGTATTGTGCTTCCGGAGAAGGTGTATAGTCAGGGAAGACTGCGACGGCACCGCTGTTTACCACCAGGTCGCGAACTAACCGGCGGTGTGTGGGATAATCTCCCAGCACCCATCCGCCACCGTGGATAAAAATAAACACCGGTGCATCTTTTTTAACTCCTTTGGGTTTGGTAATGTGAATATTTACTTTATTCCCGTTTTGCGAGATTACACGCTCGGATTCTTCTATACCGGAATAATCTACGGATACGGATTTTTGTGCACCGACCAGTACCTGACGTGCATCTTCCGGACTAAGGGTCTCCAGGGGCTTTCCGTCTCCCGAGTTTAATGCGTCCAGAAAGGAGCGTACTTCAGTGAAAATCTCGGGGTCTTTTTGTCCTTCATAAGGACGTTTTTCCTGTGCCATGGCTGCTGTTGTTAAGGTTAAAGTAAGTAAGATAAGGCTTTGTTTGATTTTAATGAACGTTTTCATGATTTTTGTTTTTAGTGATTAAGAAATTAGTTGCGCTTGTAATTCAATCTCAAAATTAAAGGCCTGACCTACGGGGCAGGTTTCTTCGGCTTTTCTGGCGATGTCCTGAAAAGTATCGTTGCCAATACCCGGAACTTTGGCCTGAAGTTGAAGTAAGGATTTTGTAATTTTTCCGTTGTCGAGGGTTACGGTAGAAGAAGTGCTCAGTTCTTCCACTTCATATCCTGCTTCAGTGAGATCCAGGCTCAGTTTCATGGTGAAACATCCGGCATGGGCGGCGGCGAGAAGTTCTTCGGGATTGGTACCTTTACCTTCGGCAAAACGGCTGTTAAATGAATACCGGGTTTTGTCCAGGACAGTACTACCGGTGGTTAGATGTCCTTTTCCTTCTTTGATGCTACCGTTCCATACGGCTTGTGCTTTACGTTTCATAGTTTATTTCATTAATAGTTAAACATTCTTTTAATTTGATGAAACAAAGGTATGTTCGCAGAGTGCTTCAAAAAATACACAAACGGCTATTATTAGTGTACTTTTTTCCCTTGTGTGGTATTTATTTAGGGAAAAGAAGAAGTTTTAACCGTTTTCCATAGCTGTGGAGGGATGTATCGGGAAGAATTTAATCTTTTCAGCAGCGTGGAGTTTTGGGTAAATTTGTATAATTTTCGTTTCTGCAGGTAATCCGGATACGTTTACCTGAATAATAAATACCGGTGTTTGAATGAAAAAATCGCGTTTATATGTTTTCATTTTTTTGGGAATAAGTGTTGTCGTCCTGCTGGCGGGCTTTGTTTCGCTGCAATATTTTTATCGATCGGCGGAGAGAAGCCTGTGGGACACCCAGCTGCAATCCGGGCAAAGGGAAACCAGGGAAATAGCTGTGCTCCTGGAACAGCAATTGCGGGCGGGATTACAGGAAGAACAGGTAATACGTAATCTGCAACAAAGTATTCTGAATACCGATATCAGGAGTGAGTTTATCTGTATGTACAATACGCAAGGCATAGAATTGTGCCACCCTGATCCTGCTTTGGTGGGACAAAAGATAGGCGAAAACAATTCCCGTTTCTATCTGTCTGAAAGTGAAAAGGAAATTGCCTTCAGTGAAGTATTGCGATCGGGAGAACAGTATGAGGGCATACGATCGTTTTCTGACCCTGCTCGCTCTTCGGAGATCGTCAGTGTTTATCCGGTAGGCGGAACGGACTGGATGGTGGCATTTCACGCGAATATTTCTGTTTTGCAAACCCAGTTGTCCGGTTTGTATAACCGGTTCATGCTGGGAGCTCTCCTGGGGGCACTTGCTGTTATTTTGTGTTGTTTCGGGATAGTGCGGTGGATATACAAAAAATATGAGAAAGCCACGGAGACGGAAAAAAAAGAACTTACCGAAAAGGTGAACCAACTGACCGCCTTCAATGAAAGTCTCAGGGCTTCGAGAGAAAAATCAAAAGAACAATCCGTTACTGCATTGATAGAAGAAGAAACGGCATCCCGTAAGCGGATAGTGACGTATCATAAGAACGAAATGGTGGCCATACAGGTAGAAGAGATCGCTTTCTTTAACCTGGTAAACGGTACGACTTATATACATACTTTTTCCGGACAGAAGTTTCAGAGCAATAACAGTCTGGACGAATTGATAAAGCAGGTGGGACCGGATAGTTTTTATCGTGCTAACAGGCAGTTTCTTATTAATGTACAGGCGATAAAAAACATATGGATGTATGGGAAAAACCAATTACGGATTACTGTAGAGCCAGATACCGGCGATACCGTGGTAATAAGTAAAAATAAGGTGGCAGAGTTCAAACAATGGCTGGACAGGTAGGAAGAATTGGTTGCAGGTTACAAGTTAAAGGTTCCGGTTATAATTTCTGTTATTACAGGCGTAGATATAACTTGCAACTTGTAACCTGCAATCCAATATCATACAAGTTTGGCTTCGAGTTCGATGTCAAAACTAAAGGCCTGGCTAACAGGGCAGGTTTCTTCGGCTTTTTTGGCGATGTCCTGAAAGGTATCGTTGTCAATCCCGGGAACTTTAGCCTGGAGTTGAAGTAAGGATTTTGTGATTTTTCCGTTGTCGAGGGTTACGGTAGAGGAAGTGCCCAGTTCCTCCACTTCATATCCTGCTTCGGTGAGATCCAGGCTCAGTTTCATGGTGAAACATCCGGCATGGGCAGCGGCGAGAAGCTCTTCGGGATTGGTGCCTTTACCTTCGGCAAAACGGCTGTTAAATGAATATTGAGTTTTGTCCAGGACGGTACTACCGGTGGTAAGATGTCCTTTTCCTTCTTTAATACTGCCGTTCCATACGGCTTGTGCTTTACGTTTCATAGTTTACTATTTAAGGATTAAACAATTTTTATTTTTGATAAAACAAAGGTAAGCCCGTCTTAAGCTACCGGAAATACACAAAAGCCTATTTTGATTGTACTTTTTCCCCTTCTGAATATTTTTTCCTGAAAACAGCCGGACTGCTTCCTACTTTGTTAGCGAATAAACGGTTAAAATAGGGCGGGTCTTCGTACCCCAGGTCATAGGCAATCTGCTTTACACTCAGTCCCGTATAATTCAATAATCTTTTGGCTTCGAGGATGATCCTGTCTTTTATCACCTCATTAGGCTGGGGCAGGTCATGACGTTTAAACTTATGGGATAGGGTTTTGGCTGCTACACCGAGCATATCCGCATAATCGGCGACACTGTGTTTTTTCCGGAAATGAATTTCCACCAGGCGGCTGAAGTCCCTGAAAAACTCGATTTCCTGGTTTGGCTCGCTGTTTAGTTTTCCCAGTTGCTGCTCTTTCCAGAGCCGTGTGGCACGTATAATGATTTGTTTCAGATAAATCCGAAGCATTTCTTCCTGTGTGGAAGCCTGTAGTTCGAATTCTTCAAGGATCTGTTCGTACAGACTGAGAATAATTGTATTTTCCTTAGGAGACAATTCGGTGACAGGAACCTGGTATATGTTGTTAAACAACAAACCGTCACAGGCTACTTCGGCATCGTGGATCTGTACACAATAGAAGTCACGATTGTAATACATGAAGTAACCTTGCTCTTCTCCGGCTTTGTCCAGGCGCATGAACTGGTTACTGTTTATAAAGAAAAGCGAAGGTTTGCGTATGTTATAATGCGTAAAATCTACGGTTAGTTCGTAGCCCACAGGGAGATATAACACTTTGATGTAGTCCGTATAGAACGAATCGTTTATTTCATCCAGGGTAAGCTCCGATACGGGTAAAAAGCCTATTTTCTTATAGTTACTCGTGTATTCCCGGTTTATTGCCATTTTCTTTTAAAAAAACTTTTTTATGTTGAATATGTAGTATGAGTAAAGTTAAACAAATTATGACAATACGGGAAGTCGCCAAAAGCTGTTTAGGAAGGAATTAACGTTATTCGGTTATACCGTTTTTTTGTGGCAGAAAGTTAATCCTTCTCGTGCAATCCTTTTCTGTAAGCTTCAAGGGCGCGTTTTCGGGCAAAGCTGTGTTCCACTATCGGATAATTGGACAGGTCGGAATCATAGTCCGGGTACCATTTGCGAATGTATTTGAGGTCCTTATCAAATTTTTTGGTCTGGGCCTCCGGACTGAATACCCGGAAATACGGGGCCGCATCACAGCCACATCCGGCCGCCCATTGCCAGTTACCATTGTTGGCTGCCAGGTCATAATCCAGTAACTTTTGTGCAAAGTAAGCTTCTCCCCAACGCCAATCGATAAGAAGGTGTTTAGTGAGAAAGCTGGATGTGATCATCCGCACACGGTTGTGCATGCACCCGGTTTGATTGAGTTGGCGCATGCCTGCATCTACGATAGGATATCCTGTTTTACCTTCGCACCAGCGTTGGAATTCTTCTTCGTTATTGCGCCACTTTATCTGCTCGTATTTTTCCTTGAAGCAGCGGTTTTCCACTTCCGGAAAATGGTATAGTATCTGCATGAAAAATTCCCGCCAGATCAGTTCGTCAAGCCAGGTTTTATTGTGTTGAAGGGCAAAACGCACGCATTGTCTTATGGAAATGGTGCCGAACCGGAGATCCTTACCCAGGTTTGTCGTATGCTCCATGGCAGGATAATCCCGGTATTTATCATAGGTGTCTATGACAGAGGGATTCAGTTCCGGTACGGAAAAGGTGATATCCGTTTTTTCGTAACCGATTTCTTTCAGCGTGTGGAATTTGTTATTCTTTCCGGGAAGGAAATTGTCTTTTTTTATATCGAAATCTTCATAATCCGTTTCCTTCAGTAAATTTTTCCAGGTCTTCGAATAGGGGGTATACACCGTATACGGATCACCGTCTTTTTTAACAACTTCGTTTTTTTCGAATATGACCTGGTCTTTATAGTCCTGGAACGCTATATTTTTTTGCTTCAGTAGTTCGTGTATATTTTTATCGCGCTTTAATGCTTCGGGTTCGTAATCCCTGTTACAAAAAACACGTTCTATGTCATACTGTTCCGATAGCTTTTCAAATGCTTCTTGCGGAGTGCCGAAAAAGGTGAGGAGGGAAGAGCCGTTTTTCTGTAATTCCGAATTGATGTGTTCAAGCACCTGATGAATATAATGCACCCTGCGATCTTTTTTGTCGATAAATTGTTTCAGTATATCCGTATCGAAAATAAACACCGGTAAAACGTTCCTGTCCGATTGAAGAGCATGGTACAAACCGGAGTTATCATGGAGCCTGAGATCTCTGCGAAACCAGAATACGTTTATTTTATTCATTGTTTTCAATATTTTTCGAGAATTTGCGAAAAAAGAAGATATTCCACAGAACAAGCTCATAACCGTAAACGGCGTCCTCCACAGGAATGGTGAGTATCCGGATCTTCATGAAATCTTCGGGATTATAATTTACAACAGCTTCTTCCGGTCCCGTACCTGTGAGAATTCCGTTAACTACCAGGAATGGCAGAAGTAAAGCGGCATATACTGCCGTAATTTTGGTTATGGAATCATATTTAACTACAAATTTCAAAAAGACCAGGGAGAGTCCTGTGGTGAAGAAGGTCACAAAAGTATATAGTTTATCATAGTGTATTACCGCAATTCCAAAGCATAAAAAGATGGCCATGTAAATCCCATAAGGTACTTTTGACCGATCTTTCCCGAGGTTCAGAAACAGATCCAGGCAGTAGTATGTAAATACACAGGAAAAAGGAATGCAAATAAAAAAAAGCCATTCTTCTACGGGTAGATTTAATAACCGGAACCCTGTAAGATACCGCTCGTTAAACCACCAAACGCCGTTTGCGGCAAACCATATGTCCCAGAGAATAAAAGGAACAGCTACTAAAAGGCTGGCTTTAAGAAAGGGAATAAAATATTTGTCGAACCTTACTTTTCTGTGAAATGCATATATAAAGCAAATAATAATCGTGAAAAAATTGACAGCCAGGTACAGGTAGTTTTCCATATTATCTTTTTTGTATATACATTTTGAAATACTTTACCGGTACCCAGAGAAAACCGAAGCATTCACCTTCTCCTTTGTCCGTATGTTTATGATGTTGTTTGTGGGCCCGCCGGATGCCCAGCAGATAAGGACTTTTGGTATTGCGGAAAATCCGTATACGCTGATGGATAAAAATGTCATGCACAAAAAAATAGGCAAAACCATACAGCGTTACTCCAAGTCCTATATAAAACCAGGGACTAAAGTCGTTTAAAGATCCGTAATATAGCATACCGATGGCCGGAATGGCAAAAATCAGGAAAAAATAATCGTTGCGTTCCATTTTCCCGCTATGACTCTTATCGTGATGGTCTTTATGCAAAACCCATAAAAACCCATGCATTATGTACTTATGGGTAAGCCAGGTAATACCTTCCATGGTAAAGAATGTAATAACTACAATAAGCAAGTTCATAGTACTTGTTTTTTTAGTCCGTTGCTGTTAAATCTCTCTTCCAGGACCCGGTATCTGTAATCAAAAATAGCTTCCAGTTTGCGCTTTATCATCATGCGGTGCAGCCATTGGCCTAATATACCCATTGGAAGTTTATAGTCTACCGTATCTTTTATCAGGACACCTTTTTCGTTAGGAATGAACTCGTGAAAATGATTCCACAGCGTATAAGGGCCTTTCTCCTGGAAGTCGGTAAAACTGCGACCTTCGCTGACCTGGGTGATAATCGTTTGCCAGTGCATCTGTATACCCAACAGGGGAGAGACTTTATAGTCGATGGTCATCCCTTCATAAATTTTATGTGTTTCGGGTTTTGAGACTATTTTAAATCCCATGGTATCCGGCGTTATTTCAGGGAGATTTTCCGGGTTGGAAAAAAAACGCCAGGCAGTTTCTATATCACAATACAATTGTTGTGATTTGTGTAATTGATATATCATCTCTTTAACATTTTTTCCTCTTCCGGGGTTAACATATCATTTTTATTCAGGAAATGAAAAATAATATCCTGTAATTCCGTATCAGTGATGTGAGAATAATTGTTAACAATAAATTTTTTGTCCTTTTCCAGATCGGATTTATAATTCAGGATACCGGGGATTTCCCGTTGTATGGACATCCGGATAAAACGTACTTCCACATCCTCCGGCGACTGCGCTGCGGCCCATTCCAGATTTTTCTTTCCTTCCGAAAAAATCTTCAGTTTTTTAAAAGGGTTGAACAGATGTTTCGCGCTGATAATCTGGAAAGCTCCCAGGTAAGCTGTTTGTTTGCTGCTTTTTGTTATATTTTCGAGAATATCCAGTGTTTGCATACATATTTCCTTATTAAACGGAGCCATAGTGTAACGCTTCCTTATATTTTCGGGAAATTCCTGTTGCTTCACGGCAAAAACGGTATTGGCCGTTGTAAAAAATATGAGCAACATTAGTTTCATATCATAGCCATTTTAAACTGAAGGTAGCTGCTCATCATCAATGATATTTTTTTACCGTTATGAATACGAATCCGTTCGGAAATGATCTTTTGTGCAGGTGTCTGCTGTATTTTGCGGAACAGGGAAGTATAATAGGTATAGGCCAGGTATATGCCGAATTTAGCCGAATGGGGTAACATTTTTATACCTTCCAGGGCTTCCCGGAATTCTTGTTCGATCTCCTTTTCGATCTCCAGTTTTACCCCGGTATCGAACTCCTTCATATTAACGTTCGGGAAATAAGTTCTACCGAGGATATTATAATCGTGTTTCAGGTCCCTGAGAAAGTTCACTTTTTGAAATGCCGATCCCAGTCTCATAGCATAGGGCTTCAGCTTTTGGTATTCTTCTTTATCACCTTTTACAAATACCCGCAGGCACATAAGCCCGATAACTTCTGCAGAGCCCAGGATGTATGTATCATAGAGATCGGAATCGTAATCGATTGGCCTGAGGTCCATTTCCATGCTACGAAGAAACGTATCTATAAGTTCCCATTCTATTCCGTACCGGTTTACGGTTTGCTGGAACGCATGAATAACGGGATTCAGGGATATTTGTTCTTTTATGGAATAGACCGTTTCTTCCCGCAGATGTTGCATGAGGTAGTTCTTGTCATAGCCGTGAAAACTATCCACAATTTCATCGGCCAGGCGGGCATATCCGTAAATTGCATATATGGCAGGGCGTATCTCATTGGAGAGTGCAAGTATCCCAAAAGAGAAACTTGTACTGTATTTTTTGGTGGTTTCCTGGCAGATCTTGAATGATAACTCGTCAAAAAGAATTTTCATACCAGTATGTTTTTAAGTTGATTTATTTCTTTGGCCACTATTTTACCGGAAATAATAGAAGGAGGAACTCCGGGCCCCGGAACCGTGAGTTGACCGGTATAATACAGGTTTTTTACTTTTTGGTTTTTTATAGATGGTTTCAATACCGCTGTCTGGTTTAGTGTATTGGCCAGGCCATAGGCATTGCCCTGGTAGGCATTGTAATCCCTGATAAAATCTTTTATGCAATAACTTTTTTTATAGTCGATGTATTCCACCAGGTTCGAAGTGCCGGTGTGTTTTTCCAGCCGGGAGATCATTTCCGTGAAATACGTTGCACGTAATTCTTCATGATCTTCTATACCCGTTGCCAGAGGCATGAGCAGAAACAGGTTTTCATGTCCTTCGGGGGCCACTTCATCATCTGTTTGTGACGGACAACAGGCATAGAAAAGTGGTTTGGAAGGCCATTTTTTGTCACGATAAATTTCATCGGCATGTACATCGAAGTCATTTTCAAAGAATAAGGTATGATGTTTCAGGTTTGGTATCCGGGTACGAAACCCCAGATAATAAATCAGGCAGGAGGGAGCAAATATCCTCTTTTGCCAGTAATCTTCGCTGTAATTACGATATGATTCATCCAGGAGTGTTTCAGTATGGTGATAGTCCGATCCAGCAATTACAGCATCGAATAAGAGGGTTTTCCCGTTGACGGTTATCGCATGGGCACGGTCATCAACGACATGTATTTTTTCTACGTCGGCATTCACGTGAAAATGTGCACCTTGTTGTCCGGCCACAGCAATCATGGCTTCGCAAACACGATAAAATCCCCCCATGGGATACCAGGTTCCCAGTTTATAACCACCGTAGTTCATAAGACTGTACATTGCAGGAATATCTTTGGGAGTAGCTCCTAGAAAAAGCACTGGAAATTCCATGAGCGTTATTAATTTCGGATTTTTGAAATACCGTCGCACGTGATTACGGAAATTAGTGAGCAGATCCAGTTTCAAAGTATTCCGGGCTATTTTCAACGAAAGGAATTCTGTCCATGACAGGCAGGGTTTGTTGATAAATTCCCGCATACCTATCTCATATTTTATTCTGGCTTCTTCCATAAACCGGTCTAGTTTAAGGGCAGCTCCATCTTCGAGATTTTCAAAAAGCCTGCGCATGTCATCGTATTTTTCCGGAATAGCGGTAATACCATCACGAAATACCATTTCAAACTGGGGATCCAGGGAAACCAGCTTATAAAAATGATCGGGGGCAGTATCAAAATCCTTAAAAAACTCTTCGAAGATATCGGGCATCCAGTACCAGCTGGGCCCCATATCAAACACGTAGCCGTTAGAAGTTTTAAACTGTCTGGCCCGCCCGCCCATGGTACTGTTCTTTTCAAATACATGTACCTCATGGCCTGCTGAAGCGGTATAAGCGGCGGCAGAAATACCGGAAAAACCTGAACCGATAATAGCGATTTTCATTGTCATAGGATCAATTTTTTCCGGGTAAATACTGTGCATTTACCTTTTCAAGTAAATCTCCCGGCGAGATATTTTCAGAATAAATAGGGCGATGAAACCTGTCCAGCTTATCGAGCAGTCGTATGAGTTCCATTTTTTCGTGAGAGGTAAGGTTTCCCGTAACTATTTGTGTTGCTTTACGTATTTTCTGCATTTGCTTTTCCAAGGTTTCGGAACCTTTTACAGTTAAGTGAATTATCTTACTTCGTTTATCTTCCGAAGAGGTTTTCTGTTCGATCCATTCATGTTCGAGTAGCCGGTGAATTATTTTGATTCCCGCCGATTTATCGTGAATATTCTTTTTAATCAATTGCATTTTTGTCATAGGTCCGAAAGCCTTCAGGTTTATCAGGTAGATAAATTCTTCCTGGGTGGAAAATTCGGAATCGTGTATAGCGGCTTTTGAATAAGTCTTTGCATAACGGTTGAGATGTACCAGTAGCGTATTAATTACACTGTCCGGGCCGCGGCCGTTTTCTTTACCTTCCCAGTAAGGTTCGTTATCCTGAAGTAATACGGATTGTTCCCGGTGGCAAATCCACTTTTTAAAGCCTTCTACTCCGGGGCCGTAGGCAGGATAGTCCGCGGATTTTTCGTAGTCCTCAACCAACGAAATAACATCTCGTACCAGTGTATAGTTCATCATTTCTATTAAGAATTTAGAGTAAAATTACTCTTTTTTATTTTAAATAATAGTATAAATATACTCTTTTTTTTGGAAGCATTATCGTGAGGGGTAGGAATTCGTTTGGGTGTCTATGCTGTTGACAATATGTTATACATAGGTATTGCGGGGTGTCTGTGATCGGAAATTAACCGCAGAGTAGGGAGGAAAGAAAGTGTTTCGGATAAATATAAAAAGGTTTATGGCATTACTCTTAAGAGAAACCATAAACCTTTTTCAGTTTTTAATATGAAATTTATTTCCGGATAAACCTCCGGGTTTTTTCTTCGCCGTTGACATTCATCTTGAGTATGTATATACCACTTTTCAGGCTGGAAACGTCTATATCTTCTCCGGGCTGTACATTCCGGAATGGTATAACGAGTCGCCCGTTCATATCATATACGCCAATACCGGCATTATCTCCATCGAATTTAACTTGTAAATGGCCGGGAGTAGGATTGGGGTACAAGATGCTTTCTTCTTCTTTTTCCTGTAGAGCCGGGACTGAAGCTGTCGATTGCTGTACGATACGCCACCAGTTAATGTTCCATCCGCCACTCTGTGCATAGATGCCAAAATTGTGTGTTCCTGCATTGAGGTATGCGGAATGAGAAACGGTAGTCCAGTTCTGCCATCCGCCTGTAGACGGAATATTAACCGTACCGAGTACCGTTGCTCCTGCATTGATATCCAGGGATAATTGTCCGCCTCCACTTTCGCTGGCTACCCGGTACTGTATGGTGTAATTACCGGAAGAGGGGATGTTAATGGCATTATAGGCCATCCAGTCTCCCGTATCTATATATCCCACATTCAGTCCGCCACCGGAATCTGTTGTGTTTTCGGTTTGCACACCACTCATGTTATTGTAACTTTCCGCCTCGATATGTTGTGAAAATCCGGGGTCTCCGCCGCCGTTACCATTGCGCTGATAAACTCTTACGTAATCTACATACATATTAGCAGGAAGAGCACTGTTGTCTACCTGGAAACCGGGCCAGTTTCCACCTATGGCCATATTGAGTATCAAAAAGAAATTCTCATGGAATTCCTGGGTTCCGTTTACGCCGTTGCTAATCTCGGCTACGTGATATTCCTGTCCGTCCAGGAACCACCGGATATAGTTTTCGTCCCATTCCACTGCGTAAACATGATATGCCGTAACATTGGCCGGAGTATCTCCTCCGTAATTCGCATAGTTTCCGTTGTGGTCTTCCCAGTGCATGGTGCCATGTATATTTGGAGAAGTATTGATATGTTCCATGACGTCTATTTCACCGCATTTAGGCCACCCAATGGAAGATATGCTGTTGCCCAGCATCCAGAATGCGGGCCATGTACCCAGGGAAGAAGGGATGGCAATACGAGCTTCCATTCTTCCGTATTTAAAGGATTTTCTACCTTGGGTCTTCATCCTGGTTGAGGTGTAGCCATATCCTCCGAAATTTTCCTGCCTGGCCGTAATGACCAGGGCCCCGTTCTGAACGCTGGCATTTTCCGCCCGGTAATACTGCAGTTCATTGTTTCCCCACCCATTAGCACCATTTCCTGTTTCAAATACCCAGTCCGGGCCAATACCATCGGTGAATTCGTCCTGCCATACCAGTTGCCAATCACCTTCCACGGCATTTTGCTGACCGTTATTATCCCCGAAACCTATGACCACTTTTTGCGGATTCGGAGTATGTACCGAAGAAGAATAATCCCATACGTCGTCATACGGAAAGCCATAAGAAAGGTCATCTATACTTATTCCCTGCTGGTGCCAGAATTTGGCGTAGTGGTTACAGGGAGATTCCTGGTAGTATTCGGAAGCATCCGACCAATCCTGCTGCCCGACGTTCGGGGTAGTAATATCAATAACATGCCTGTTCAGAGCGGCACAAATCTGCGCCTGGACCAGTTTGTCGGTGGTATCATCCTGTACACCCATGTCAAGAACACCTTTACCTTCAAATACTTCCTGTGTGGTAGGACGCCGGGTAATAATAGCCTGTCGCCCCTGGAAACCTCCCGAAACGGCGGTCATTACAAGCTGTTCACCCTGAACACGTCCCTGCCATATCCCGGCATCCCCGGAATCGAAAATAAGGTCTTCATTGGCGTATTTGGCCCATACGGCATCGACATATGGTTTCATATAATGTACATAGGGACCGGGAATGGGCATCGTACCTACGCTGCCATCGGCAAAATCCTCAATTTTCCCGGGAGCCGTAATCTCTTCGGTCTCCGCGTCCAGGCACCCCTGGAATTCTACAGGTACGCTCGAAGGGAATGCGGCCAGGATTTCGCTGTGTGTGGCCTGTTCTCCCACTTTTTTGTAATAACCGCTATTACCGTACAATTCCATGGTTAAAGGATATTGGTAAGAATCCACCCTGGTAGGATTGCCAAAAAAACCATATTCATTATTGGTAAGTTCTATAATTTCATATTTGATACCGATATTCGGATCGGTGGGATTGGTATAACTGGGAGAAGTGTACCCTCTCTGTGCTCCCGAAGCTCCGAAAAAGTAGAGGTATAACGGGCTTCCGACAGAGATAAAAACCCGGCATCCCTGGATGGGAGGGATCATTATTGTTTTATTGGGAATATCACTTAGCCTGGTGAAGCAGTCGGCATATTTGCCATCTCCTCCCGGCCCTGCATTCCCTCCAACGACAGGTCCCTGGATCGTATTGTACGAAGGACTCATGGGAAAGGTATTACCCGTAGCGGTGTTTACCCAGATATGCTGGCTGGGTTCTGCAAGGTCTTCTCCTACTACAGCGACATAAAGTTCACTGTCAGGGTAAGGCGAGTTGTTGTTGATCTCAAAGGGAACGGTTGTTTGTGCTTCTGCATGGGCATAAAGCAACAAAAACATAAGTAGGATGTTATATACTGTTTTTTTCATAATGTAAGATTTTGGGTCACCCGCTTTATAAAAACATCTAGTTTTTAATCACGGGTATGGTTATAGATTTATTATCGGGACTGTAAATTTTGAGGTAATATGCTCCTCGCGGCAGGGAGGACCCTTCTATGGTTATTTCATTCCTGCCTTTACGAAGGTCTCCCTCACTGACATTCCGGATAAGCCTTCCGGAATTATTGTACATCAATATTTTTGTATTACCACTTTCTTTGAGATTTACTTCCAGCGTAGCGGTTCCGGAAAACGGATTCGGGTACAGTACGGCCGGTGACATCTCTTTACCGAAGGCTATGGAAGCACTGTTGCATGGCCCCAGGTATTCCCAGACATCCCATTCTGCCGAATGTGTTTCCGGGTTTTCGTTCTGCGTCCACCATTTTGCCCTGTATAATCCACCGTTATGAGAAACCTGGTCATCAGCGACATATATACTATTGGCCCCCCAGGCAGGAGCGGAACAACCGGAAAGGGAACCTGCCGTAAGCGTTAGTTGTGCGCTTGCCGTGTTTCCTTCATTGTCCGTAACAGTGGCGATTATGGTATACGTTCCGTCCGAAGGTGGAGTCCAGGAGGCAGCATAGGAACCTTGCGTTCCGGAAGCGGTAAGGGTTTGTCCGTTCACTTCAAATACAACAGAGGTAATGCTGCCGTCATCATTGGCGTTTACCGAAAGCGTTACCGGCTCACCTGTGGTTACGGTACTGCCGTTGGCTGGTGATGTGAAAAATATACTCGGATTTCCTCCGTTACCCTGGCAATTATCAGGGGCCTCATCGTGAATGGCATTGAGCAGGGAAATAGCAATATTATCATTGGTGTCCTGTGAAAGTTCCCATATCATAATCCCGGAAGCACGTTCTGCTGCCAGTTGTGTTTTCTGCCGTATTGTGGTCAGCCCGTTGTAGTAATCACCATTATAAGTATCGCTGTTCGGATCGGCTCCGCTGGCTACGAGATTACGGTACGAACTCCAGGATGGCCGGGCGTAGAAAGGCACACCGAGGACGGCTTTGGATGCCGGAAGTCCACGCCCCAGCCAATAATCGAGCGTCTGTACGGCATAGCTGTAGGGCGAATGCGTAGATCCGCTTCCTCCGTCATAAGCCATAAGGTTAAGGAAATCAATATGAGGGAATACGCTGTCCAGGATACCGTCGGCATAATAGCCCACTGCGGCAACCGCTGCTGTGAGGAGCTTACCGTTGCTGTGCATCACTTCGCCCAGTTTTTGCATCATGGCTGCGTAATTTTGAGGTTCGTTTCCTTCACGAGGATATTCCCAGTCTATGTCCACCCCATCCAGGTTGTACTGGTTGACGAGGTTTAGCAGGTTGTCGGCAAAGTTCTGACGGGATGTGGCATTGGCGGAGAGTGTTTCAAACCCGGGATTGTTGAGATCGGTCCACCCGCCTACAGCAATCATTACCTTAACACCGTTGGTATGGGCGCTGGAAACTATCTGTTGTAGTTTTGCCGGGTTTTCTATGGCCGTAAGGCTACCGTCTCCCGATGCCTGCGGATTGATAAAAGCATATATAATATGTGTTAGCTTGTCATATTGTATTTCGGCAGCAGTCCCAGCCCAGGACGGCATATACCCTACTATACGGAAATCATCAGGACAGGCGGAGTCTGTACTTGCGGTTATGGATATACTTTCCGAAGACACGGTAGTTCCTGCATCGCTTGTGGCAACTACTTTGATATTGTGACTGCCTGCCGGAATATTATTCCAGGTAAAGCTATAGGGAGTTTCGGTATCTTCCCCCAGCTTTTCCTCTCCGTTAAAAAACTCCACTTTGGTAATGGGGCCTCCCGATGCAGTGGCTTCAATAGTGATATTTTCACCGGCTTCGAAAGCTGTTCCGCTTTCCGGGGAGGTAATACGTGTCGTTGGGAGTGGGCTACCTTCCCCGGCGAATGCTTCGTTTACCGTATTGATAAGGGGAGAGGACATAGAGGGCCAGCGTTTCAGTTTGGTACCGAAACTTTCCGGACTTCCGCTGAATTCGAGGTCACCGTATACGGTCCATACGATGGCTCCGGCAAGGTCATTATCCACAATAAACTGCGATTTATGTGTTATGGATTCTTCATCATCATAACTCAGAAAATAATTACCCTTGGTCAGGTAGGGAACTTTGGCCTGGTCGTCCCAATGCCTGGTCCATCCCCCGGCATTCATGGCTTGCTGAATGAAGAAATAATTTGGTGTACCATCGTAAACATCCCTGGGCCAGTTTACGAAATCCGCACAGGTAACGATAGGACCGTCAGGTTGTACCGTTTCATTTCTCTTTTGAGTAGATATATTAAGCCCGGCAGAGCCGTCTGTGATCACCCCGCGGCCGTAGAAAGGCATTCCGAAGTTGATCTTGTTTTTAGGAACCCCGAGCGAAGTAAGTGCGTTTAAGGTAGATTGCCAGTTGAAATCCGGGGCTTCGGCACCGTCATAGGGATATAACGGAGAATTATGCCCTGCAATGTCCGACCACCCACCGTTGAAATCGTAGGTCATAAAGTTAAAATAATCCATAGTCGCCGAAAGGGAAGACCAGTTGAACCCCTGGACTTTCACCGGGTCAGCAGAGAATGCGGCAGTGATAAGTTTATCCGGACCTATTGCAGCGCGCAACTCCTGTACCAGGGTCAGGAAATTGGCAAAATCGGCCTGGCTTCCCGTAAAATTCATTCCGGCATATGGCCCGGGATATTCCCAGTCCAGATCAATGCCGTCAAAACCGGTGTTGATGAGTTTTTGGCAATCGGCAATAAAAGTTGCTCTTTTCTGCGGATCGGCGGCCATTTCGGGGAAGTGCTTACACATGCTCCAGCCACCTATAGATGCCATTACCTTAACATTGTTCTGACGGGCGAGTTCCAGTACCCCTGGCGCCCCGTCCTCTTTATGGAGGGGCAGGGGCAGGGTGCCGCTCAGACCCCAATCCGGATGTTCCCAGGTATTGCTGTTTACTTCGACCACAAAACCCTGGGCTTCCGCACGGGTCTTGATATCTTCACTGATATAATGCACCGCTTCGATCTCACCGAAAAGCAACAGCATATCCCAGCTGTCATAGATACTGGTAAAGAATATGTCGGCCGGCTGCTGTACCTGTCCTTCCTGGTGAATGTTTTTGTTACGCAGGTCGCCGCTGTGCAGCGAGCCGTCTACCGCAACACCAAAAAAGGAATAGTTGAGAATGGTATACTTGGAATAATCGATATTGAGGTGTGTAAGAGCACCGGCAGACGGTACACCCGCCGCCGAACTTTTCCAGGCATCCCAGTTGGTGATGTACCCGATTATTTCTTTCTGATGATCTGCCGTAGAGGCATTTCCGCCCGTGTTGACCTGCGCACGAACGTGGGGAGCATTTACCAATGTAAAACATACGATCAGGGGTGTGATCCACTTCCGTAGAAGGGATTTCAGTAGGTGTGATTTCATGATTAAGGGTATTTGTGTTTCAATAAATTAAAGTTTTTTTAATAATAATTCTTACTTTTTTAACCATTAAAAAGGTACAATAAAAATAATGATTAATCCAATTTTTTTAGCTGAACTACAGCAAAATGTAGCTGAACAGAGCTGATTTTAGTACCAAGTCTTCTCAATCCCTTATTTATGTAAGTGTCTGAAAATAAAGTGTGTTCGACACTCATTTTTTAAACTCCGAAATAAACAACTATATATGTTTTGGTTAGTCAGAGAATTGATTATATGTGCATATTTACAGGATAGAGCAGGATACATTTTTATTTTTTGAACCATACTTTTGAAAACCTCACCATATGATTGCGGCCGTATATTTTTATTGGGTGGCTCTACTGAATGATAACCTGGTTATGCTATGTCCGGGTCATTTTTACGGAATATATAATCTGAAAAGATTAATCGATACTAATCAAAATTAGAAATATGATGTTACAAAAACTGCATTTGATCGTTGGTCTGCTTTTTGTCACGATGGTCTTTTCACAGGAAAAGAATATTACCGGCAAAGTAGTTGACGAAGGAGGAATACCCGTTCCCGGGGTTAATGTCCTTATTAAGGATACGAACAGGGGAACCCAGACCGATTTTGATGGGAATTACGAAATCCGGGTTTCCGAAGGAGAGCAGATTGTTTTTTCTTATATCGGAATGCAATCGATTGAAAAGATAATTGGCGCCGGAAACGAGATGAATATAACCCTGGTGGAGAGTAGGGAAAATCTGGATGAAGTGGTGGTTATAGGGTATGGTACACAAAGTAAGCGGAACGTAACGGGGTCTGTAACTTCGGTAGAAGTGGAGCAGATGGAATCCCAGCCCAACACCAATGTGGCGCAGGCTATGAGGGGCCGGGTTGCCGGTGTACAGTTCAACGATAACGGTAGACCGGGGCAGAGCGGAAATTTGCTTATCAGGGGGCAATCGTCACTTACGGCAAGCAATGACCCCTTGATTATACTGGACGGTGCTTTTTTCTACGGAGAACTTTCAGATATTAATCCTGCCGATGTTGCATCCATGGAAGTACTTAAGGATGCCAGCGCAACCGCCATTTATGGTGCACGGGCTGCAAACGGAGTTATTCTCATTACCTCCAAAGGAGGGACTTCCGAAAAACCTCTTATCCGCTTTAATACTTATGCCGGGTTTTCGGAATATGGCAATACTGTTCCCCTGTATGATGGGGAAGGTTACCTGCAGCGTCGCAGAGACTACAACATTCAGAATGCAGGAACAGGAGAAACGCCGATCCTCGATGCAGAAGATATACTGGATTCCCAAACGGAATTATTGCAATACAGGGAAGGGAATACTGTCGACCCCTGGAAATACGTAAAACAGGGAGCAGTACAAAGTTCATATAACCTGAGTGTTTCCGGGCGTACGGAAAAGACCAATTACTTTATTTCCGGGGGATATGTAGATGAAAAGGGACTTATTTACGGAGATAATGCCAACAGACTGTCCTTACGAATGAATATGGAGAACAAGATTACACCCTGGCTTACCATAGGGGTAAACAGCATGTATTCACAAAGAAATCTTTCAGGGGTCAATGCCGACCTTGAAGGTGTTTACTGGTTATCTCCATATTCCCGGGTACATGACGAAGACGGAGAAATACTGCCTTATCCTACCAACGATCAATTACTGCTTAATCCGCTTTTTAATGCTACGCAACGGAAAAACGAGGAAATATATAACAACCTGATGGCCAGTGCATTTTTAAAAATCGATTTTCCTTTTCTGAAAGGCCTTTCTTATAGATTTAATTATAATCCCAATCTCCAATGGGGGCATGATTACACCTTTATACCTATCTATCAACAAAATGGTATAAACAATCTGGGAGCGGCAAACAAGACCAATGAGAACCGTTTTAACTGGCAGATGGAACATATTGTAAAGTTTGAAAAAAGAATAGGCGATCACAATTTTGACCTGACACTCCTTTATGGGGCCAACAGCCTGTATGTGGAAAGCACCACGGCCGAGGGGAGAAACTTCTTTACGGATGTCAACGGATGGGACAACCTGGAAATAGCTGATGTGCAACGTAATTATTCTTCAGGAGAAGATCGCACCGGCGTGTCGGCGATGACCCGTCTTAATTACCAGTTCAAAGATCGCTACTTGCTTACTTTTACCATGCGGAGAGATGGTTCCTCGGTTTTCGGAGCGAACAACAAGTACGGTAATTTTCCTTCCGCCGCATTGGGGTGGATCGTAACCGAAGAACCGTTTATGGATGCTTTGAGAGAAAAGGTCAATCTTCTGAAACTGCGTTTGTCTTATGGTAAGATCGGTAACCAGGCTGTTTCTCCGTATTCTTCGCTGGATAAGTCTATGTTCGATCAGTACGTTTTCGGGGATGGAAGTGATACCCATACAGGATCATTCCCCATTTCCGACAACATGCCCAATCCGAACCTGAAGTGGGAAACTTCCGTTTCTTTTAATGCCGCCATAGATTTCGGACTCTTCAATAACCGAATAGACGGTACCCTGGAATATTACAATACCAAAACTACGGATTTGCTTACCGGGCGTAGCATCCCTACGGCTAATGGTTTTTCCAATGTCCTCACCAATATCGGGGAAATTAACAACAGGGGATTTGAAGCGACACTCAATACGATCAATATAAATAAAAACGACTTCAGATGGACCTCTTCCGTAGTCTTTTCCACCAATAAAAACGAAATCGTGCATTTATACGGAAGTGATACCAATGATGACGGTGTAGAAGATAATGATTTGAATAACCGCTGGTTTATAGGACATCCCATCGGTGTGAATTTCGATTATGTTTTTGACGGTATCTACCAGGAAGGAGACGAACTTCCCGAAGGTTACAGGCCCGGTTGGGTGAAGGTAAAGGACATAAACGGCGATGGCAGGATAACTCCTGAAGACCGTACGATACTGGGCCAGAGACAACCCAAATACCGTATCGGGGTAGGGAATGATTTTCGTTATAAGGGCATATCGCTCTCCTTCTTCCTCAATGCTGCGGCAGGATGGGAAGCTCCTTTACCTTTACTAGATCCCAGCCCATATTCCGGGGCCAATTATGCCGGGCGGGC
Source organism: Sinomicrobium halophytocola (assembly GCF_052983395.1). Lineage (NCBI taxonomy): Bacteria > Pseudomonadati > Bacteroidota > Flavobacteriia > Flavobacteriales > Flavobacteriaceae > Sinomicrobium > Sinomicrobium halophytocola. Next base: position 136,452 of record NZ_JBRKIT010000024.1, read on the forward strand.
GGTCAATATGATCGATGCGGGATACTGGACCCCGGAAAACCGTTCCGATTCGCGGCCATCCCTTAACTGGACAAATCCCCTCGGAATGTCTTTCTATCAGAGCCGTGATTTCATACGCTTGCAGGATGTAACCCTGGCCTATAATTTTTCCGATGACCTGGTAAAGAAACTGGGATTAAATGCTCTCAAGGTATACGTAAGCGGCCGGAACCTTTATACCTGGACAGACTGGATGGGACCTGACCCCGAGAGCGGTTATGCTTCCATTCGCGACCTTTATCCTTCTGCAAGAACTATCGTAGGAGGACTGGATATCAGTTTCTAACCAAAAAAAATAAACGATGAAAACTATTTATACAAAAATCAGTACGTATCTGATGATGGCGGTAATAGTATCTGTACTATCATCCTGTCAGAAAGATTTTTTGGACGAAGAGCCCATAGGAATACCGAATTCCGGAAACCTGCTGGTCGATAAAGAAGGTTTTGAAAGTGCCATTACCAGTCTGCATATTGCTGCAAGAGAACTGTTTTTCTATCCCGATGGCTCGCGTATGAACTCCTTCTGGCTGGGAACCGATGTTGCCTGTACCGGTGATCGGGGACTGGCCGATTTTGAGAACTATCAGACGTGGTTAACTCCCACCCAATGGAGTGTGGAATTCTACTGGAACTGGGCCTATCTGGACCTTATTCCCAGGGCTAATAATATACTGGCATATATAGACAATCCGGACATTTCCTGGGAAAGTGAGGAGGAAAAAAATGCCATTATCGCAGAAACGAGGTTTTTCAGGGGATATGCTTATAACCTCCTGGCCAATCTCTACGGAGGAGTGCCTGTTGTAGACCGTCTGTCCGATATCCCGAAAACAGATTTCGTAAGAAACAGCAGAGAAGAAGTTTATGAATTCGTTCGGGAAGACCTGGAATATGCAAGCAGGTGGCTACCCGTAGAAGCCCCTGAAGATGGCCGGATAGAGCAGGGAGCGGCAAATCACCTGCTGGCTGAGGTATATATAAGCCTGGAAGATTATGAAGCTGCGGTAGCCAGTGCTACGGAAGTTATAAATTCACCGCGTTACAGGCTGATGACAGAGCGGTTCGGAAATTATACCGACAGGCCCGGCGACGTTTTTGCCGATTTATTTAAGGATGAAAACCAGAACCGTTCCACTACAACAAATACTGAGACCATCTGGGCACTGCAATTTGAATTTCAGACTCCAGGTGGTACCGCAGGAGGGCAAAAATGGTATTCCAACGGCTGGTTACGGGCATGGGGGCCACAATGGTGGGATATCAAGGACCTTGAGGGAAATACCGGGATGCAACTCACCACAGATAGTCTGGGAAGAGGAGTGGCCTGGGTGAGGCCTACACCGTACTTCTATAACAATATCTGGGAAGACGATCCTTCCGATATGAGGAATTCCACATACAATATCAAACGAAAATACTACTATAACAACCCGGATTCTCCATATTTCGGGCAGGAAGTGAACCCCGTTGTCGTTCAGTCCGATACCATGGTGAATTATTATCCCATGATCATGAAAATAGAACCGCAGTTATTTCCGGAAGGAGAATCCTATGGCAGAGCTTTTAAAGATACCTACATCATGCGCCTGGCCGAAACATACCTGCTTCGTGCGGAAGCCTATTGGCGTATGGGAAATTCGGAACAGGCTGCCGCCGATATTAATGAGCTCAGACGTCGTGCCCATGCAGAAGAAGTAGGGCCGGGAGAAGTTACACTGGACTATATTCTGGACGAAAGAGCGCGGGAACTCATCATAGAAGAACCACGAAGGCTAACACTAAACAGGGTAGGGAAGCTTGCAGAAAGGGTGAGATTGTATAACCCGGAAAGCGGAAATTCCGTTCAGGAATACCATAATCTTTTCCCCATCCCGCTTTCTGCCATAGATGCCAACATCGATGCCAGACTGGAACAAAATCCGGGATATTAACAAAACTGCAAGTAAGTACAGGATAGTTGAAACCTGCGGAAGTTTTAAATTTGGGCAGAACACATAGAATTCATATCGTGTAATGAAACATTTATTATTAGTAGCAACTGTGTTATGCACCTTGTTTTCAGTAAATTATTGCCGGTCTTCGGAAATATGGGTAGCCAGTAGCGGAAATGACCGGAATCCCGGAACGGAGGAAAAACCCCTGGCATCGGTTGACATGGCATTAAGACAGGCAAGGGAGTTACGAAGGCTGAATGATCCTTCCATACAGGGGGGCATACATATTATCCTCAAGGACGGGGTATACAGACCGGATGCTTCTGTACTCATAAGACCGGAAGATTCCGGCACCCCGGACAACCCCACGATAATACGGGCGGCAGAAGGGGCACATCCCCTGGTTTCCGGTGGACGGATCATTGCCAATTGGAAAAAACCGGAGCAGCAGGTACCTGGCCTTCCCATAAAAGCTTCGGGAAAGGTATGGGTGGCCGATATACCTTTTATGGCAGGAAACTGGCTGCAATTCCGGCAGCTTTGGGTAAATGGTAAAAAGGCCGTGCTGGCCAATACGCTTAACGATGGCCAACTGAAACGTATTCTTTCTGTAGATAGTGAAGAGGAAGCCCTGTGGATTCCTACGCCCGATATTACGTTTGGCAATGGTTCCCACCCGGAATTTATAATTCATCAGTGGTGGGCCATAGCCAATCTCCGGATCAGGAATGTACAGGTAAACGGCAACAAAACCAAACTTACTTTTGAGCAGCCCGAGAGTAAAATAGAATTCGAGCATCCGTGGCCCGCACCATTTATAGACGAAAAAAAGAAGTATAATGGCAATTCGGCATTTTTCTTCAGTAACGCCATAGAGTTGCTCAACAATCCGGGAGAGTGGTTTGCCGATTATAAGTCCGGGAAAATATACTACTGGCCGGAAGAAGGTGAAGACATGCAAAAAGCTGAAATTATCGCTCCATTTTTGCAATCGATTACAAAAATTACGGGCTCAGCAGATCGCCCGGTATCCCATATTACTTTTAAAGGGATAGAATTTGCACATACTACCTGGTTACGCCCCTCCCGTAAAGGACATGTACCGCTGCAGGCCGGATTTTACCTTCTCGACGCATATAAGCTGGAAACCCCGGGAACCCCGGACAAAGCCGCCCTCGAAAACCAGGCCTGGATAGGAAGACAGCCTGCCGCTTTGGAGGCGGAATATGCTAATGATATTACTATTGAACGGTGCCGTTTTACCCATATGGCGGCGACGGGGGTCGATTTTATTACAGGGGTGCACCATAGTCGTGTAGAAGGAAACGTATTTCGGGATATAGGCGGAACGGGAATACAGGCAGGTTATTTCGGAAATGCCGATTTTGAAGCGCATTTGCCTTATAATCCTTCCGACCGTCGCGAGCTGGTAAGTGACATACGAATAGCCAATAACCTGGTGTCCGATGCTACCAATGAGGACTGGGGTTGTGTCGGTATAAGTGTGGGCTATGCGCAGAACGTAACCATCGAGCACAACGAAATAAGAAACGTCAACTATTCGGGAATATGCGTCGGCTGGGGATGGACAAAAACGGTGAATGCTTCCCATAATAACCTGGTGCATGCCAACAGGATACACCGTTTTGCCAAACAAATGTATGATGTCGGGGGCGTGTATACGTTGTCCGCCCAGCCCAATACCGAGATCAGTGAGAATGCCATATACGATCTGATGAAAGCCCCTTATGCCCATATACCGGAACACTATCAGTATGTATATCTGGATGAAGGGTCGTCTTATATCAGGATAAAAGATAACTGGACGGAAAAAGACAAGTTCTTTTCCAACACTCCCGGTCCCGGCAACGAATGGGAGAATAACGGCCCGGATGTATCTGAAGAAATAAGAAAAAATGCCGGTATTGAACCGGAATACAATGATATTTTAAAAGAATAGGCGCTGCATTTGAAAAAGTGTAAACATAATCCTCTCTCCTTCAGGGGAGATGCCGTGGTTGCCGAGTTAATTGAAGTACAGGCAGAGGGGGTTACCCCGGAAGGAAACGCAAACCAATCATCTAAGCACAATGATAAACAATAAAAAATTACGGCTTGGAATACTCGGACTGGGCGAAGGCAGAAGCACCATGCATGCCGCCCTGTCAAGTACGGAAATAGAACTCGTTCAGATCTGTGATCTGAGCGAAGATTTATGTCGCAAAAGAAGTGAAGAAATGAGATTTGGTAATTATACTACCAAATATGAAGAGATGTTAAATAACCCGGAAATAGAAGCCATAGCTATCTATACCCCGGACCATTTGCATGCTTCGCATATCAGGGCTGCCTTAGGGGCCGGGAAACATGTGGTCTGTACGAAACCCTTGCTCGACGATCTGAAAGATGCGGCCGGGCTGCTGAAACTTCAGAAGGAAAAAGACTTGAAATTATTTGTCGGACAAAGCAGCCGCTTTTTTGAGCCTATGAAACGGCAGCGGAAGGATTATGAGGCCGGGCTAATAGGCGAACTTATTACCGTAGAAGCGTACTATCATGCCGATCATCGCTGGTTTCTGGCCAAACCCTGGTCGCTTGAACCGTCGTTCCAATGGTTGTATGGAGGATTGAGCCACCCTGTGGATTTTATCCGCTGGTATCTGCCTGATGTGGAGGAAGTAATGGGATATGGTATGCTAAGTGCCAATGGTAAAATGGGAGGACTGAAAAACCCGGATACGATGCATTTCATTTTCCGGGCTTCGGATGGAAGGATAGCCCGGGTTTCCGGGGCATATACCGGTCCGGTACAACCTGTAAAGAGAGATAGTGAAATGAGTTGCATACTCCGCGGTACCGAAGGTTGCAGTCAGGGCGATTATATGGACCTGCGGTATGCTATTACCGACAATGCCGGAGAAGAACGTATCATAACCTGGGAACATAAACTCAAATATTATTTCCCTTTTGAAGGTAAAAGCCATCATGCTGGCGAATACCGCAATTACCTGGAATATTTTGCCGGATGCATACGCAACAATGAAACCGCATATCCCGATCTGACGGAAGGTATGGGAACCGTTGCCCTGCTGAAAGCAATGGAAAGATCATTGAAATCAGGAAAACCGGAGAAAATAAAGGATGTGCTGGAAGAATACGGCTTGGATCAGAGCTGTTAACCAACCGAAAAAATGAACATATACGATAAGTTACAACCGATCGATTTTATTGTAGTGGGGATTTATCTCATTATAGTGATCGGTATTGGTGCCTGGGTAAGCTTCAGGAGCAAAAGTGCCGTAGGGGATAACCCATTTCTGGCCGGAAATTCGCTACGGTGGCCTGGTATCGGTTTTACCATGTGGGGGACCAATGTGGGCCCTTCCATGCTAATAGCATCGGCGAGTATAGGTTTTACCACCGGTGTCGTAGCCGGAAATTTTGCGTGGTATGCTTTTGTGTTTATATTCTTGCTTGCCGCTGTTTTCGCGCCGAGATATCTCGGTGGCGGAACGGCTACGCTGCCCGGCTATATGGGCAATAAATTCGGAGACTCCACCCGGAATATTCTGGCATGGTATACCTTGATAACGATTCTTATAAGCTGGTTGTCACTTACTCTCTTTGCCGGGGGTGTCCTTATCCGGCAGATATTAGGATTTCCCCTGTGGCTTTCCGTCATTGTCCTTTTGGCTATTGCAGCTTTCTTTACTATTGCGGGCGGACTCAAAACCATAGCGTATACCAATGTATTCCAAATGATATTACTTATTGTAGTATCACTGGCACTTACTCTTACCGGGTTGGATAAGGCCGGTGGTATCGGCGCCCTGAAGGATGCCACACCACCCGAATTCTGGAACCTTTTTCTACCTTCGGACAATACAAACTATCCCTGGCCGGCTATTTTACTCGGATATCCGGTGATGGGCGTGTGGTTCTGGTGTACGGATCAGTCGATGGTACAGTCGGTTCTGGGAGCAAAAAATTTAAAACAGGGACAATTCGGAGCCAATTTTACCGGGTGGCTCAAAATACTGGATGTTCCTCTGTTTATCCTGCCAGGAATACTGTGTTACGTACTTTTTCCTAACCTGGATGATCCGGATAAAGCATATATGACCATGGTGACAGAACTTTTTCCCCCGGGAATGCAGGGCCTGGTTATGGCAGTGCTTATTGCTGCTTTGGTGAGTACGGTTGACTCTGCACTGAATGCCCTGAGCACTGTGTTTACGATGGATATTTATGTGAAAAAATACAAACCGGAAGCCGGTTCCAAAAAGATCAGGAAAACAGGCCATCTCGTTACTGTTATCGGGGCAGCTATCGCCGTATTTATTACTTTGGGCATAGATAGTATAAAGGGACTGAACCTTTTTGACGTATTTCAGTCCGTACTCGGGTTCATAGCCCCACCCATGACCACGGTATTTCTCTTTGGTGTTCTGTGGAAGAAGGCCACGACAAAAGGCGTGAATATTGTACTGACCCTGGGGACGGCCCTAAGCATAGGGACAGGAATTTTTTATCTATGGGTATTTCCGGCAGAAACCCATGATTTCTGGCCACACTTTTTGTTGTTGTCCTTTTATATTTTCCTGGTATTGTCCGTGCTGATGATAGCTATTTCTATATCAGATAAGAAAAAACAAATTACAGTAGACCGGAAGGAAACACAGATAGCCCGGATGTCCGGTACGGTACGCTGGTTATGGGGAGCACTGGCCGTAGTTATGATAGGGTTATACCTGCTTTTTAACGGCTGGTAGTCGGGGAGTTTCGGAGTCGTTAGTTATTGAGACGTAGAGCAAAAGAAAATACATGCCAACAAAAATAAAAATGAAAAACAATAAAAAATATATTCGTTACAGTTTACTGGCCTTAGTGGCCATGTTGTGCTTATGCGGAGGACCGGTAGCCGCACAGCATGAGAGTCCGGATGCTACCTGGATCTGGTATCCCGGGGATTATGAAATATGGTTGAGTAACAAAATGCAGGCACGCCGTACGGAACGCGGAGCATTCTTTCCACCTTTGTGGCGTTATTACAGTCCGTATGCACTGGTAACGTTCCAAAAGCACTTTACCTTTCCGGAGGAAGATATCATTAGCATTGCCTCCGAAGGGAATTGTAAAATACAACTCGATGGAGCCATGTATTATGGAGATCCCTCCCGTATGACCATTCCCGCCGGGAAGCACCATCTTACCATTAAAGTGTATAACCAGGAGAAAACTCCGGCCGTTTTCGTACAGGGAAAACACCTGGTTAGCGACCCTTCGTGGGAAGTAACTTATGAAGATAAGGAATGGATAGACGAAACAGGTCGTGCCTCTGGTCAGTCTGGGACCGAATGGCAGCAGGTAGGAAGCTGGAATTTCGATTCTCCCGAAAACGCCCCTTCCGCATTTAAACTGCAAACCACACCGAAACATGCCATATCCGTTAAAGGAGAAAACAACGGATTTATAACCGACTTCGGAAAAGAGACTTTTGGTTTTATTCGCCTGCACGGACTAAAGGGAAAGGGAAAAGTAAACCTGTACTACGGGGAATCGGAAGAGGAAGCCCGGTCGGTCGAAGCTTGTGAAACCCTGGATGAAATTATTGTGGATGGAACCCTGCTGGAAACGTATACCCTCGATACCTCCAAAGCCTTCCGCTATGTGCAGGTGCGCACCGAAGGAACGGCTCAGGTAGACTCCGTATCCATGTTATATGAATATCTGCCTCTCGAATACCGGGGCGAATTTAAAAGCTCCGACGATCTGCTCAACAAAATATGGGAAGTATCGGCCTATACCATGCACCTGACCACGCGGGAGTTTTTTATAGACGGCATAAAGCGCGACAGGTGGATATGGTCCGGAGATGCCTACCAGAGCTACCTGATGAATTACTACCTGTTTTTCGATAACCCTTCGGTAAAACGAACACTTTTTGCCTTACGCGGAAAAGACCCGGTAAACAGCCATATCAATACCATTATGGACTATTCTTTTTACTGGTTCCTCGGTGTATACGACTATTATCTGTATTCCGGGGATGAGGATTTTATCCGGCAGATATATCCCGGTATGGTATCGTTGATGGACTTTTGCCTGGAAAGGCGTAACGAAAATAATATGATGCAGGGGCTGGCCGGAGACTGGGTTTTTATCGATTGGGCGGACGGACTGAGCAAGGAAGGCGAGGTTAGTTTTGAACAATTACTGTTGGCACGCAGTCTGGAAGCCATGTCACTCTGTGCCGGTATTGTTGAGGATAACGAGGCAGCCGCAACCTATAAAAAAGAAGCCGAAGTATTAAAACAGGATATATTCCGTGCATTCTGGTCAGAAGAAAAACAGGCATTCCTGCACAACCGTGTAGCGGGCAAAACCAAAGATAAAGTAACCCGCTACACTAATATGTTTGCCATTTTCTTTGATTACCTGGACGGAAAGCAAAAACAAGGAGTAAAACAAAATGTATTGCTGAATGACGATGTACAGCAGATCACCACGCCATATATGCGTTTTTATGAACTCGAAGCCCTTTGTGCCATGGGCGAACAGGAATACGTGCTCGATGAAATACGCGATTATTGGGGAGGCATGCTCGATCTAGGAGCCACTTCTTTCTGGGAGAAATACGACCCCTCCGAAAAAGGAGCCGACCAGCTTGCTATGTATGGCAGACCTTTCGGAAAGAGCCTGTGCCATGCCTGGGGAGCGAGCCCCATATACCTTTTCGGGAAGTATTACCTGGGGGTAAAACCTACCGCACCGGGTTATGAAACCTATTCGGTAGAACCGAATCTCGGCGGACTGAAATGGATGGAGGGTAAAGTACCTGCGCCAAAAGGAGAAATAGAAGTGTATTGCAGCATAAAGAAAATGCGCATTCGCGGAGCCGGAGGAACGGGAATACTAACTTTTAAGAGTAAGACCAAACCCGTTTGCGGTGAAGGGGAAATTACGGAAACTGCGGCACATACCTATCAATTGCAGATAGCGCCCGGAAAAACATACAACATTCAATATAAATATAAAAACTAACCGTTAACCATGAGAAAAGTATTTCTCTTACACCTGATCTTAAGCATTGTATCCCTGTATAGCCTCAGGGCGCAACAAGGAAATGAAACAGAAGTCCTTTATCTTTCCGGTAAAGGCTACCAGGATACCGAAACATGGGAATTTAAAGTATCAGAAGGAAGAAACAGCGGGAAATGGGGAACCATAGAAGTACCCTCCGTATGGGAGCAGCAGGGCTACGGCAAATACCAATACGGTATCAAATTTTACGGAAAGCCCCACCCGGACGGTATAGCCGATGAGGTCGGAGAATACAAGTATACTTTTACCGTTCCGAAGGAATGGGAAAGTAAAAGGGTGAAGATAGTTTTCGACGGTTCCATGACCGACACCGAAGTTAAAGTTAACGGCCGTTCCGCCGGATCGAAACACCAAGGGGCTTTTTATCGCTTTCAGTATGATGTTACCAGCTTGTTGAAATACGGTAGAGAAAACCTGCTCGAAGTCACCGTAAGCAAAGAATCCGAAAACGGCAGTGTAAACCTTGCAGAGCGAAGGGCGGACTATTGGAATTTCGGTGGAATATTCCGTCCCGTTTTTCTCGAAGCCCGTCCGGCGCAAAATATAGAACGTACTGCCATAAAAGCCGAAGCGGACGGTAGTTTCGAAGCGGATGTCTTTCTCGGGGAAGGTGCTTCCGCCCTCCGGGTAGAAGCGGTTATAACCGGTGCCGATGGCAAAAAGAAAGGGACGTTGCAGGGAGAAGTTTCCCCGGGGAGCGACAGGGTAAGATTGGCCGGTACATTCGATAATATAAAGGAATGGACCGCCGAAACTCCGGATCTTTACCATGTTGATTTTTTACTTTACAAAAGAAACGATCTGTTACACAAAGTTTCCGACAGGTTCGGTTTTCATACGATAGAAATACATAAAGGAGACGGTATTTATGTCAATGGCCGGCGTGTATTGATGAAAGGAGTAAACCGGCATAGTTTCTGGCCCGAATCGGGACGCACGCTCAATAAGGAACTCAATTATGCCGATGTGCGGCTTATTAAGGAGATGAATATGAACGCCGTAAGGCTATCGCACTATCCGCCCGATCCGGAATTCCTGGATGCCTGTGATGAATTGGGACTGTATGTCATGGACGAACTCGGGGGATGGCACGGACATTACGACGATGCCATAGGGAAAAAACTGGTCCGGGAAATGGTAACCCGCGACCTGAACCACCCGTCTATTATCTTCTGGTCTAACGGGAACGAAGGCGGCTGGAATACCAATCTCGACAACCAGTTCGATATCTGGGATCTGCAAAAACGTCCCGTATTACATCCGCAACAGGAACTCAACGGGGTAGAGACTATGCACTACAGGTCCTACGGGGAGACGCTTGAATATTTCCGCGGTGAAGAGATTTTTATGGCCACCGAGTTTCTGCACGGTCTCTATGACGGCGGACACGGAGCGGGATTGCATGATTATTGGGAAGTGATGAGAAAACATCCCAGGAGCGGCGGCGGTTATTTATGGGTATATGCAGATGAAGGTATTGCCCGTACCGATCAGGATGGGCGGATAGATAACCAGGGAAATTACGGGGCGGACGGTATCGTAGGTCCGCACCACGAAAAAGAAGGCAGTTTCTATACCATAAAACAAATATGGTCACCGGTAATGATAACTCAGGAAGAAAGACTCCCGGACGATTTCGATGGCGTCTTTACCCTGGAAAACCGTTACGACTTCACTAATACCAATCGCTGTACACTGGAATGGGAACTGGCGCAGTTTCCGAATCCGGAAGACAAAAATGCAGAGCGTAAGACCATAGTGAAGAAAACGGTAAAAGGGCCGGATATAGCCCCCCATGCTACCGGGGAACTCCAAATAAAACTTCCCGGCAACTGGAAGGAAGCGGACGTACTTTACCTCAAAGCACTCGACCCGGAAGGCAAAGAGTTGTGGACATGGGCCTATACCTGGGATAAAGAAAAAGAACCGGTGGCAGAGCATGCAGAAGGCAAAATCTCTCTGCAGGAAACAGTAGACTATTACCAGATTACCGCTTCCGGTACACAAATAAAAATAGACCGGAAAACCGGGAAATTGCAACAGGTTGTTCAGTCGGGGAAGGTGATAGATATCAACAATGGCCCTCGTTTTATAGCCGCCCGAAGAGGCGACAGGACCCTTGATGGTTCTGTAGATAAAGATGCGGCCAAAGGAGAGGACCGTATCTATGAAGAAATAGCTTACGAAGAAAAATTGCAACATATCTCTGCGGAAGAAAAAAATGGTGAAGTAGTTGTCAGTGCCGACTATTTCGGACCGTTGCAAAAAGTACAGTGGACAGTAAAAGCTGGTGGTACCGTACAACTGGATTATGAGTATGACTATCATGGCGTAGTGGAATTGGCAGGAGTGTCCTTCGATTACCCGGAAGATAACATGAAGAGTATTAGGTGGCTTGGGAAAGGTCCGTACCGCGTATGGCAAAATCGTCTACAGGGAACTACGCTCGACGTATGGGAGAACGATTATAATGATCCCATCCCCGGAGAATCTTTTGTATATCCCGAGTTCAAGGGGTATTTTAACCAATGGCAATGGGCGGTTTTCCGTACCTCGCAGGGAGAAGTACAGTTAAGTAACCCCGAGTCCGGCAGTTATCTTGGTGTATATACTCCCAGAGATGGCAGGGATGCCCTGTTGTACACCCTGCCACAAACAGGTATAGCTGTGTTTGATGTGATACCTGCCGTACGAAACAAGGTAAACGCCACCGATCTCGTAGGCCCTTCATCCCAACCGAAATGGATAGAAGGCGTAAAAAAACATACATTATTCCTGAAATTCAGGTCATACTAAGCTCTGTAAAGTTTCGTGTTTCCCTATGCAACAAAAAAAGCATAATATATGGACAAGAATAAAATATATATCCCGGTAATCCTGCTCCTGTTAGCCCTGTCTGTGGCATGTACCCAAAAGAAACAGAAAAGAAAGATCACGGATGCCGTGATGCAGGAAATTTATGAGGAGATAAAAACGCCGTATAAGTACGGATTGGTGATGGTGCCGCCAAATGATTCCCTGAAGATGGATTGCCCAAGTATTTTCCGGAAAGACGGGAAGTGGTATATGACCTATTTGATGTACGATGGTCGCGGGTATGAAACCTGGCTGGGAGAAAGCGATGATCTGCTGCATTGGAAAGAGAAAGGAAAAATCATGTCTTTCTCCGATACTACCGATTGGGACGTCAACCAGAAAGCCGGCTATATCGCTTTGCAGGACTACGAATGGGGAGGGAGCTACACCTGGGAAACCTATGACGATAAATACTGGATGAGCTACTTCGGGGGGGATAGCAGGGGTTACGAGGCAGGAATACTTTCCATAGGAATGGCCTATACCGAAGAATCACCTGACGAGGTACACGAATGGAAAAGGCTGTCTGAGCCCGTATTGACCCCTAAAGACAAAGAGGTAAGCTGGTGGGACAATAGCACCATGTACAAAAATTCCGTGATCCGTGACGAAAACAGGGAAACAGGCCACGAGTTCGTCATGTATTACAATGCCCGGGGAGATAGTATTAACCCTGCCCGCGGTGCCGAGCGTATCGGTATGGCGGTGTCCGATGATATGAAACATTGGGAGCGTTTCGGAAAAGATCCGGTGATCAATCATCACAAGGGAATATCCGGGGATGCGTATATTCAGCGGATCAACGATGTATGGGTAATGTTCTATTTCGGGGCCTTCTGGAAAGACGGGGCATTTAACCGTTTTGCCGTTTCCAATGACCTTATCCACTGGAAAGACTGGGAGGGAGAAGACCTGATCCGTTCTTCCGAAGATTACGATAACCGCTTTGCTCACAAATCGTTCGTGGTGAAACATGACGGTATAGTATACCATTTTTATTGTGCCGTAAACAAAAAAGATCAGCGTGGAATAGCCGTTGCCACCTCCAAAGACCTCGGGGAAAGTGATATGTATTTTGTAACCGGAAACAATGAAGAAGAATAAACTGTTTTTTTATATCATATGTACTTTTCTGGCCGGTTGTGGTTTAGCCCTGGCGCAAACCGTAACCGGTGAACCGGCAGGAATACCCCGGGTACCACAAAAATATGCCGATAGCCCCTGGGAAGATCCCCTGGTGACCAGCCTTAACAGGGATGCAGCCCGTACAACGGCCTATTCCTATACTTCCGTAGAAGATGCTCTGGAGGGCAACAGGAATAAGAGCCGCATACAAATGTTAAACGGTTTATGGGATTTCAGGTACAGCGCAAATCTCCGCGAAGCCCCGAATGATTTTTATGTTGACAGGGTAAAAGGCTGGAATACGATAGAAGTCCCTTCCAACTGGGAAATGAAGGGCTATGACATTCCTATTTATAAAAGCGCCGTATATCCTTTTCGCCCGGTGAACCCACCCTTTGTTCCTGCTGATTACAACGGCGTGGGTTCCTACCAGCGTACATTTACTGTTCCGTCCGGCTGGAAAGACAAAAACATTACCCTGCATTTCGGAGCAGTCAGTTCGGCTTTCCGGGTATGGGTAAACGGGGAATTTGCAGGCTACGGGGAGGATAGTTTTTTACCTTCGGAATTTAATGTTACTCCATACCTGAAAGAAGGAGAAAATATACTTTCCGTACAGGTGCTGCGCTGGAGCGACGGTTCTTATCTCGAAGACCAGGACCATTGGCGGATGAGCGGTATTCAGCGCGAAGTTTTCCTCATGGCCGAACCCAAACTGCGGATTCGCGATTTCTTCTGGCAGGCCGAACTGGATGAAAACTATAAAAATGCCCTCTTTAAACTGCGTCCCGATATCGAAAACCTCACCGGCGATACCATTCGGGACTATACTTTGCAGGTACAACTGTACGATCCGGAAAACCGGGAGGTATTTTCCGGGCCGATGGAAAAAAAGGCAGAAGAGATCCTCAACGAAAGCTACCCGAGGCTCGATAATGTAAAATTCGGGATGTTCGAAAAAGAGATTAAAGAACCCCGGAAGTGGAGTACAGAAACACCTGACCTGTATACTATATTGCTTGTTCTTCGAAACCCGTCCGGCGAAATAGAAGAAGTAAAAAGCAGCAAGGTAGGTTTCCGCTCCGTAGAATTTTCCAAAGAAAACAGCAAACTGCTTATCAACGGAAAGGAAACCTACGTGTATGGCGTAAACCGCCACGATCATGACCCGGTCCGGGGAAAAGCGCTTACCCGGGAGGATATAGAAAAAGATGTAAAGACGATCAAACAATTTAATTTCAATCTCATACGCACCAGCCATTACCCGAACGATCCTTATTTTTATGAACTCTGTGATAAATACGGCATTATGGTAATGGATGAGGCCAACCTGGAGACACACGGTCTGGGAGGAAAGCTGGCCAACGATACGCGCTGGTTGCACGCACATATGGAAAGACTAACCCGTATGGTACAGCGCGATAAAAACCACCCTTCCGTAATTTTCTGGAGCCTGGGGAACGAGGCAGGGAAGGGCCCGGCCTATGCCGCCATGGCGGGCTGGGCACACGATTTTGACCTTACCCGGCCCGTACATTACGAACCCGCACAGGGAAACCCGGGACTAAAAGGATACATAGCTCCCGGCGAACCCGGTTACCCTAAAGACCATGCCCATCGCATAGAAAACCCGACGGATGAGCCTTATGTGGATATGGTAAGCCGCTTTTATCCCGGGGTGTTTACTCCAAAACTGTTGGTCGACCAGGAAGCGGATACCCGTCCCATTATTTTTGTGGAATATGCGCATTCCATGGGGAATTCTACCGGTAATTTGAAAGAGCTATGGGACGAATTTCATTCCCTCCCGAGGATTATAGGCGGTTGTATCTGGGACTTTAAAGACCAGGGATTGCAGAAAAAAGATTCGGTTACAGGAAAGGAATTTTATGTCTACGGTGGAGATTTTGGAGAGAAACTACACGATGGCAATTTTAATATCAACGGCATCGTAGCTTCCGACGGCAGGCCGAAAGCAGCCATGTACGAATGCAAATGGGTTTTTCAACCGGTAAAAAGCAGTATGGAAGTTGAACAGATGCTACGGATATCCAACCGACATTCAGCCATTTCATTGGCAGAATACATACCGGAAATAGAGCTGCTTAAAAACGGTATTTCCGTTATGCAGAAAGAACTTCCGCCCTTTGCTGTCGAAGCCGGGAAAGATACCTTGATTAGCATGGCATCTTACCTGCCGGAAATGGATAAGGATTCCGAATACCTGCTCAACCTGAATTTCCGTTTGCCGGAAGACAAAGACTGGGCCCCGAAAGGGCACATCGTAGCATCGGACCAATTTATATTGCGAAAGCGTAAGCCTGTTACGATTAATGCAAATATGACAGGAATCAGTCCGGAAATTCAAAAAAAATCAAGTGCCTACATAGTTAAAGGAGAAGATTTTCAAATAAGTTTCGACCGGAAAAACGGAGCGTTGACTTCCTATGTGTTCCGTGGAGAAGAACAGGTATTTCGTCCCCTGATGCCACATTTTACCCGACCGCTTACCGATAACGACCGGAAAGGCTGGAAACCTGATAAAGTACTTAAACCCTGGTACGATGCCCGACCGGAACTGAA
This sequence comes from Sinomicrobium halophytocola, assembly GCF_052983395.1. NCBI lineage: Bacteria > Pseudomonadati > Bacteroidota > Flavobacteriia > Flavobacteriales > Flavobacteriaceae > Sinomicrobium > Sinomicrobium halophytocola. The sequence goes on from NZ_JBRKIT010000024.1 coordinate 152,096, forward strand.
AAAAACGCAGGTAAAGGAGGAAAATGGTGCCGTTACCTTACAGAATACATATACGGTCATAAAGAAAAAAGCCGAGGTAGAAGTAATCTATAAGATTGCGGCGGATGGGACGGTACATGTAGACTATCACCTGAAAGCTTCTGAAGACCTGCCCAATATTCCTAAAGTGGGTATGCAAACCGGAATAAAAGATACGTACAGGAGTATCTCCTGGTACGGAAAAGGTCCGTTGGAGAACTATTCCGACCGTAATCACGGTTTCGGAGCAGGAATATATAACCTTCCGCTTGATAAGTTTACGGAACCATATGTAATGCCCCAGGAAAACGCTAACCGTACCGATGTACGCTGGATGGCCTTTACAACTTCGGGAAAGGAAAAAGGTTTACTGGTCGTGGCCGGCGATTCTTTGTTAAGTATGAGTGCATGGCCCTATACTGAAGCCGATATCAATAAAGCTAAACATACTTTTGATCTGCAGAATGCCGGTTACATTACCGTAAATATAGATCTCGTGCAAATGGGAGTAGGAGGGAACGACAGTTGGTCCGAAGTAGGGCAACCGCTGGAGAAATACCAGGTTCCGGCAGGAGAATATCATTATAACTTTTGTATTATTCCTTATATGGAAGGAGAGTTGGATGCCATGTTGCAATGATTTGAATAGAAATACTAATGTAATAATGTGATGCGCTGAGTGAGCACAGCCGGAGTGTGTCAATGCGATAATTTGAGAATGTTTAAAAGATAATAATTTCTCCTCTTTGAGGGGAGATACCAAAGGCAGAGGGGGCGCCACCCCAGTTTCCTGAATATGTAATAAGTGACTAAAATGCATAAACCAAACAAAATATTGTGGATTGTTCTGTTCATGCTGAGCATCCTTTCCTGTAATGCTCCAAAAGAGGGGGAGGAAGACAGTTTTGAACCTACATTGGAATCATCCAGACCCTGGGTTTACTGGTACTGGATGCAGTCGGCTTATTCCAGGGAAGGGATTACGGCCGACCTGGAAGCCATGAAAGAAACGGGTATAGGAGGGGCTTACCTGATGGCTATAAAAGGTCCCGCCGATCCTCCGCTTATCGATCCGCCCGTATTGCAATTAAGCCCCGAATGGTGGGATATGGTAGAATTTGCAATGAAAGAGGCCGACAGGCTCGGTATGGAGCTGGCCATGCACGCTTCCGACGGGTTTGCCGTGGCTGGTGGGCCCTGGATCACCCGGGAACTGTCCATGCAGAAAGTAGTGTGGTCGGATACGCTGGTGCGCGGAGGGCAAAAACTGGATTTACAACTCCCCATACCTCCCAATTATAAGGGATATTACGAGGATATTGCTGTCTTTGCGCTTCCTGTTAAGGAAAATTACCGGAACAGTACGCAGGTACAACCGCAAATAACATGGAGTTCGGACGATAAAACGAATTTGAACTTTCTCAGTGACCGGGATGGAAAGGGAAATGTGAAAATGTATGAAAAAGGATGGGTACAATATAGTTTCAATGAACCATTTACCTGTCGGAATATAAAAATAATAACCGGCGGTAATAACTACCAGTCCCACAGACTTATTATAGAAACCAGCAAAGACGGAGTGCATTTTGAGCGGGTAACCCGGCTGATCCCTCCGAGACAGGGATGGCAGGACACGGACGCCGCTTACACTCATGCCATAGAACCCGTAACCTCCCGTTATTTTCGTTTTGTCTATGACCCGGAAGGCTCAGAACCCGGAGCCGAAGACCTGGATGCTGCCAAGTGGAAACCAGCGTTAAAAGTAAACAAGATCATCCTTTCCGAAGAACCGAAGATCGACCAGTACGAAGGTAAATCGGGTGTAGTATGGCGCATAAGCACGGAATCGACTACGGAAATGCTCCCACCGGAAAACTGTCTCGCCAAAGAAGATATCATCAATATCACGGCCCATACCGATGCAGAAGGGAAACTTTCCTGGGATGCGCCCGAGGGAAAGTGGAAGATCATGCGTTTTGCACATACTTCTACCGGGCATACCAATGCTACCGGTGGCGGTGGGGTAGGACTGGAAGTAGATAAGTTCAACCCGGAAGCCATACGTTTACAGTTCGATAAATGGTTCGGCGAAGCTATACGTACCGCCGGTCCGGAACTGGCCGCAAGAGTATTGCGTATTTTACATATCGATAGCTGGGAATGCGGCAGTCAGAACTGGTCGCCCGTATTCCGCAAAGCCTTCAAAGAACGAAGGGGGTATGATCTGGTGGATTATCTCCCTGTCGTGGCAGGGATTCCCTTAGAAGATGCCGAAACATCCGAGAAGGTACTTTATGATGTACGTAAAACCATTTCGGAGTTAATAGCCGATAATTTCTTCGGCACTATGGCTGGCGAAGCACAAAAGGCAGGAGTAGCGTTCAGCACCGAAAATGTGGCACCTACGATGGTAAGCGATGCCCTCCGGCATTTCCGATATGTGGATTATCCCGGCGGTGAGTTCTGGTTGAAAAGCCCTACACACGATAAACCCAATGATATGCTCGATGCCATTTCAGGAGGACATATCTACGGTAAAGATATCATCCAGGCCGAAGCCTACACCGAATTACGGATGGACTGGGACGAGCATCCCGGAAACCTGAAGGCATTAGGTGACCGGAACTATGCCCTTGGCATAAACCGTTTCTTCTATCACGTCTTTGTACACAATCCCTGGCCGGACCGGAAACCCGGAATGACCCTCGACGGGGTAGGAACATACATACAACGCAACCAGACCTGGTGGAAACCGGGGAAAGCATGGATAGATTACGCGCAACGGGTTCAGTACGAATTACAAAAGGGAAAACCTGTTATAGACCTTGCCGTATTTACCGGCGAGGAATTGCCGTCGAGGGCCGTGCTGCCGGATCGGTTGGTACCTTCCCTGCCTGGAATATTCGGAGAAGAAACCGTACAAAAAGAAAGGGTACGGCTTGCCAATGAGGGACAGCCACTGGCCAAAATGCCCAAAGAAGTAACCTCTTCGGCAAATATAACAGACCTGTCCCATTGGATAGATGCCCTCCATGGATATAAATACGATTCTTTTAACCCGGATGTCCTGCTCCGAAAAGCGAAGGTAGAAGATGGTAAAGTAACTTTTGGTGCGGGCATATATTACGGAGCCCTGGTATTTTCGGGAAGCAGGAAAATGTCACCGAACGCTATGATGTCGATTGAAGTGGCGCAAAAAATACTGGAACTCGTCAAAGCAGGTGCTACCGTATTTCTGGGGACCAAACCGGAACGCACCCCCGGTTTCGGAACACCGGAAGATAAGGAGAAACTGGAAGCCGTTGTTAGTGAACTATGGGCTGGCGCTTCCGGTGGGGACACAGAAGAATTAAACAGACGAAAAATAGGAAAAGGTACGGTAATCATGCTACCCTATACCCTAACGGATTTTAGTCCGATTGGCATAGAGCCGGATATAACCATTACTGGGGAAGATACCCCGGAAAAAGTACCAGATATAGCTTATACCCACCGGCGTACGACTGCCGAAGACATATATTTTATATCAAACCAGAAAGAACGAAAACGAAGGGTGAACATATCTTTCCGGGTTACCGGGAAAGTTCCCGAACTATATGATGCGGTTTCCGGGAAGACTACAACACTGCGAGAATGGAAAACAGAAAACGGTCGGACTACAATTCCGTTGCAACTGGATAAGAATGCTTCCGTCTTCGTAAAATTTCGCGAAAAAACAAGGGAAACATCCCGGAATGAGGGAAAGAACTGGAAAAAATACGCCAAAGTACAGGAGATCGGGGAAGATTGGAAAATAATCTTTGATCCTGCGTTCCACGGCCCGAAAACTCCGGTAGTAATGCCATTGTCGGATTGGAGTACTTCCGGCAACGACAGTATCCGCTATTATTCCGGTACTGCGGTATACGAAAAGACCTTTACCTGGAACGGGGAAACCGGAGACACCTGGCTCAATCTGGGTGATGTGGCCAATATAGCCGAAGTCTCGCTTAACAATACAGATTGTGGCACGATCTGGACGTATCCGCACCGGGTATTTATAGGTGAAGCGCTGCAAAAAGGAGAAAACAAACTCGTAATCAAAATAACCAACACCTGGGCCAACCGGCTCATTGGAGATCAAAAACTCCCCGCATCCGAAAGATTGACCAATACCACGGCTCCGTTCCGTTTGGAAGATACCCCGTTGTTAAAAGCCGGGTTATTAGGGCCGGTGGTTATTGAGGAGTAAAGTAATTATTAGTTTGGAGGTTCGGAGTTTTGGAGTAGAATTATTAAAAGAATAAACATATGTAAACATGCTGTGTAATAACCGGGGCTTCGGTACACCCTTCGCTGCGCTCGGGCACTCAGCCGCCTTCGTTCTGGCTGTAACTGCAACATGTAATTTAAACTTGAAACCTGTAACCTGTAATTTATAACCAATTAATGAAACACATATTACCCTGCATATTACTTATTCTCACTGCCATCCTCCCGGCACAAACCCCAGTACTGGAAGATTATAATCCTGTATGGACGGAACAAAGTGAAAATGCTTCCGGGGCCATGCCACTGGGAGGCGGTGATATCGGTCTGAATGTGTGGGTAGAAGATGGCGACCTGTATTTTTATATATCCCGGAGCGGCACGTTTGACGAACACAATACATTGCTAAAACAGGGCCGGATGAAAATCAGATTTGAACCCAATCCTTTCGATGAAGATTTCCGTCAGGAACTGGTACTGAAAGACGGTTTTATAGAAATACAGGGGAAGGAAACAAAGGTTAAGCTGTGGGTAGATGTCTTTGACCCGGTAATTCATGCCGATATTAAAAGCCGGACCCCGGTTTCCGTCAGTGCTTTCTATGAGAACTGGCGTTACAGGAACAGGAAGGTAGAAGGAAAGGCCAACAATGCCAATTCGTACAAATGGGCACCGCAGGGGGAAATTATAACCTATAAAGACTCCGTTTCTTTTCTCAAAAACGATATCCGGTTTTACCACCGCAACAGGGAAAAAACAGTCTTTGACGTAGCAGTAGTACAACAGGAAATGACCCCGGTAAAAGAACAGATGTACAATCCGCTGGCAGATCTCACTTTCGGAGGGCATATCACTGCATCCGGCATGCTGGCAACCGGTACGGTTTCCGGGACCTACCGCGATACGGGTTTTAAAGCATGGAGGTTACAAACCTCAAAACCTGTAAAACACCAGCAACTACATATCTATCTCCATACCTCACAGGCGGAAAATATCCGGTCGTGGCAGGATAATCTTAACAAAGAGATTAAGGCATATAATAAAGAAAGTCTTGTCAAAAAGGAGAAACGTACCATGCGGTGGTGGAACGATTACTGGGAACGCAGTTTCGTATATACCGGGGAACGTGGCGCTCGGAAAACGGACACCCTGTGGCAAACAGGAAGAAACTATCAGTTGTTCCGCTATATGCTGGGTTGTAATGCCTACGGAGACTACCCGACGAAATTCAACGGCGGGCTTTTTACTTATGACCCCGTATATACTGATACCACCCTGCAATTCACTCCCGATTTCCGCAATTGGGGAGGTGGTACCATGACGGCACAAAACCAACGGCTGGTCTATTTTCCCATGCTCAAAAGCGGGGATTTCGATATGATGGATGCCCAGCTTAATTTTTATCTCCGCCTGCAGAAAAATGCCGAACTGCGCAGCGAAGTATACTGGGGGCATAGTGGGGCATCATTTACCGAACAACTGGAAAACTTCGGCCTGCCCAATCCTGCCGAATATGGCTGGAAACGCCCGGACGGATATGACCCAGGCATGCAATACAACGCCTGGCTTGAATACCAGTGGGACACCGTACTCGAATTTTGCCTGATGATGCTGGAAAGACATCGCTATAACAACAAGAGTATAGAACGGTATGTACCTTTTATCGTAAGCTGCATTCGTTTTTTTGACGAGCATTACCAGCATCTCGCCCGTAAAAGAGGGGCAAAAGCATTGGACCACGAGGGACACCTGGTTTTATACCCCGGGTCCGCTGCCGAAACCTATAAAATGACTTATAATGCCAATTCCACAATAGCCGGACTAAGAGTGATTACGCAAAAATTACTGGAACTTCCGGACGGTATGCTGAGCGATAATGAAAATATATATATCCGGGAAGCTGCCAATCTTATTCCCCCGTTGAGCTTCCGGGAAATAGAAGGACACAAAGTACTGGCTCCGGCCAAAGTATGGGAAAGGATAAACAATACCGAAGTTCCGCAATTATACCCTGTATTTCCCTGGCGGATATATGGCGTTGGCAAGCCCGGGCTGGACGTAGCAAAGAATACCTGGAAATACGATCCCGATGCTGTAAAGTTCCGCAGCCATATAGGATGGAAACAGGACAATATTTTTGCGGCGGTCATGGGCATGACCAAAGAAGCCGCGCAATTAACCCTGAAGAAAATGGCCGATTCCGGCAGGAGATTTCCCGCTTTCTGGGGCCCCGGATTTGACTGGGTACCCGATCATAACCAGGGTGGTTCCGGTATGATAGGCATGCAGGAAATGCTGCTACAGACCGCAGGAGATAAAATATACTTGTTTCCGGCATGGCCCGGTGACTGGAATGTCCATTTTAAACTGCATGCTCCCAAAAATACTACGATAGAAGCCAAACTTGAAAACGGAAAACTAAAAATAGTGGAAATACTTCCCCGGGAAAGGGAAAAAGACGTCATTAATCTACTGGATATATCGAATTCAAAAAAATAAAACCTAATGAAAGCCTTTGCGAAAAATAAAATAAATGCCATTCTGATACTTGTCGTTATAGTCACGGGTGTTCAGTGTACGGAACATAAGGATGTTACGGAAAAACAACCTGTAAAAATAGATTTTGATTTTGCCGGGCGTAAACCGGGAGAAGTACACTACCCGGAATCTGCCTCCTGGATTATAGGTGACGAAACCAGAGCCGAAAAGGAAATAGAAGGATTGATCATCCGGCTGGAGGGAGATTTGTCCTCATCATGGTATAAGGCAGGGATACAGAAGGGCGGAGAAAGTTTGCTGATAAATGATGGCTTACGTACCGGGAACAGTCTGACCCTTACCATAAGCGGACTTAAAGAAGGAGAACATTCACTGTTGACTTTTCACAATACGTTTGACAGCCCTGAGGCTACGAAGTTCCGACCTGTGAAAATCTATGTGAACGAAGAACTGAGGGAGACGGTAACCCCGAGTAACAGGGAGATAAAAATCGTAGATGCCGCTATGGCTTTTATAAAATTCAAAGCCCGGAAAGGAGAGAATGTGGTTTTTCGGTTCGAAACAGATGAAGCATCGGGAATTTCCAATGAAAACCTGGTGATTAACGGGCTGGAAATAGATATGCCAAACAAAATGAAACAAGCTTATGCACCGGAGCCCGCAAATAATGACCTTCACGTCCCCGGTGAAAGCCATGAGCTCCGGTGGAATGCACCGGAGACAAAGATGACTTATGATGTTTACTTTGGTGAAGACGAAAAAACTGTGGCTGGGGCAACCAGGAAATCACCGGAATATAAAGGAGAGATCAAGGAAAATAGTTTCAGGACGGAGAAGTTATACAGTATGCAAACCTATTTCTGGCGGGTCGATGTCATAGAGGAGAATGGTGAAATAACCCCCGGAACCGTATGGTCCTTTCGTCCGGCACAACTTGCATTTCCCGGTGCGGAAGGCTACGGGCGCTACGCGATTGGTGGCCGGGGCGGAAAAGTAGTGGAAGTCACCAATCTGAACGACAGCGGACCGGGCAGTCTGCGTGAAGCCGTAACCAGTGAAATCGGCCCGAGGACCATCGTCTTCAACGTTTCCGGGAACATTGAGTTGAAATCGAGACTGGTAGTCAACCAGCCTTATATTACCATCGCCGGGCAGACAGCTCCCGGAAAAGGGATCACTATAAGTCGTGCGCCTATAGGTCTTACCGGGGACGATGGTATTATCCGGTTCTTACGGGTAAGGATCGGTGCCGGCCGGACCTATGATGGTATGGGGTTGACAGGAGCAAACCACAGTATTATAGACCATTGCTCTATAAGCTGGACACTGGATGAAGGCTTTAGTTCCCGTGGCGCGCATAATATTACATTGCAGCGGACACTTATTTCCGAAGCACTTAATGTAGCCGGGCACAGCAAATACGAAAAAGGAAAAATGCACGGCTATGCAGCCTCGATAGGCGGTGATATCGGAAGTTTTCATCATAATCTACTGGCACATAATTACGGCAGGAACTGGAGTATTGCCGGAGGAATAAACGGTGACAGTTACTATACGGGACGACTGGATATCCGGAACAATGTAGTGTATAACTGGGGACACCGGGCTACGGACGGCGGCGCCAACCAGGTGAACTTTGTGGGGAACTACTATAAACCCGGACCTTCTACCAACTTTTTCTATGCCCTGAATGCACAACATGAAGGCGTGGGTCTCGGAAAACAACAGTATTTCTTCGATAAAAATGTGATGACAGGTTATTTCGATGAATCTAACCAGGAAAAAGGGAGGACCATTTCAATTTCCGGCCCGGCACAGGTGGATTATGAAACCTATCTGGACAAACCGTTCTTTGAATCTTATGTAAAAACACATGCCGCCCGGCAGGCTTATAAAAATGTACTTTCCGATGTGGGAACCAATCAATCGCAACAGGACGAATACGACAAAAGGATCATAAAAGAAACACGCGATAGCACCTATACCTATAAAGGCAGCAAAAGTGGTTTGCCCGGTACGATAGATACCGAGGAAGATGCCGGCGGATGGGAAAACTATCCTGAAGAAAAACGTCCCGGAGACTGGGATACCGACCATGACGGTCTGCCCGATTGGTGGGAAAAAGCACGTGGTCTGAATCCTGATTCGGTAAAAGGAGATTTCACCGATACCAATACAGATGAGGATAAAGACGGATACACCGAACTGGGCGAATATCTGGACTGGATGGCCCGACCGCATTATTTTGTGAATACCGAAACGCAAACAGCACTCTCCGGAAAGGAGCTCTTTGCAGGATATCAAAACCAGCCGGAATACACCATTCTCCAAAAGGAAAATGTAAGTGTATCCGTAACCGGAGACGAGATCATCTTCAAAAGTTCCAAAAAAGGATTTATGTACTTTGATGTACAGGTAAAAGATGCTTCCGGAGATACAATGATAAGGAGAGTGAATGCCTTTAGTATGGAATAGCCCTGTAAAGAGGGACTCGTTGCACCGGTAGCTTCGATACATTCCGAACACAGTTCGGAATACTCAGCCACCTCTGTTGAGGCTTTGAAAACCGACCCTTCGGCTTCACTCAGGGACTTATACTTGGAACCTGGAACCTGCAACTTGAAACTTGTAATCTGAAACCTGAAACAAAACCATGAAAACACACAAAAAACCCTTCTATATCATAATATTCCTTATCCTTCAGGGAATCACCGCCCAGAACAAATCCCTGGTGAATACCTCCGAAAGCCCTTACGCCCGGTTAAAAGGCGTAGGTTTGAACGACGTAACCTGGACCGGCGGTTTCTGGAAAGAGCAGTTCGAAACGGAAAAAAACAATACCCTGCCTTATATGTGGAACCTGTACCACGATGCCGAAACCACACATGCGTACAGGAATTTTGAAATAGCGGCTGGCCTGATGAAAGGAAAGCACGACGGCCCGTCGTTTCACGATGGCGATTTTTACAAAATAATGGAAGCTATGGCAGCTATGTATGCCCTGACCAAAGATGTTTCCCTGGATAAACAGATGGATGAGGCCATTGCACTCATAGCCAAAACACAACGACAGGACGGCTATCTCCATACCCCGGTACTTATCGAAGAGCGCTGGGGAACCCTGGGTGAAGAAGAACTGCAAAAACAGCTCGGTTTCGAGAAATACAATATGGGCCATTTAATGACAGCGGCCTGCATACATTACCGGGCTACCGGGAAGGACAATTTTCTGAAGGTAGCCAGGGGAGTAGCTGATTATCTCTATGATTTTTACCGGAAAGCATCGCCCGAACTTGCACGAAATGCCATTTGTCCCTCACATTATATGGGTATTGTAGAAATGTATCGTACCACCAAAGATCCCCGTTACCTGGAACTGGCCAAAAATCTTGTAGATATTCGCGGTACTACCGATGATGGAACGGATGATAACCAGGATCGTATCCCGTTCCGGGAGCAGAAAAGGGCGATGGGACATGCCGTCAGGGCCAATTATCTCTACGCCGGGGTAGCCGATCTTTATGCGGAAACCGGGGAAAAGGTACTGTTGGATAATCTGCAATCCATCTGGGAAGATGTTATTTACCGTAAGATGTATATTACCGGGGCCTGCGGGGCTCTTTACGATGGTGTATCCCCGGATGGTACCTCTTATGATCCTTCCGAAGTACAAAAAATACACCAGGCGTATGGCAGACCGTACCAGTTACCTAATGCTACCGCACATAACGAAACCTGTGCCAATATAGGCAATGTCCTTTGGAACTGGCGTATGTTACAGCTGACCGGTGAGGCCAAATATGCCGACATTGTAGAACTTGCCCTGTATAATAGCGTTTTGTCTGGTATCAGTATAAAGGGAAAGGAATTTTTGTACACCAATCCGCTATTGGTTTCGGCCGATTTGCCTTTTGAACAACGATGGGGGAATACCCGGCAGGGATATATAGCCCTGTCCAACTGCTGTGCACCCAACGTTACCCGTACACTGGCCGAAGTGAATAACTATGCCTACAGTATATCCGGGGAGGGTCTTTATGTCAACCTTTATGGTAGTAATACACTCAATACTGCTTTGCCCGATGGTAAGGAGATAATAGTCGAACAACAGACCGATTATCCCTGGGATGGAAAAATAACACTCACAATAAAAAAGACCCCTGCAAGACCATATAACCTGTTTCTCCGCATTCCCGGCTGGTGTAAGGAGACGAGTATACGAGTAAATGGTAAAGAGATTACACAGGATTTGCGGCCCGGGACTTACGCGAAGGTAAGTCGTAAGTGGAAAAGAGGTGACGAAATAGTGCTGAACCTGCCTATGCCTGTAACCCTGATGGAAGCCAATCCCCTGGTAGAAGAAGCCAGGAACCAGGTAGCCGTAAAAAGAGGGCCGCTGGTATATTGCCTTGAATCAGAAGATTTGCCCGGAGATACAAGGATAAATGAAATAACGCTTGATCCGGAAGGCGGATTTGATCTTGACAAACAGTTGATAGCAAACCGGCAGGTTGTAACGTTAAAAACCACCGCCGGGATAAAGAACAGGAAGTGGAAGAAATCGTTATACCGTCCCTTGGAAAAAGAGGGAAAAGGGATTGCCGTAAAATTTGTACCCTATTTTACCTGGGGAAACCGGGCAGTGGGAGAGATGGCTGTCTGGATGGCATATTGATGGTTTATATTTGATTTTAAGAATCTCTGATAAAAAATTACGGGATTAGCATAATTTTTTTGTTGGATCTGCAAAGCTTTTTTCATAAAATATCCTGAACTCAGTATTCACCTTGAATGCGAGCGAAAACGTTTTTGTTCGGGCGATGGCGAACGGACAAAAAGAAGGAAAAAGCAGTACAGTACAGGACACTTTCTTAAAAATGATTACTGACATTTGGCTACTCTACATTTTTAGAGTGGTATTATTATCAAATTAATATTTGTTAAAAAATCGCTTTTTCCGGAAAAACATGGACTGGTTTTCGGAAATACGAAGCGCAAAGCCTTATAGTAACCATTAATTTAAATGTAAAAAATACACAAAAATGCAATCGATTACAAATATTAATTACTTGATAATGAGTAGTTTATTAGATTAACTGACTAAAACCAATAACCAATGAAACACGAATGTATAAAAAGGTGGCTGACGATGTTGATTCTCCTTGGAAACATTATCGTCTATGCCCAGGACAAGGCGGAGTCTACAGTTTCCGGTACAATAACGGACACTATGGGTATACCGCTGCCTGGGGTTACTATTTTGATCAAGGACACTAATGACGGAACTGTCTCCGACATGGACGGAAGTTATGAGATGAATGCTTCCAAAGGAGATATTATACGCTTTTCCTATATAGGAATGAAAAGCGTAGAGCATCTTGTCGACGAAGATCTGAACATAGACATAACTATGGAAGAAGACAATGCTCAACTTGACGAAGTAGTGGTTGTAGGATATGGCGCTCAGAAAAGAGAAGACCTTACGGGTGCTATCAGGACCATCAATCCGGATGAGGTCAGGGACCTTCCCGTATCCAATCTTTCGGAGTCCTTACGGGGACAAATACCGGGATTATCCGTATCCGGGGGTTCCACACGTCCCGGGGAGGCTGCAACCCTTCAGATTCGTCAGACTTTCGGATTTTCTAAAGACGGAGGAACATCACTACCGCTGGTTGTAATTGATGATATGATACAGGTAGACCCGGAAACAGGGCTCCCTACCTTGGAAACCTTTAATCGTTTAGACCCTTCGGAAATAGAAAGCATTACCGTTTTAAAAGACGGTTCGGCAGCCATTTACGGGGCCCGTGCTTCCCAGGGAGCCATAGTTGTAAAAACCAAAAGGGGAAAGATTGGTAAGCCGACATTCAATTATTATAGCCAGTTTTCTTTTAACGATGCCGTAAGTCACAGTAAAACCATGAGTGCCTATGAATATGGCATCTGGCATAACAGGTTTTTAAAAGCAGACAACAGGGATGATGAAGGAAGAAACCTGTTTTCCGTCGAGGAACTGGAAGAGATGAGGGGCCTCGATTATGACTGGCTGGACAAGGCATGGTCTGCAGCAGGACAGCAACGACATTCCTTTAGTGTAAGCGGGGGAACCGAGAAAGCGACTTATTTTGCAGGAGTTACCTACTTTACACAAGGATCCAATCTGGGGGAGCAGGATTATGATAAATGGAATTTCCGTACTGGTGTAGATGCCAAAATCTCGGAAAGTTTTGATCTGTCGGCCTCTGTTTCCGGAAATTCCGGGAGTGTGGAAAAATCGTTTACCAAGGCTGCCGCAAATATCAGCGACAGCAGCTACGGTTCTAAAGCAGGTGGGGGGGAACAGGCAGATTACGGCTATTTGCTCCATATGCCCAGATATATCCCCTGGCTGACAACTGTAAATGGAGAAGATTACTGGATGTCACCGTTTCCACGTACGGACAGGAATCTTGGAAGTGCTAATTCCAACCGTACTATTGCAGGGTGGAACTACTTCGCTACACTGAACAATGGGTCAAAGCAAACGGAAGAAGATTTTATGTACAATTTTAATGTATCCCTGACCTATAAGGTTCCCTTTATTAAGGGGTTGTCAGTAAAGGGGACATTCTCCAGGAATGAAAATTCCAGATACACCGAACAGGTTCAGTTACCTTATGAACTGGCAAGGATTACCAATTATAATAATGAAGGACGTCATCTTGCAAGTGCTGCCGCAGATTCGGATTATGATATAGAGACCAACGAACGTAATTCACGCGTTTATTACAATAATTATAACAGTAAAAGTACCCAGGCCAACTTCTTTATAAATTATGCCAGGACTTTCGGAGATCATGATATCAGTGCCATGGTATCCATGGAACGTGCCGAATCCAGTTATAAGAGCACGCGTTTGGCCTATGAAAATACATCTGCTGACTATCTGGGTACGCATGAAACGGCGGGAGAACTATCCAATAACTCCACCTCCTACAAAGGAGAAGCAGGAACTCTTTCTTATCTCGGCCGGGTTAATTATAGTTATAAGTCAAAATATTTATTCCAGTTCCTTTTCCGTAGTGATGCTTCTACGAAATTTGCCCCGGAAAATTACTGGGGCTTCTTTCCTTCCCTCCAGCTAGGGTGGATCATGTCTAAAGAAAACTGGTTCGTGGATGCCTTACCCTGGGTGGATTTCCTGAAGATACGTTATTCCGTAGGTAAAACTGGAAAAGACAATATTAAAGCCTGGAGATGGATGCAGTATTATGATCTGTATACGGACAAGGGATTTCAATTTGGCGAGAACGGTGGAATGTTAGGGAACGGACTATCACCTAAAGTAAACCCTAACAGAAATGTAGGCTGGGACAATACCCTAAAGCATAATGCAGGACTGGATTTCAACATCTTGAATAACAGGCTACAGGTTACAGCTGATTTTTATTATGACAGGACCACGGATATGCTTACGGGTATGGCAGGTACTGCGGGAGTCCCTATTTCTGTCGGTGGTGGATTCGCCGAGCAGAATTTTGCGGCAGTAGATGCCTGGGGGGCGGAGTTTAATGTGAACTGGCGGGACGACATAACGGATGATTTTTCCTATAATGTAGGAGTCAACTTCGGGTTCTCCAATAATAAAGTCAAAAAATATCCGGAACAGGCGCTGCAGCATCCGTCGAATAATATAACACAGGAAGGGGCATCCCTGTTCTTCCCGGTTTGGGGAATGGAAACCTGGAAAGAAACTTCTACAGGAGATGGTATTCTGCGTACCGATGAAGACATACAAAGATACTGGAGTTATCTTTCCGAAAATGCAGCAGCAGCAGGTGTAGACCCCATGTATTTTGATGTTAGTTCTATGGATGCCATGCGCAAAGGAATGATGGCCTACAACGATGTAGGAGGACAGTTCGATACGGAAAACGGTACACAGGCAGGTCCAGACGGACAGATTGCCAAAAACCTGGATTATGTAAAGCTGGTGAAAAAGAACCGCACCTATGGCTTCACTACAAACCTGGGAATGGCCTATAAATCGGTTTACTTAAGGACCCAGATCCAGACTTCCTGGGGTGGGGTTCGTATGATGGATATCGTAAAACAGGGGACCTCTTCATCGCACAACATGTGGGCGCACGAAAGTTATTGGAAAGATATGTATGATCCGGACGATAATCCGGATGGAAAATATCCTAACCTGGCTTTTTACGATTATGTTGCACAACCGTCAGATTTCTGGAAATTAAATACTTTTTCATGTGCCATAAGAAACCTTACCGTAGGGTATGAACTTCCCAAAGAGTTCCTGTCCAAAGTTTTTATAAACAGGCTTACCGTTGGCGTAACAGGAAACAATCTTTGGTTTTTGAATAATCCGTATCCTGATAATTACAGGAATATGTATGATAATTCTTATGTAAGCTATCCCACGCTCAGAACATGGACGGTTAATCTTAATGTGTCATTCTAACTTAAACCGGAAAATAATTATGAAAACAAATATAAGCACATATGTAAGCATGATCCTTCTCCTGGTAGCGGGAGTTTCCTGCAGCGATGATTTTCTGGAGGATATGAAAAATTACGGAGAGTACGACGATACGTTTTACCAAAGCGAGGAGCGGGTTACCTCGTATATCGATAATGTGTATTACGATTTTTTCGCGGCCTATACTTCACCGTCATCTACTGTGGTAGGTTCTTATAACACTGAAAATTCCGGTATGACCGAAGAAATAGGAGGAATGCGGGACCTGATAAATCCAACCCTCACCTTTTTTAATGCTGACGATGCCTCCGGCTATTACGGTACCAGGCTGGAAGATAAAGTAAAGAACGAGCCCTATCACAGGATCAGGGAGTGTAATTCTTTTATAGAAGAAGTAGATGTTAAAGGAGCTGACCTGGATGAAGAATTCCGCAACCGGGCCAAAGGACAGATGTATTATTTGAGGGCATTGCAATACTTTGACCTGATGCGTGTCTATGGAGGTGTACCTGTTGTAACCGAAGTTCAGACACCATCTACTACGGACGAAAGTATAAAACTTCCCCGCGCAAGTATTACCGAAGTGGTGGAGCAGATCGTAGCAGATTTCGATATGGCCGCAAGCTTATTGCCTGAGAACTGGGAACCGGCAGATTACGGACGTTTTACCAAAGGAGCAGCCCTGGCTCAGAAAGCAAGAGTATTACTTACCTATGCCAGCCCGCTGTTCAACAGCAACTGGGACAGTAGCGAGCGATGGCAGCAAGCCCTGCAGGCTGCTTTGGAAGCCGAAAACCAGTTAACCGCAGATGGATACGGGTTATACGGAAGTTCCGCAAAAGACTGGGAAGAAATGTTCCTGGTAGATAACTCATTCTGTTCCGAAGCCATTACCGTACAGCTTTTAGGCAGCGGCAACCTGAGCAACTACCTGAACAATTCATGGGAGCAGAATATCCGGTTAAACAGCCAGGACGGTGGCGGAGGGCAATCGGCCCCGAAAGAAATGATCGATTTGTTTCCTATGGCCGATGGTTCCAGGCCTACTGCTGCAAACGAATATGACGATTTCCTTTTCTTCCTCAATCGCGATCCCCGGTTTTACAGGACTTTTGCCTTTTCGGGCAGAAAATGGGGATATAAAGAAGATCCGGAATCTGTAGTATGGGCATATCGTTGGTTAGATAATAATGATGAAGCACATTTCAGCGATAATAACCAATTATCCAGTCCCGCATTTGTTTATAAAATGACCAATACAGATGTTACGAACGAAAGCGGTTTTGAATATTCCGGTACAGATATTTTCGAATACCGGTATGCCGAGTTATTATTGAATATAGCCGAATGCTATGCAGGAATAGGCGATGTAGCCAATTGTACCGCCTATCTCGGAAAAGTAAGACAGCGCGTGGGTATTCCGTCTGCCAATAATTACGGTATAGGTACGCTGGGCAGTAAATACGAAGCTATTGAAGCCTGCCTGTACGAACGAAGAATAGAACTCGCTTATGAAGGAAAACGCTTTTGGGACGTACAACGGTGGATGCTGTACAACGATGATGCTTCAGCAGGAAACAATACCTGTGCCATGCTCGGAATAGAACCTATTAACGGTACCCAGCGCACAGGGCATTTCCTGCAATATAATGGAGTGACTACCGCAGACGATCCCCTGGCCGGTATGCGCGAAGATATTTCTGTAGATCCCGATGCCGGTGATTTCGAAGAGCAATTACAGGAACTGGCGACTATTTACAACGATAACTTTGTGTTGGAAGAACTGATAACTCCTATGGATAATGTCAACGGGAACCCTGCTCAGATTGACTGGAAGCAGAATTATTATATCCAGGGACTGAACAGCAGTGTTTTAACACAAAATGACTGGCTGGAACAAACCATAGGCTGGAAAGATGCCTCCGGGGCAGATGGGACTTACGATTACAGAGAATAAGAAAAACAGTTTGTTTTATAATGGATTAAAATGCTGTTTTTAATGAATAATAGTTAATGTGAAAAATTAAACCAGAAAACACCTAATTATGACCCGTAAAAAAATTGCATTATCACTAGTACTAATAACCTGTTCGTTAGTGGCTTTTGCGCAGTATCCGAAACTCACGGAAGAAGATAGAGCCAAAGAAGCCGCGATCAAGGTAGATGCCCAAAAACGATCTGATGAAGCCTGGGAAAAAGCCTTGCTTATAGTAGAAAAGGAAGCGAGAGAAGGAAAACCATACATTCCCTGGGCATTCCGGCCCGATGACCTGCCCCAGGCAGAGATCCCGGTATTTCCCGGGGCAGAAGGCGGTGGTATGTATAGTTTCGGAGGTCGTGGCGGCGAAGTATATACCGTAACCAGTCTTGAAGACAGAGGGCCCGGAACACTCCGTTGGGCCTGCGAACAGGGAGGAGCACGGATTGTCGTGTTTAACGTAGCCGGGATCATCAAGCTGGAAAGCCCGCTTATTATACGTGCTCCCTACATAACCATTGCCGGGCAGACAGCTCCCGGTGACGGAGTTTGTGTAGCCGGAGAGACTGTGTGGATAGATACCCACGACGTAGTTATCCGGCATATGCGTTTCCGCAGGGGAGAAACCTTTGTAGGTCGCAGGGATGACGCCATAGGAGGGAATCCTGTGGGAAATATCATGATAGACCATGTTTCCGCCAGTTGGGGACTCGACGAAAATATGTCAATCTACAGGCATATGTACAGCCCGGGAGCCGATTACAAAGATGAAAAGCTAGGTACGGTAAACGTAACTATCCAAAACAGTATTTTCTCCGAAGCGCTTGATACCTATAACCATTCCCTGGGAAGTACCCTGGGAGGGGAGAATTGTGCATTTATGCGTAACTTATGGGCTAATAATGCCGGAAGGAACCCGTCTATAGGATGGAACGGTATATTTAACTTTGTAAATAATATCGTATTCAACTGGAGTCACCGTACTACCGATGGAGGAGATTACAAGGCCAAGTACAATATCATCAATAACTACTACAAACCGGGCCCGGTAACGGATTTGGAATCGTCTGTAAGTTACCGTATCCTGAAACCCGAATCGGGGCGTAGCGATCTGGATACTCTTGTATTTGGCAGATCATACGTAGAAGGAAATATTGTAGAGGGAAATGCCAAAGTAACCCGTGATAACTGGGCCGGAGGTGTGCAGATGGCCGGTAAGGGCGATATGATGACATTTGAAGAGGCTTCTAAGTATTTCCCTTATATGAGGGCTAAGGAGCCCATGCCCATGCCTTACATAACCATAATGCCGGTCGAAAAGGTGCAGGATTATGTATTGACCAATGTAGGAGCAACATTACCCAAAAGAGACCCGGTAGATGAAAGGGTTATCCGTACCGTAAAAACCGGGAAACCGGAATATGTAAAAGGACTCGATCCGGAATCCTTCTACCAGTTCGAACACAGAAGACTTCCTCCCGATGCCTATAAGCAGGGAATCATAACCGATATTGCACAAGTAGGAGGATACCCTGAGTATAAAGGAAAACCATACAAAGATTCCGATAAAGACGGTATGCCCGACAAATGGGAGAAAAAATACGGACTTGACCCTAATGACCCGTCCGATGCCAATAAAGACCTTAACGGGGACGGATACACCAACATAGAAAAGTATATAAACGGTATAGACCCTACCAAAAAAGTAGACTGGAAAGACCTGGAAAATAATAAAGATGTGCTTGCAGATCAAAAAAACGGTTTGGCAGCATATACAAAATAATAAATTATGCACGACGGGAGCCGTTGGTTTTCGGCTCTCGTCAAAATTAATATCAGTAATGAAGTCTAGAGTTGTTTCAATAGTTGCTTTTTCCGTATTTACGGTTTTTCAGGCCCGTGCACAGTATCCTGAAATACCTGAAGAAGAACAGGCGAAGACGGATGCTATGATGCAGGCCGAAGAAGAGCGTCTGGCCGAAAAATGGGAGAAAGAAGTATTTCCTGTTATCAAAAAAGAGAGGAAAGAAGGAAGGCCCTATGTCGTTTGGGGTTCGTATCCGGGCGATTTTATTAAAGCCGATATACCCGCGTTCCCCGGGGCCGAAGGCGGAGGAGCCTTTACACCCGGCGGAAGGAGAGGTAAAGTATATGTAATTACCAGTCTGGAAGACAGCGGCCCGGGGACCCTTCGGGAAGCCTGCGAAGCCGGGGGAGCCAGGACAATCGTTTTTAATGTATCCGGAATCATCAGGCTTAAAACTCCCATTAGCGTCCGGGCCCCTTATATTACCATAGCAGGCCAGACCGCCCCTGGGGACGGTATTTGTGTGGCCGGGGAAACCTTTTCGGTAGATACGCACGATGTTATTATCAGGCATATGCGTTTCAGAAGAGGAGAAACCGATGTAACCCGGAGAGACGATGCCCTTGGCGGGGACCCTATGGGAAATATTATCATAGACCATTGTTCGGTAAGCTGGGGGCTGGACGAAAACATGTCCATGTACAGAAATATGTTCAAACCCAATGAAAATTCCGATCGCCAAAAGCTTCCGACAGCCAATATCACCATTCAAAATTCCATTTCTTCGGAAGGACTGGATACCTACAATCACGCTTTCGGAAGTACTATCGGGGGAATACACAGTTCGTTCCTTAGAAATTTGTGGGCCAATAATGTAGCCAGAAACCCCTCCATAGGAATGTATGGCGATTTCACCTTTGTCAATAATGTACTTTTCAACTGGTGGAACCGCTCCGTAGATGGCGGGGATTATCGCTCCATGTATAACATTATCAATAATTACTATAAACCGGGTCCTATCACCCCGGACGACGATGTAAGACATCGTATCCTGAAACCCGAGTCCGGTTGGCTTGATCCCAAAACTTACGGTCGTGCCTATGTCAATGGGAACTTCGTGGAAGGAAACCCCGAAGTGACCCGGGACAACTGGAATGGGGGAGTGCAGCCGGGCGGATCACCGAAAGAGGAATGGGAAGAGCACTTTGCCTATATGAAACAGGACAAGCCCTTTGAAGTTCCCTTTTACACCAAAATGTCTGCTGGGGAAGCCTATGAATACGTGCTGAAAAATGCAGGAGCAACATTGCCCAAAAGGGACCCCGTTGATAAAAGGATAATCGGGCAGGTTCGCACCGGAAAAATCGAGTATCCCGACGGACTGGAAGCAGATACCAAAACGTATGTAAAAAGAAGACTTCCTGCAGATTCCTATAAAAAAGGGATTATTGCCAATATCCGGCAAGTAGGAGGATATCCCGATTACAAAGGAAAGCCATACAAAGATTCGGACGGTGACGGGATACCTGATAAATGGGAGAAAAAATACAACCTTGATCCGAAAGATCCTTCCGATGCCAATGGCGATATCAATGGCGACGGATACACCAATATCGAGAAGTATATAAACGGTATAGACCCTACCAAAAAAGTAGATTGGACAAACCTCGGGAACAACAGGGATACATTGAAAGACCAGGCCGGTGGATTACTCCAATAATTAAGAGAAAACCCCTTAAAAACCGAATAAACAAAATGTTTATTAATTGATTCAAATAGTTGATAATTAATGTTATGAAATAGTTTATCTAAAGTTTAAATATATGTGTAAAATAAAGATAACACCACTCCGGAAGACCCCGATTTTTGTAATATGCTTACTGTTCCTGAACCTTGTTTGTGCCCAGGAAGATCAAGATGAAGCCTATATAAAAGTCACTAATGAACGTGCCGCAAAAATTATAAAAGACCTAGGGATCAATGATGCCGGAAAGGAGATACGGGTAAGAGATATTATTGCACAACAGTACAGGGATCTCAGTAGCATTCACGATCCAAGAGACGAAGCGATAGAAGCGGTAAAGAAAAGCAGTAAAAGTGATGAAGCCAAAGAAAAGGCCATTGAAAAACTGAAGAAGAAATCTTCTAAATCCATAAAGAAACTGCATAAAAAATACCTGAAGAAACTGTCCTCCGAACTTACCGAAGAACAAGTAAGCGGGGTAAAAGACGGGATGACTTACGGGGTGTTGCCCAAAACATACCGCGCTTTTCAGGATATGCTGCCCGATCTTACACAAACACAAAAAGACACCATTCTGGCTTATCTTACCGAAGCAAGAGAACATGCCATAGATGCCGGGTCATCTAAAGAGAAGCACGGTTGGTTTGGCAAATACAAAGGGAAGATTAATAATTATCTCTCAGCACAGGGCTATGACCTTAAAAAGGCAGGAGAAGAATGGCAGGAGAGAATAAAAGCTCAGGCAAATAATAAATAAGCAGAAAATACAAACAGATCTGGAGTTAGTAGTTAGTTGTGTAGGCAATAGATAGTTGGCAGTACGGTGTGCTTCGGCACAACTGTCTGCCGGCTTCTACTGTCTTTCTGTAGTAATAGTAATACGAAATAATGTATCACTCACCTCATACGTTAATGTTTACTCACCACAATATTCGGGGATGGAGTCTACTCTTATCATCCTTCTTTTTCTTTTGTTTTACCATCTGTGCCCAGGTAAAACATCCGGATATCCTGAAAGGAGATGACGGACAACTCGTGTATACCCGGGATGAGAAAGGTAATCGCATCCCCGATTTTTCCTATTGTGGATATATGGCATCCGAAAAACCCATACCCGGTGTGCCCGCAAAAGTTTTTGTGCCTGTAACAGAAGGCGATGCCACCGCAAGTATTCAATCCGCCATAGACTATGTAGGCAGTTTGAAACCCGATAAAGACGGTTTCCGCGGAGCCGTATTACTCGATAAAGGGACCTTTTCCGTGTATGGTTCACTACAAATACCCTATACCGGCGTTGTATTGAGGGGCAGTGGCACCGGATCGGACGGTACATTACTTGTGGGGGAAGGAAAAAGAAGAGAACCCGTTATAAACATACAGGGACGGGACAACAGGCAGTACGGGGACACCATTGCCACGGCCGATACTTTTGTACCCGTAAATGCTGTGGAAATTCCCCTTGTAAGCACAAAAGGATTAAAAGCAGGAGATAAAATATACATACGGAGGGTCTCTACCGAAAGCTGGATAAAAACGCTTCAGATGGAAGAATTCGGCGGAGAGACCGGGTGGATAGGATGGAAGCCGGGAGATGTCGATATCCTTTGGGGCAGGCAGATTACCGAAGTAAACGGTAATACGATCACTATAGACGTACCCCTTACCGAGGCCCTGGACCCGCAGTACGGTCCGGCAGAAGTCATACCCTATACCTGGACAAGGCGTTCCTCGCACAACGGAGTAGAGAACCTCCGGCTGGCATCCGCATACGATACCGATAATGAAAAGGACGAACAACACCGCTGGTTCGGTGTTATTATGGAAAATATAACCGATAGCTGGGTACGCCGGGTGAATTTCGGGCATTTTGCCGGTGGAGCCGTAAAACTCCTTTCCACAGTAAAAAGAGTTACCGTAGAAGACTGCAAATCTCTCGATCCCGTTTCCGAGATAGGTGAGCCACGGCGTTACACCTTTTATACCGAAGGACAACAAACCCTCTTTCAACGCTGTTATTCCGAATACGGCTATCACGATTTTACTGTCGGGGGCTACGGAACCCCGGGGCCGAACGCCTTTGTACAATGCAAGGCATATTTGCCCTACAGCTTTAGCGGAACCACCGGTAGCTGGGTTTCCGGGGCATTATTCGATATCATGGAGATCGATGGCCATGCCCTGAGCCTCAAAAACCGCGAACAGGCCGGCAGAGGAACCGGGTGGACAGCTTCAAACAGCGTGTTTTGGGAGAGTTCCGCTTCCAAAATAGAATGTTACAGTCCGCCAACTTCCCGGAACTGGGCTTTCGGCGTTTGGGGGCAATTTTCCGGGAACGGCTATTGGAAAGAAGTTAACGGCCATATTTCACCACGGAGTCTGTACTACAGCCAGTTAGAAGAACGGCTAGGAGAACTGCCTTACGATCCGTATATCATAGACCTCGGCACCGAACCATCCTCCAGTCCCACTATAGAACAGGCAGCCGAACTCACCGCATTGGCCACCCGGAAGAATATGGAACTTTCCGGCTGGATAGACGAAGCTTCGGAGAGGAATCCCGTGCCCACGGAACATCACAAAGTTAAAAATGTAGAAGACGTTATTTCCTCTTCACATAAAAAAACAGTACCTGTTCCCGGAAAAATACAATTGGAAAACGGCTGGCTTACTGCCGGAGGAAAGCTGCTTACCGGGACACGCCATACCGTGCAATGGTGGCGGGGCAGCCTGCGCAAAAGAGATATAGTCCAGGCTACTCCCCATATCACCCGTTTTACACCCGGCTATACCGGCACGGGCTATACCGATAACCTGGATGAAGTAGTATCCTATATGACCACTAATAATGTAGCAGGTATAGAACACAATTACGGACTCTGGTACGATCGCAGAAGGGACGACCACGAACGTGTACGACGTTTCAATGGTGATGGCTGGCCGCCTTTTTACGAACAACCCTTTGCACGCAGCGGAAAGGGAGAAGCCTGGGACAGGCTCAGTAAATACGACCTCACCCGTTATAACGACTGGTACTGGAACAGGCTCAAAAGCTTCGCGGATAAAGCAGAGCAACAGGGCAAACTGCTCGTACATCAGCAGTATTTTCAGCACAATATTCTCGAAGCAGGAGCCCACTGGGCCGATTCGCCCTGGCGTCCAGCCAACAATATAAACAACACGGGCTTTCCCGAGCCGCCCCCGTATGCAGGGGATAAACGCATCTTCCTGGCCGAGCAGTTTTATGACGTAAACCACCCGGTCCGGCGGAAACTTCACGAACAATACATACGTAAAGGACTGGAAAACTTTGCCGGGAACAGCAATGTTATCCAGCTTACCAGCGCCGAGTATACAGGCCCCTTACATTTCATGGCATTCTGGCTCGATGTTGTGGCCCGGTGG
Organism: Sinomicrobium halophytocola; assembly: GCF_052983395.1. Classification (NCBI taxonomy): domain Bacteria; kingdom Pseudomonadati; phylum Bacteroidota; class Flavobacteriia; order Flavobacteriales; family Flavobacteriaceae; genus Sinomicrobium; species Sinomicrobium halophytocola. Next base: position 176,274 of record NZ_JBRKIT010000024.1, read on the forward strand.
GAAAAAGAAAACGGGCAAAGCCAATGGATAGGCCTTAGCGCTACCAAAGACGTACAGGATGCCATACTGGCTGACCCCGAACGATCGGCAGTTGTAGATGTCATAGACATCCGTTACTGGCACTACAAACAGGACGGTAGTGCCTATGCTCCTCAAGGAGGCAAAAACCTCGCTCCGCGGCAACATGCCCGCAAAATGAAAACTGGTAAAGAGACTCCCGGACAGGTATATCGTGCCGTGCGTGAATACCGCAATAAATATCCCGGTAAAGCCGTGATTTATTCCACCCCGGGTTCCGGAAGGTTCGGCTGGCCTGTTTTAATGGCCGGAGGCTCGCTACCCGCAATCCCCGAAGTGAATTTAACCTCGTTTTACACCGCCCTTCCGCGAATGACTGTAGAAGAAGGTACTCCGGAATCTGTCTGGGCACTACAGGACGAAGGAAACAGTTACCTGCTGTATTTCACGGATAAAACGATCTATACGCTCAACCTGGAAAACTACAGGGGAAATTACGATCTGTACCAGGTAGATTTGTCCGACGGAAAAGCGACCAGGAAAAGCACGCTGCGCGGAGGGCGAGAACATACTATTGACGAAACCAACAAACTAATATTCATCGTAAAAAGATAACAGAACATGACCCGTAAATATCGCAGTACATACCTGCTGTTTATAGCTTTATTGACCCTTACGGCCTTTTCCTGTAACGAAAAGAAAAAAGAAAAGGAAACAAAAGAAACTACTGTAGTCGTACAGGATGTTCCCAAACTAGAAATATCCGGTAACCATCGCTTTTTTGCTACGGAAGACGAAAAACCTTTTTTTTGGCTGGGAGATACCGCATGGTTACTGTTCAATAAACTGAACAGGGAAGAAACAGATGCATATCTCGAAGACCGGAAAGCCAAGGGATTCAATGTCATACAGGTGATGGTGCTGCACTCCCTCGATGCTGTCAATGTCTACGGAGATACCGCCCTGGTAAAACAGAATGTCGCCCGGTCGGTCGTTACACCCGGTAATACCTTTGAAAACGAAGAAGAATACGATTTCTGGGACCATGTCGATTATGCTGTGGAAAGTGCGGCCGATAAAGGCCTGTACATGGCCCTGGTACCCGTATGGGGATCGAATGTCAAAACCGGAAAGGTAAGTGTGGAAGATGCCCGTAAATACGCATCCTTTCTTGCCGAAAGATATAAAGACAAAAATAATATCATCTGGCTGGATGGTGGCGATACCTTCGGGAACGAATACACCGATGTCTGGAATGCCATAGGAGAAACACTGAAAAAAGAAAATCCGGACAAATTGTTAACCTTCCATCCCCGGGGGCGTATGCAGTCATCCGATTGGTTCCACGACAAATCCTGGCTCGATTTCAATATGTTCCAGTCCGGCCACAGAAGATATGACCAGGACGACAGCGAAAGAAAATATGGCGAGGACAACTGGCGGTACGTACAGGCGGACTATAACAGGAAGCCCGTTAAGCCTACCGTAGACGGCGAACCTTCCTATGAAGGCATACCACAAGGCCTGCACGATCCGGAAGAACCTTTCTGGGAAGACAAGGATGTACGAAGGTATGGCTACTGGTCTGTTTTTGCAGGAGCAGCAGGCTACACTTACGGGCACAGTGCCGTAATGCAGATGCACCGGCCCGTAGACAAAGAAGGCGCTTACGGTAACAAAAAATACTGGACCGATGCCATCAACGACCCCGGGGCAAAACAAATGCAATACCTGAAAGCACTAATGCTGCAGTTTCCCTATTTCGAAAGGATACCTGACCAGTCTCTCGTGGCCGACCAGGGAGAGCGGCATGACTACCAGACCGCTACGCGTGGCGAGGATTACGTCCTGGTGTATACCTGCAACGGACGAAACATCACCCTCAATATGGGGAAAATAAAAGGCGAGAAGGTAAAAACACAATGGTACAACCCCCGCGACGGACAGACACAGGATATAGGAACATTTGACAACACCGGGAAACAGGAATTCGACCCGCCCGGACAAAAAGAAGATGGTAACGACTGGGTACTTATACTCACTTCGGTTTAAATTTGATAATGAGCAAATGAGCAAATGCGATAATGAAATTAAAAGAAGAATTCCTCCCCTTCGGGGGAGGTGCCAAAGGCAGAGGGGTGCCTCGCATTCAGATTTTAATTAAACAGAACAAACCTCTCCCCTTGAGGGGAGATGCCGAAGGCAGAGGGGTGTCCCTCAAAAAAAACCAACTAAAAATCACGTGCTCCAACAACATAAAGGCACGATAAAGAACACATAAATGACCCGCTTTATATATAGCCTATTAGCATTGTTTTTCCTTTTTTCCTGTACTACCGGGAAAGACGATGAAATATATATTTTCACCTCGTTCCGCGAACCTGCTACCGATGGGCTCTACCTGGCCTATAGTAGAGACGGTAATCATTGGGAAGACCTTGGCGGCCCCTACCTGGAACCCGGAACAGGAGAAAGCGGTATTATGCGCGATCCTTCCATCGTCAAAGGTCCCGACGGTACTTACCATATGGTCTGGACGACGGAATGGAAAGGAGGTAACGGCTTCGGTTATTCCAGTTCGCGCGACCTTATCCATTGGTCAGAACAAAAATATATCCCCGTTATGCAGCACGAATCCGATGTTGTAAACGTATGGGCACCCGAAATTTATTATGATAAGGACGAAGACCGGTATATTATCATCTGGGCATCTACCATACCGCACCGTTTTGAAAAAGGGGAAGAAGAAGAAAAGAATAACCATCGTATGTATTATGTGACCACGAAGGACTTCAAAACCTTTTCGGACACCAAGCTTTTTCTCGATCCCGGGTTTAGTGTTATAGACGCCGTGATTGTCCGCAGGGGAAAAGATGATTACGTACTGGTGCTGAAAGACAATACCCGTCCCGTCAGGGCTATGCGGGTAGCTTTCGGAAAAACACCGCTGGGACCCTTCGATAATATTTCCGAACCCCTGACGGATTTCCTTACCGAGGGCCCAACCGTGCTAGAGAAAGACAATAAATGGCTTATTTATTACGACCAGTACGGGGATAAAAGTTACGGTGCCGTTTCCACGACCGATTTTACATCTTTCGAAGACATACACCAGCAGATCAGCCTGCCCGAAGGACATAAGCATGGAACCATCAGTACCGTTTCCGAAGAAGTATTGAAGGAACTTATAGCAAAACACGAACAAAAGGACAACAAAGCACAGGATACCGTACATTATACCGGCACAACCCTGTCCAACATCGATTACCATCACGGGCAGTTGCCACTCGCTGTAGGCGTACATGCCAGGCAGGTTATGCGGGCCAGCAGGGAACATCCCGGTCAGGCAGATGGTTTTGGGTGGACCTATAATCACGCACCCAACCTGGCCCACTGGAACAATACGTTTTTCTTACAATATCTTAGCGACCCGGTGGGCGAACACGTTCCCCCCGGACAAACTTTTCTCGTGACATCTCCCGACGGAAATACCTGGGGAAAACCGCAGGTACTGTTCCCGCCATACCGCATTCCGGACGGCTGGAAAAAAGAGGGATATGATGGGGTGGCCAAAAACCTCGATGCCGTTATGCATCAACGTATGGGATTCTATGTAGCTTCGGACGGACGTTTGCTTACGCTTGCTTATTACGGTATTGCCCTGGACGAAAAAGACGATCCCAACGACGGAAAGGGGATAGGCCGTGCCGTAAGGGAAATATACAACGACGGTACATTCGGCCCTATTTATTTTATCAGGTATAACAAATCCTGGGATACTTCAAAATCCGTTTATCCATTCTATACCGAAAGCGAAGACAAGGGGTTTGTAAAAGCGTGCGACGAATTACTGTCCGAACCCCTGATGATGCAGCAATGGGTAGAAGAAGCAGATCGCGATGATCCTCTTATACCGCTGAAAAAACAATTTAAGGCATTCAGTTATTACCACCTCAATGACGGGCGTGTAGTAGGCTTGTGGAAACATGCATTGACCTCAATAAGCAACGACGGTGGCAAAAGCTGGGAATATCATCCCCTGCGGGCTCCGGGCTTTGTTAACAGCAATGCCAAGATATGGGGACAAAAAACATCCGACGGTAAATTCTCCACGGTTTACAATCCGTCCGAATACCGTTGGCCCCTGGCCGTATCCACCAGTGAGGACGGTCTCGAATATACCGATCTTATGCTTGTTCACGGGGAGATCACCCCTATGCGTTACGGCGGGAACTACAAATCCTACGGCCCACAATACGTAAGAGGCATAACAGAGGGCAACGGTACCCCTCCTGACGGAAACCTGTGGGTAACCTACAGTATGAACAAAGAAGACATATGGGTGGCCTCGGTGCCCGTACCGTTAACCGATAAGGCAAAAAATCATGCGGCAGATGTTTTTAATGAATTACCCGACGGAGAAGAACTCCGGAACTGGAACATTTACGATCTGGTACTAGCTCCTGTGGGTGTAGAAAAAGGAAAAGACGGTAAAAAACACCTGTCGCTCCGGGACAAGGACGCTTTCGATTATGCAAGGGCAGAACGGGTGATCCCGGAAACATCCCGTTTAAAAACGTCCTTTACAGTTGTGCCCGGACAGAACGACAAGGGGCTCCTGCAAATCGAGTTCCAGGACAAAAAGGGATTACCGTCCGTCCGGCTTATATTTGACAAGGATGGCATATTAAAGACCAAGGCAGGGGCCCGGTTTAAAAACCTGTTGGAATACGAGGCAAACCGGCGTTATACCATAGAAATGACCCTCGATGCAGCTACACGTTCCTATACGATGAAAATCAATGGAGAAGATAAAGGGACCAGGATATTCTACGCCCCCACGGCGGAATTCAGCAGGATCATGTTCCGTACCGGCGAACAGCGTCATTTCCCTACTCCCGATACACCCGCAGATAATTACGATGACCTGCCCGATACCGGCAAACAAATACCCGAAGCAGTATTTCTGCTGGAATCTCTGACCACTGAAAACTTTTGATGAAAGCATACTGTATACATATTATCCTTGTTTTAACCTGTACAGCTTTTTTATCGGCATGCGGAGAAGTCAAAGACACTTCTCCCGAAGCGATACGGCTTACCTGTGAAGCAGGAGCAAACCCGATGGGAATTACCACACAGCATCCCCGTCTGGGCTGGCAGTTACAGGCCTCCGGAACAGACGTCCTACAAACTGTCTATCGCATCCTGGTAGCTACCACCAGGGAAAAACTGGAAAAAGAGGAGGGTGATGTATGGGACAGCGGTACCGTAAATTCGTCAGAAAGCCAGAGGATACCCTTCAAAGGCAATTCATTACAGAGAGAGCAGTATTATTACTGGAAAGTAAAAGTATGGGATAACCGGGGGAACGAATCTCCCTGGAGTGCGGTAAACACCTGGTACCAGGCCCCGGAAGAAAATATGATGAAAGCCCGGTGGATAGGAGCCATACGGAAAGAAGACAGCGATCTGCCGGAAGGCAGAAATTACCACACACCAACCCTTAAAAAGAAAAAAAGAGATTCCATCGTTGCTGCCGCGGACTCCCTGGCCGGTAGAAGCATCCTACTTCGAAAGACGTGGAAAAACGATAAAAAAATAAAAAAAGCCATAGTTTTCATAAGTGGATTGGGGCAGTACGAACTCACTATCAACGGGGAGAAAACAGGAGGTAGTGAGTTTGCCCCTTTATGGTCCGACTACGATAAAACCGTGTATTACAATACCTACGATGTCACCGGTCAGTTGACCCAGGGTGAAAATGTAGTGGGAGTGATGCTCGGCAATGGCATGTACAACACCCTGGCAGGAAGATATTCCAAATTTTACGTCAGTTTTGGACCGCCTACCCTGTTCTTCCGTTTGAAGATTACTTATGCGGACGGAACCGAACAGGTGGTCCGTTCCGATGATTCCTGGAAATATGCTTCCAGTCCGGTAGTGTTCAACAGCATCTTCGGAGGTGAAGATTACGACGGCCGGCTTGAACAACCCGGTTGGGATAGTCCCGGGTTCCGGGGAGGAGGCTGGAAACCTGTAGTTATACAGGAAGCCCCCAAAGGAACATTAAGGCCGCAGACCGCGCCACCTGTAAAAGTATTGCGGGAGTATGACGTGAAAGAACAGACCGAACCCCTTCCCGGTGTATATGTACTGGATATGGGGCAGAACATATCCGGTTTCCCCCAAATTAAAATAAAAGGCAAAAAGGGGCAGACCGTACGTATATGGGTGGGAGAATCACGCAAAGACGACGGTACCGTGGCACAAGGTGGTTCCGGAAAGCCATACTATTACCAGTATACCCTGAAGGGAGATAGCGAAGAAACCTGGCGCCCACGGTTCAGTTATTACGGATTTCAATACGTCCAGCTCGAAGGCGCCAATTACCCTGAAGCCCGTAATGATACCCTGCCAACCATTTCTGAAGTTAAATCACTCTTTGTATATAATTCTGCCGAAAATACCGGGAGTTTTACTTCTTCCAACGAAATATTCAACCGTACACACCAGCTTATCGATAATGCCGTAAAAAGTAACTTCCAAAGTGTTTTTACGGACTGCCCGCATCGCGAAAAGCTCGGCTGGCTCGAAGAAACCCACCTTAACGGCCCGGGACTCATTTACAATTACGACCTGCGAACCTTTATCCCGAAGATTATGCGGGACATAGCCGATGCGCAACGACCGGACGGGCTTATTCCCAATATCGCCCCCGAGTATATTGTCTTCGGAGGAGACTTTACCGATTCGCCCGAGTGGGGAGTGGCAGGGATTATGCTGCCCTGGATGTATTACGAATACTATGGTGATACATCGCTTATCGAAAAGTACTACCAGGTCATGAAAAAGTATGTCGATTACCTTACAACCACTGCCACTGGTCATATCGTATCGCATGGGCTGGGAGACTGGTACGACTATGGCGAACATGCTGCCGGGTATTCCAAAAACAGTCCCGTTGCCCTGTCTGCCACATCCCACTATTTCATGGGAGCAGAACTGGTGGCCAAAGCGGCCGGCATGCTTGGTGAAACAGAAGATGCCGGAAAATATAAAGATCTTGCCCAAACGATCCGCAAAGCCTTCAACCGTGAGTTTTTCGATCCCGCGACCGGACAATACGGTACCGGCAGCCAGTTCAGTAATGCCGTACCGCTTTTTATGGATATCGTAAAGGAAGAGAACAGGCAGGAAGTACTGGAAAACCTCCTGGCGGATATCCGGAAACACGGATATCGCCTGACTACCGGCGATGTGGGTAACCGTTACCTGTACCAGGTACTTGCCCGCAACGGTTATAACGATGTGCTGTATAAAATGCACAATCATTACGACACCCCTGGTTACGGGTTCCAGATCAAGTTCGGATTAACGACACTCACCGAGCAGTGGGACCCCCGGAAAGGGAATTCCCTCAACCATTTTATGATGGGACAGATAGAAGAATGGTTTTTCCGCAGCCTGGGAGGAATCGTTCCCGATAAAGAAAAACCAGGTTTCCGGCATTTCTTCCTGCAACCTGAAGTTACTGGCGATCTGACCTATGTAAAAGCCGGGTATAATTCCATTTACGGCCCTATACATTCCGAATGGCACCGGGAAGGAGATACCGTAAAGTACACATTCGAAATCCCGGCAAATACCACCGCCACGGTAAAACTCCCCGGGGCACAGTCCGAAGGGATAACCATAAACGGGAAAATCATACGGGAGAGCGATCAGATAACAGGTAGTAATTTACCTTCGTTTCATCTCGGTTCAGGAAAATATACGGTAGAATATGTATTGGAACCGCCACATAAAAACGGGTTATGAATAAGAAAAAGATAAAAAAAGAACGTATAAATGCTATGCCGGGGAGAGGAATATTTTTAATCCTGCCGCTCCTTCTGGCTCATGGCAGTAAACTGTTTGCACAAAACTCCGATAGTAAATACAATGAACCTATTTTGCACACTATTAATAAGATAGAACGAATATTTAATGTAACAGTTGAAGATGAAAGAGGACTTCTGAAAGACAAGAACCTCGACTATGCCGACTGGCGTATACGCTACGGACACCCGGAAATATCTCTTACCAATATTCTCGCCCCGTTCGACCTGACTTTCTTTAAGGAGTCCGATTCCGTCTACATTATCCGGAAGTTCGAATATCCCCGGCGTTCCGTAAACGTGGGGGAAGAGCGCCTGCAATATCTGGAAACTCTGTATAATGACAAAGATAGCTGGGAAAAGCGCAAGGACTCCCTTAAAAGCTGTATGTATGCTGCCCTGTGGCTCGATAAAGCCCCGGAAGCGCCCGGGACCAAACCGGTCCTTACCAAAAAACGGATTTATAATGGCTATAGCGTGGAAAATATCGCACTCGAAATACTCCCGGGAGTATATGCCACAGGTTCCGTATACAAACCGTATCCCCTGAAAGGAAAACACCCGGTTATTGTATGTCCCAACGGGCATTTCGGCCAGGGAAGATACCGGGAAAGTCAGCAGGTCAGGAGCGCCACCCTGGCAAGGATGGGCGCTATAGTAGCCGGTTTTGACCTGTTTGGCTGGGGAGAATCACAATTGCAGTTTCCTTACAAATACCATCATAACAGTATTGCGGCAACCGTACAGGTACTCGATGGCATGCGCCTTTTGGACTACCTGCTTACCCTGCGCCATGCTGATCCGGAACGGGTTGCGGTAACCGGAGGTTCAGGCGGAGGTTCACATACCATGTTCCTCACTGCGCTGGACGACAGGGTAAAAGCATCTGCCCCCGTAGTTATGGTTTCCTCACATTTTTCCGGTGGTTGTCCTTGCGAGAGTGGTCAGCCCCTGCACCTTTGCGGCAACGGGACCAATAATGCCGAGATCGCCGCTATGGCAGCCCCGAGGCCACAGCTTGTAGTTTCCGACGGAAAAGACTGGACCCATGCCGTCCCCCAACTCGAATTTCCCTTTATCCAACGCACATATGGTTTCTACGGCAAAAAAGACCGGGTCAGCAATGCCCATTTCCCCGACGAAGGTCACGATTACGGAAAATCCAAAAGAATGGCCGTATACCGTTTTATGACAGAATACCTCGATCTGGATCTGAAAAAAGTACAGAACAGTAAAGGAGAAATAGACGAATCAGCCTGCGTGGCAGAAGAAGAGAACACCCTGAAAGTATTCGGTGATAACGGAGAAAAACTCCCGGCAAATGCCTTGAAAGATATTAATGCGCTATATAAACTTTTTGGAAAAGAAAACAAAAAAGCGCTCTAATCAGCAACCCTGGGCAAACCCTTCGGCGTTTTCCCGTACCGAAACTCGGGAGAGTGATAACTAACAAACTACGAACTAACAACTACGAACTAACAACTAAGAACTACAATAAAAAACAAATATCCCGATGAAACTATTGCACATCGTATTACTATTAACCTTTTATTCCGGAATTGCTACACTGCATGCACAATCCCCGGAAAACCGGATGAAACTCTGGTACGACAAACCCGCATCAAACTGGAACGAAGCCCTACCGCTGGGTAACGGCAGGCTCGGGGCCATGGTGTTCGGTGACCCTGCCATAGAGCGCCTTCAACTGAATGAAGAAACCATATGGGCCGGATCACCGAATAACAATGCTAATCCCGAAGCACTAAAGGCATTGCCCGAGGTCAGAAAACTTATTTTCGAAGGGAAATATAAGGAAGCCGATGCCCTGGTCAACAAGGAAATGATGGCTACGACCAATAACGGGATGCCTTACCAGACCTTTGGCAGTTTGTATATCTCCTTTCCCGGGCATGCGACATATACCGATTATTACCGGGACCTGGATATTGCCAATGCTACTGCCACCGTAAAATATAAAGCAGGCGATGTAACCTATACGAGAGAGATCATCACCGCCTTCAGGACCGATGTTATAGCCGTTAAGCTTTCTGCCGACCAACGGGGAAGTATTACCTGTAATCTTTCTATGAACAGCCCGTTCGATCATACCGACCCCTATACCGACGAAGACCAGCTCGTACTTTCCGGGGTTAGCAGTACCGTAGAAGGGCAAAAAGGAAGAGTTAAGTTTATGGGCCGGCTGGCGGCAACACACCGGGGAGGAAAAATTACCGTACAAAACGGCATTATGAGTCTCGACAACGTAGACGAAGCCACCCTGTATATTTCCATAGCCACCAATTTTAAGAACTATAAAGAACTGTCCGCAGACCAGGAACAAAAGAGCAGGGACCTTCTCCAAAAGGCCCTGGCTCAAAATTTTGACAATATCCGTTCCGCACATACCGCGTATTATCGAAAGTTTATGGACAGGATGTCTCTCGATCTCGGAATTACCGATGCCGCAAAGCTACCTACCGATCAAAGGATCAGAAACTTTTCCGAAGTATCCGATCCTCAGCTTGCCGCCCTGTATTTCCAGTTCGGCCGGTACCTGCTGATATCCAGTTCACAACCCGGCGGACAACCTGCCAATTTACAGGGCATCTGGAACGATCAGCTCTTTCCGCCCTGGGAAAGTAAATACACCGTAAATATCAATGCCGAAATGAACTACTGGCCGGCACAATCCACCAATCTCACCGAAATGCATGAGCCCTTTGTGCAGATGGCCGAAGAAGTGAGCGAAAGCGGGAAAGAAACCGCCAGGGTCATGTATGATGCCGACGGTTGGGTACTGCACCACAACACCGATATATGGTGCTTTACCGGGGCAATAGACATGGCCGCATCCGGAATGTGGCCCACCGGGGGAGCGTGGTTTTGCCAGGACTTATGGGACCGTTACCTTTTTACGGGAGACAAGGGGTACCTGGAAAAAATATACCCTGTAATGAAAGGATCGGCCCGGTTTTTCCTTGACTTTATGGTACCGCACCCCGAGCATGGCTGGCTGGTGGTGGTACCATCCGTTTCTCCCGAAAATACCCATGCCGCAGAAGGCGGAAAAGCATCGGTTGCAGCCGGGACCACAATGGACAATCAACTTGTATTCGATCTGTTTACCCACGTTGCCGAAGCAGCTGCGATATTGGGAACAGATAAGGATCTCACATCCGAACTGGCAAAAGCCAAATCCCGGCTTGCTCCCATGCAGATAGGAAAACACGGCCAGTTGCAGGAATGGATGCACGATTGGGACGATCCCGAAGATAAACACCGGCATGTGTCGCACCTTTACGGGCTGTTTCCCAGTAACCAGATTTCCCCCTTCCGCACCCCGGAACTGTTCGATGCCGCAAAAACATCCTTAAAGTTTCGCGGGGATAAATCCACCGGGTGGTCTATGGGATGGAAAGTGTGCCTGTGGGCCAGGTTGCTCGACGGCGACCATGCGTACAAACTATTACAGGACCAGCTTAGCCTGGTAGTCCCCGGAAAAAAAGGAGGGGGCACCTATGCCAATATGTTCGATGCACACCCGCCTTTCCAGATCGACGGAAACTTTGGCTGTATAGCCGGTATAGCCGAAATGCTCATACAAAGCCAGGAAGGTGCCGTACACCTGCTTCCGGCATTGCCTTCCGCCTGGAAAGACGGCGAAGTCAAAGGATTGGTAACCCGTGGAGGATTTATACTCGATATGACCTGGAAAAACGGTAAACTCCATAAAGCTGTTGTAAAATCCAAAAACGGGGGAAACCTCAGGTTGCGTTCCGCAACCGGGTTAAAAGGAGAAAACCTCCAAAGAGCAAAAGGAGAAAACCCGAACCCGTTTTTTACGATTCCCGAAGTAGCCGAACCCATTATAGCAGATAAATCCAAACTGAACAAAGTAAAGTTACCCCGGTATAAAGAATACGATCTCCGGACCGTAGCAGGAAAAATATATACGGTTTATGGAGGGTAGATCGGTGGCTTCGGTACATTCCGAACAGAGTTCGGAACACTCAGTCACCTCTGTAGAGGCTTTGAAAACCAATGCCTAACCTGCAACCTGCAACCTGGAACCTGAAACCCGTAACCCGTAACCTGAAACAACTAAAAATGAAACTTATTAAATACCTCTTCATCATCATTATCGCTACAACAATCAGTTGCGGTACGGAGGGGCAGGCCGGAAAACCTGCCGTGCTGAAAGCGGAAGATTTTGAACATTACGCAGCATACTTTAACCGTATGGAAGACGAGAACATCCGTCAGGCCATACCCAACGATAGTGCCTGGGCGTGGATGAAAGACAATATTCCGCTATTCGAGTGTCCGCAGGACAATTTCGAAGAAATGTATTATTACCGTTGGTGGAGTGTGCGTAAACATATTAAAAACACTCCCGAAGGCTATGGTATTACCGAGTTCCTTGTAGAGCGTTCATATGCCGATAAGTACAATCTGATAAGCTGCGCCCTCGGGCATCATATTCGCGAATTCCGCTGGTTGCACAACCCGGAATACATAGAACAGGATGTACACCTTTGGTACCGTGGAAATGATGGCGCTCCTATGAAAAAGTTGAACTCTTTCAGTAGCTGGACGGCATCTTCCCTCTATGACCTTTACCTCGTAAACGGCGATAAGGAATTTTTGTTTGATATGTTGCCCGACCTGGTGGATGAGTATAAGGGGTGGGAAGAGAACAGGAAACGCCCCGACGGGTTGTTCTGGCAGAATGATGTTAAGGACGGTATGGAAGAATCTCTGAGCGGAAGCCGTCATGAGCGAAATGTACGCCCCACCATAAACAGTTATATGTATGGTAATGCACGGGCTATTGCCAGCATAACCAAACTGAAAGGTGATATGGGGCTTGCAGGGCTGTACGATGCAAAAGCGGATACCCTCCGACAATTAATCCAAAATACCCTGTGGAACAGTTCCGATCGTTTTTTCGAAACCTATAAACAGGCCGATAGCTCTGCAAACGTAAGAGAAGCTATAGGATTTATCCCATGGTATTTTAACCTCCCGGAGCAGGGTAAGGGTTATGAAGAAGCGTGGCAGCAAGTGAAAGAAGAGGAAGGTTTTCTCGCTCCTTTCGGCCTTACTACCGCCGAGCGACGAAGCCCCCGCTTTCGTACCCATGGCTCCGGGACCTGCGAATGGGACGGTGCCGTATGGCCTTTTGCCACTGCCCAGACCCTGACGGCTATGGCCAATGTACTCAACGGGTATAAGCAGGACTACGTAAATAAGGAAGATTATTTTAAACATATGAACCTGTATGTCGAAAGTCAGTATTACCGTGGCAGACCATACATAGGGGAATATCTCGACGAAACTACCGGGTACTGGTTAATGGGAGACCGGGAGAGAAGCAGGTATTACAATCATTCCACATTTAACGACCTGATCATTAACGGTCTTATAGGGCTACGCCCGAGGGAAGACAACAAAATTGAAGTGAGCCCGCTTATCCCTCGGGATACATGGGATTGGTTTTGCCTGGATAATGTACTGTATCACGGAGACATTCTCACCATCCTATGGGATAAAACCGGGGAGAAGTACCATAAGGGCAAAGGCTTTCGTGTATTCCGTAACGGGAAGGAAATAGCTTCAACCGGGCAATTGGAGAAGATCATAACAGAATAAAAATAAATAACATGCACACCCGTATCCTTTACCTGATATATTGCCTGATCAGCCTGACAACAATTTGTGCAGCTACGGACGATACCGGTGTACGCGCAATCGGCCTGCAATGTGAAATGCTTACCGATCCAGAGGGCATTGATGTAGTAAACCCTAGGTTGAGCTGGCAGTTAGGGACCAATGAACCAAATATCCGCCGCACGGCTTACCGGGTATTGGTGGCATCTACCAAAGAAAAACTCGAAAACAACGAAGCCGATCTATGGGATAGCGGAAAAGTACAGGACGAAAATGCGTTCTACATAACCTATAAAGGCAAACCCCTGCACAGCAAGCAGGAAGCCTGGTGGAAAGTAAAAGTGTGGACCGGTAACAGAGAAACTTCCTGGAGCAGCCCGGCCTATTGGAGTATGGGTATACTGAATTATGCCGAATGGAAGTCCACCCGGTGGATAGGTATGGACAAGGCTTTTCCGTGGGATAGCATAACACAGTTTTCCCGTTTGTCTGCACGCTATCTCCGCAAGGAAGTAGACCTTAAAAAAGAAGTGCGTAAAGCCAAAGTCTATATCATGGGGCTTGGTATGTACGAGCTCTACATCAATGGCCGGAAAGTCGGTGACCAGGTACTGGCTCCCGTACCTACCGATTACACCAAAAATGTGAAATATAACGTCTACGATGTCACTCCCATGCTCAAATCCGGTACAAATGCCGTAGGGACCATCCTGGGTAATGGCAGGTATTTTACCATGCGGCAGCATTACAAACCGTACAAAATAAAAACTTTCGGATTCCCGAAAATGGCCATGCAGTTAGATGTAGAATACACCGACGGCAGCCGGGAAGTTATCAAAACGGACGAAAGCTGGAAACTCACGGCCGACGGTCCCATTCGTACAAATAATGAGTATGACGGCGAAGAATACGATGCCCGTAAGGAAATACTCGGGTGGGACCAGCCGGGTTATGACGATAGTCATTGGTTAAATGCGAACTATGTACAGGAGCCCGGCGGATTTTACGAAGCACAGATGACCCCGGGAATGCGGGTGATGGAAGAAATTGATCCCATTGCCATAGAAGAGCATGGCGAAGGAAAGTATATTCTCGATATGGGCCAGAATATGGTAGGTTGGTTACAGGTTAAAGTAAACGGCAACCGGGGCGACCGCGTAACCCTGCGTTTTGCAGAATCCCTGAAAGAAGACGGATCGCTCTATACCGAAAACCTTCGCGATGCCAGAGTAACCGACGTATATACTTTGAAAGGAGGCAGAGAAGAAATATGGCAGCCCACTTTTGTTTATCACGGTTTCCGCTACGTGGAAATATCAGGTTTTCCCGGAAAGCCCGCGTTACGGAATTTCAAAGGGGGAGTAGTATATGATAAAATGGAAACCACCGGGACTTTCGAGACTTCCGACGCCACCCTCAACCGGGTCTTTGAGAATGCCTACTGGGGGATAAGAGGCAATTATAAAGGGATGCCGGTCGATTGTCCGCAGCGCAACGAAAGACAACCCTGGCTGGGTGACAGGGCTACCGGGGCTTACGGGGAAAGTTTTGTTTTTGACAACGCTACCCTCTATGCCAAATGGCTCCACGATATCAGGAATGCCCAGACCGAAGACGGCGGTATCCCCGATGTGGCTCCCGCTTTCTGGAGGTATTACGGCGACAATGTTACCTGGCCCGCGACCTATTTTACCGTGGCCGATATGCTGTATTCCCAATATGCGGATAGCAGGAGTATAAAAGCGCATTACCCCTCCATGAAAAAATGGATGCGGTATATGGAAGCCAACTATCTCAACGAAGGCCTGATGACCAAAGACAAGTATGGCGACTGGTGCGTGCCCCCGGAATCCCTGGAACTTATCCATTCCGAAGATCCCGCGCGTAAAACGGACGGGGTATTACTGGCTACGGCCTATTATGTATACCTGCTGCAATTGATGACCAGGTTTGCCGGGATAATAGACGCTCCGCAGGAAGACATCAGGCATTACCAGACCCTTATGGAAGATATGACATCTGCCTTCCAGTCCCGTTTTTTCAATGAAGAAAACAATCAGTACGACAATAACACCGTAACCGCAAACCTGTTGCCCCTGACCTTCGGAATGACACCGAAGGACCGAAGGGAAAAAGTATTCGGCAATATTATAAATACCATAGAACAGACCAATAACGGCCATATAAGTACCGGGGTTATAGGTACACAGTTCCTCATGCGTACCCTGACCGAATACGGAAGGGCCGATCTTGCCTATCGACTGGCTTCCAATATCACCTATCCGGGTTGGGGATACATGGTAGAGAACGGGGCTACTACCATATGGGAATTGTGGAATGGTAATACCGCCAGTCCCAAAATGAACTCGCAGAACCATGTTATGCTGCTCGGCGATCTGCTGATCTGGTATTACGAAGACCTCGCCGGAATAAAAAGCGCTCCGGATTATCCGGGGTTTAAGAAGATAATAATGAAGCCGGCCTTTGACAGTGGTTTGGATAAAGTGTCCGCAACTTACAATTCCGTGAGAGGACCTATCGAAAGCCACTGGCACAAAAAAGCCGGGAAACTGCAATGGGAGGTAACCATTCCGCCGGACACATCGGCAGAAGTATATCTTCCCGGAGAAGAAGCGGAAAAGGTGAAGATCGATAAGAAAAAGTTAAACCGGAGCGGAATAGATTATCGCCGGGAACAGGAGAAGATCATTGTGAAATTGCCTTCGGGGACTTATGCGATCCGTATCGACGGATAAAACGGTAAAGTCGGGACAGTGCAGGATACCCTTAATAAATGTATTTTTTACATTAGCAGCGACAGATGATAGCCATAAAAACAAAAAAGATGAAACCGACATGATTAAAATAATCCTTAATACACAAAATAATGATTATTTTGATCATCAAAGGTTCCATGTGACCATTAAAAAACAATAAAAACATACATGAAAACCTTACGTATTGCAGCATTCGTATGTGTTGCACTGACCTTGTATAACTGCAAGACCGAAAACAAGACATCCCCTGAAGAAGAGACCTGGAGGAAAGGGATTGTAACCGACGAATTTATTTATGAAGAAGCACCGTATCCTTCATGCCACGCCGCAACCATAGCCGAAACTCCGGACGGGCTTGTAGCCGCATGGTTCGGCGGCACCAAGGAGCGCAATCCTGATGTAGGTATATGGGTAAGCCGTAATACCGGGGATAGCTGGAGTACACCCATAGAAGTGGCCAATGGTGTGATAAACGATACGTTGCGCTACCCGTCGTGGAATCCCGTTTTGTACCAGGTTCCCGATGGCGACCTGTTATTGTTTTATAAAATAGGCCCTAAACCATCCGAATGGTGGGGATTAAAAATGACTTCTTCCGACGGCGGAAAAACCTGGTCCGAGCCCGAAGAACTGCCCGAAGGATATATAGGGCCGGTAAAGAATAAACCCGAACTTGTCGGAAACGGTAAGCTCGTATGCCCTACCAGTACCGAAGGAAACGGCTGGCATGTGCGTATGGAGATCACCCCCGATTTCGGAGAAACGTGGAGCATGACCGATACCATCCCGAGAGGACCGGAGCCCATAAATGCCATTCAGCCCAGCATACTCAAACACGGAGACGGAAAACTACAGATCATCTGCCGTACGCGAAACAGGGCACTGGGGACGTCCTGGTCCGAAGACTACGGGGAAACCTGGTCAAACTGGGAATTGCTTGACCTGCCTAACAATAACTCCGGCACCGATGCCGTGACCCTGCAAGACGGAAGACATTTGCTGGTATACAATCACGTATTGCCACCGGACGGAAAAGTAAAAGGCCCGAGGACTCCCTTACATGTTTCCCTGTCGGATAACGGTATCAACTGGAAAGCATCCCTTATCCTCGAAGACTCCGAGATCAGTCAGTATTCCTATCCCTCCGTAATCCAGGGCGCGGACGGTATGATCCATATCGTATATACCTGGAGAAGAGAAAAGATAAAATACGTAAAAATAGACCCTGATAAAATGGTGTCTTATCCTATAGAGAACGGTATATGGCCGGGAACAGGGAGGGGGGAGTAGAACCCGGGCTTCGATACATTCCGGCTCCGCCGGAACACTCAGCCGCCTCTGCTTTGGCTTAGACTGCAAACCGGTGGCTTGGGTACAACAGCCTGCGGCTGTCACTCAGCCACCTCGTTTTGTAAACCTGTAACTTGAAACCTGATAACCCAAACAATGAAAAACCAGCATAAACAAAACCACCGAAGAGACTTTCTGAAAACCGTTTCCATGGCTACGGCAGGAATAGTAGTAGTCGGGGCATACGGTAACCCGATAGAGGCGCTGACTGGAAATATCAAAAAGCAGCGGTATAAAATAGCTGTGTGCGATTGGATGATATTAAAAAGGCAAAAACTCAGTGCCTTTTCTCTTGCAGAAGAAATACATGCCGATGGTATAGAACTGGATATGGGCGGACTCGGTTCGAGGGAAACTTTTGACAGTAAACTGTCCGATCCCGCTATGGTAAAACAGTTCCTCGAAACCTCCCGGAATACCGGTGTAGGTATCAGTTCCATAGCCATGTCCGGATTTTATGCCCAGTCCTTTGCCGAACGTCCTACGGTAGACCGTATGGTACAGGATACGGTAGATGCCATGAAAGCCATGAATGTCAAAATAGCCTTTTTACCACTCGGGGTACAGGGCGATATGGTAAAACACTCCGAATTGCGCCCCAAAATCGTGAAAAGACTCCGCAGTGCAGGAGAAAAAGCAGGTAAGATAAGTGGGGTCATCGCCGTGGAAACCTCTTTTGATGCCACTGAAGAAAAAAAATTCCTGGAAGAAGTTAATTCCCCGTACATCAAAAGTTCCTTCAATTTCGCCAATGCCGTAGAGCACGGAAAAGATATTAGCGAGGAACTTCGTATACTTGGAAAAAAACATATCGCCCAGATACACTGTTCCAATACCGATGGCGTATGGCTGGAAAACGATAAACAGATAGATATGCCCGAAATAAAAAGAACCCTCGACAAAATGAAGTGGGAAGGATGGCTCATCGTAGAAAGGTCAAGAGATGTAAACATGGTAAGGAACGTAAAAGCCAACTACGGCGCCAATGTAGCCTATTTGAAATCGGTATTTCAGTAAGGGTAGATATGAGATTTTAGATGTTAGGCGTAAGATTTATGTATTGAAAAAAGAAAAGGCTCCCAGGTGCTCGTTTGCAACGAGTGCCTGCAACAACCCGGGGCTTCGATACATCCCGAACATAGTTCGGGACACTCAGCCACCTCCGTTTTGGCTTTGTGACTAAAATTATAACCTGTAACCTGCAACTTGTAACCTGTAATATTAAATCAAAATGCAACAAACCCAATCATACAAACCGTACTTTATCCTCATCCTGAGCATGATATTCCTGTCCTGTTCTCAAAAAAAGCAGGTAACTGTTGTCTACGACGCTGACGCTTCGCCGAGAATAAAATTCGGAGCGGAAAAACTCTCGGAAGCATTACAGGAAGCAGGTTATAAAACCGATATTTTATCAGATACCACCTTGCTTTCCGGGAATGCAAAAACAATTTACATCCGGAATGCCGGAGATAGTTCACTTAAAAAAGAAGGTTTTCGCATTGCAGCAACAAAAAACGGGTTACGGTTAGAAGGCGCAGACCCTTCCGGAGCCTTATACGGTGCACTGGAAATAGCGGACCGGGTCAAAGAATCCGGTGAGGTGGACTTTACGCTCGATTTCTCCGATGCCCCCAAAATGGTACTTCGCGGTAGTTGTATCGGGGTACAGAAACCCACCTATCTTCCCGGCAGGACCGTATACGAATACCCCTATACCCCGGAAACCTTTCCCTGGTTTTACGATAAAGAGTTGTGGATCGAATATCTCGACAATATGGTAGAAAACAGGATGAACTCCCTTTACCTGTGGAACGGCCACCCGTTTGCTTCCCTGGTAAAGCTGAACGACTATCCTTTTGCCGTAGAAGTAGACGAAGAAACCTTTAAGAAAAACGAGGAGATCTTTCGTTTTCTTACCGAAGAAGCCAACAAAAGGGGGATTTGGGTCATACAAATGTTCTACAACATTATCGTGTCCAAACCCTTTGCCGAGCATTACGATATTAAGACCCAGGACAGGCAGCGGCCTATAACCCCGCTGATAGCCGATTACACCAGGAAATCCATTGCCGCTTTTATAGAGAAATATCCCAATGTAGGGCTGTTGGTAGCCCTCGGCGAAGCCATGAGCGGTAAGGAAACCGATGTAAAGTGGTTTACCGAAACCATCATTCCGGGGGTTAAGGATGGACTTAAAGCGCTGGGCCGTACAGATGAACCGCCTATTATTCTCCGGGCCCATGATACCGACGCGCCGTTGGTCATGGAACATGCGTTGCCCCTATATAACAATCTCTATACAACTCATAAATACAACGGGGAGTCCCTCACTACCTACGAACCGCGTGGCCCGTGGTCCGAAATTCATAAAAAGCTGAGTGAAGCAGGTTCCGTACATATCTCCAATGTACATATCCTGGCCAACCTGGAACCTTTCCGTTACGGTTCGCCCGATTTCATTCAGAAAAGCGTACTCGCTATGCATCGCGTTCACGGCGCCAATGCCCTGCACCTGTACCCGCAGGCGTCTTACTGGGACTGGCCTTATACAGCCGACAAAACCGAACCCCGTTTACTGGAAATAGAGCGCGACTGGATATGGTACAAGGCCTGGGCGCGATATGCCTGGAAAAGCGAAAGAAACAGGACAGACGAAATTGCCTACTGGGGCGATATGCTGGCAGACATGTACGGAACAGGCCCGGAACAAGGTAAGGCTATTCTCGATGCCTATGAAGAATCCGGGGAAATAGCCCCCAAAACACTGAGAAGGTTCGGTATTACCGAGGGTAACAGGCAAACCCTGTTGCTGGGTATGCTGGCCAGCCAGCTTGTAAATCCATATAAATATCATATTTATCCCGGGTTTTACGAATCCTGTGGTCCCGTAGGGGAAAAGCTCATCGAGTATGCCGAAAAGGAATGGAACGGGGAGAAGCATACAGGAGAGACCCCGGTACAGATTATCAGTGAAATTACGGCACATGGCGAAAAAGCGGTCGAAGCCATAGAAAAAGCCGAAGCCGGGGTAACCAAAAATAAGGAAGAATTCCAAAGGCTTAAAAACGACATGTACTGCTACAGGGCCTTCGCCAATTTCTTTTCGTGGAAAGTAAAATCCATGCAGCACGTATTGCGTTACCAGTATTCCGAAAACCTGCCGGATCTGGAAAAAGCCGTAGATCCGCTGGAAAAGAGTATAGTACACTATAAAGAATTAGTAGAATTAACTAAAGATAATTACTTGTATGCTAATAGTATGCAAACCGCCCAAAGACGTATACCGATAGGCGGAGACGATGGCAAGCACAAAACCTGGGAAGAAATGCTGCCGTTATACGAAAGAGAACTGGCTAACCTTCAAAGAAATATAGAAAGGCTTAAAGCATCCGAAGACGGAAAACTACAAAAAGAAGAAGTAAATCCCTGGGCGTCCGCAGAAGTAACATTGCAACAGGAAGCAAAAAGGTATGTGGTAAAAACAGGTCAGCAGGTATATAAAGGAATACCCGTAACAGCGATAGCTGACGAACTTAAAGTGCTCGAAGGCGTATATATATCGCAGGAAGAACAGATAGAACGGGGAACACATCTTAAATTTCAGAATGATAAACCCGTAAAAGTCGTGGTCGGGTATTTCAATACCGATCAAAAACGATTTTTATTACCCCCTGTACTCGAAACCAATGCGGCAGGAAACCTGCGGGGAGAAGCCGAAGTAGTCATAGCCAACGCAATGGAAGTAAAAGATATGCCGAGAATAAACATACATACCTATAAATTCGATGCCGGGAATAACGAACTGGTACTGGACAAAGGCCGGGCCCTTATTCTCGGGTTTATAGATGCGGAACAGGAGATCAAGGACCGTGATGCCGGACTCGTCGGGGCAGACGAGAAGAAAGCTATAGATTGGTTGTTTTATTAGTTACTGGGTTATTAAGTTTGTCTTTGACCTGATGCTCGTTTGCAACGAGTACCTGCAACCCGGGGCTTCGATACATTCCGGGCTATGCCCGGAACACTCAGCCGCCTTTGCTCTGGCTGCAACCCACAAACCCACAAACCCACAAACCCACAAACCCACAAACCCACAAACCCACAAATCCACAAATCCGCAACCTGTAACTTGTAACCCGAAACCTGCAACTTTTAACCTGCAATTTGAAACTTGAAACCTGGAACCTCGAACCTCGAATCTCGAATCCACAACCCACCCCAACTATAAATAAAAAAATGTACAAAATACTAGTTTTAATATGTTTATGGTGCTGCATTCCGGGAATGTCCGCCGGCCAGGAAAAATCTGTCCGCCGGGTCATTCCCCTGGATGCAGATTGGAAAACCACGATCAAAGAAAGCCGGGACACTATTGGAGAAGCATCCTTTATTCGCCGTGATTTCCCTGATACCGCCTGGCAACAGGTAAACATTCCGCACAACTGGGACCGTTACGAGGGATACCGCCGGATGAAGCATGGTAATCGTCACGGTACCGCCTGGTATCGCCGTGAGTTGTCACTGGACAAAAAAGAAAAGAACAAACATTATTTCCTGTTCTTCGAAGGTGTCGGGTCTTATGCGACCGTATGGGTCAACGGCCAGAAACTCGGGGAGCACCAGGGCGGGCGAACCACCTTTACCATAGACATTACGGATGCCGTACATACCGGCAAGCCCAATATCATAGCCGTAAAAGCAGAACACCCTGCCTTTATAGCCGATCTGCCCTGGGTATGCGGCGGATGTTCCGGCGAATGGGGATTTTCCGAAGGATCACAACCTATGGGGATATTTCGTCCCGTATCCCTTGTGATTACCGAAGATGTTCGTGTAGAGCCATTCGGTGTACATATCTGGAACGGCGACGAAGTATCCGAAGAAAAAGCCTTGTTATGGGTAACAGCCGAAATACATAATTACCGTACAAAGCGGGCCGGGGTACAACTGAAGCATACTTTACGGGATAGTACGAACAAGATTATCGCACAGGCCGTTCAGAATGTATCGCTGAAAAAGGGAGAAGTCCTGGAGACCGCAAAAACAAAACTCGAAGTGGAGCGTCCGCATTTATGGTCGCCCGAAAACCCTTATTTGTACCAGTTGTCCACCGTCATCAGGGAGAACGGAAAAGTTGTGGACAGCATAGGTACTCCTTACGGTATACGCTGGATCAGCTGGCCGGCGGGTAGAGAAGGAGACGACAGACGTTTTTACCTCAATGGCAAACCCTTGTTTATCAACGGAACCTGCGAATACGAGCACCTTACCGGGAAAAGTCATGCCTTTAGCGGTACACAGGTAAAAGCACGGGTAGACCAGGTAAAGGCTGCCGGGTTCAATGCTTTCCGGGAAGCACACCAACCGCATAATCTGCGATACCAGGAACATCTCGATGAAGAAGGCCTGCTGTTCTGGAGCCAGTTTTCCGCACATATCTGGTACGATACTCCCGAATTTCGCGAAAACTTCAAAAAACTCTTAAAACAGTGGATACGCGAACGGCGGAACAGTCCTTCCGTAGTGCTCTGGGGACTACAGAACGAAAGTGTTATCCCCGAAGCCTTTGCACGGGAGTGTACCGAAATCATAAGACAAATGGACCCGACCGCATCCGCCCAAAGACTGGTTACGACCTGTAACGGCGGAGAAGGGACAGATTGGAATGTCATACAAAACTGGTCGGGCACCTATGGAGGGGACCCCTTTAACTACGGCGCTGAGCTCAGTAAAGAATGGCTCAACGGAGAGTATGGCGCCTGGCGTACTGCCGGGTTGCACGGAGAAGGCCCTTTCCGTCAGAAGGGAGTCTATACCGAAGAGCGTTTTTCACAACTTATGGAGATCAAGGTAGCCCAGGCCGAATCCGTCAGGGATAAGGCAGCAGGCCAGTTCAACTGGCTGTTCGCATCACATGAAAATCCGGGGCGAATCCAGAACGGTGAAGCATGGCGCGATATGGACCGCGTAGGCCCGGTAAATTACAAGGGCCTGTTTACCGTATGGGGAGAACCACTCGATGCCTATTATATGTATATGGCCAACTATGCCCCGGCCCATGAGGACCCTATGATTTATATCGTATCCCATTCCTGGCCGGACCGATGGACAAAAGCCGGGACCAAAGACAGTATTGTCGTATATTCCAATTGCGAGGAAGTGGAATTGTTCAATGATACCGGTAAGATCTCGCTGGGTAAAAAGAAAAACCCCGGCAAAGGGAAGCATTTTCATTGGGATAACGTACCCGTACAGCACAACCTGCTTTATGCCGTAGGCTATGAGAACGGCAGGGAAGTAGCGAGAGATCATGTCGTGCTGCATCACTTGCCCGAAGCCCCCGGACTTAAACAATGGAAAGAGACTACAGAAGATATCATGGAACCCGAAAGGGATAAAAATTACCTGTACCGGGTAAATGCCGGGGGAGCGGAATATACGGATACCTATGGCAATATCTGGGCTGCCGATGTGCATAAGAGCGGGGAAAATACCTGGGGTTCCCTTTCCTGGACCGATGATTTCGCTGGCCTTCCCGATTTTTATGCCAGCCAGGGCAGAACTTTTGATCCGGTTTCCGGTACCGCCAACTGGCGGCTGTTCCAGCATTACCGTTACGGTATGGACAGGCTTCGCTACGAATTCCCGGTACCTGACGGGGAATATACCGTAACCCTGTTTTTTACAGAACCCTGGTACGGAACCGGTACACATACCGATTGCAGCAACTGGCGTAATTTTGATATTGCTATCAATGATAAAACCGTACTTCACAATCTCGATATCTGGAAAGAAGCAGGACATGACAAAGCCTTAAAAAAAACATTTCGGGCAAGAGCAGAACAAGGAAAGCTAAAAATATCCTTTCCCGAAGTAACCTCCGGGCAGGCTATTATATCAGGTATAGCTATTGCTGCGGATGATGCCGTAGCCCGCGCGGCCCCGGCATCGCCTGCCAATATTACCGGGGTACAGGCCGATGCCGCAATACAGGGGAAATACGAGATAGTTTCCTGGTTAGATACAGGAGACCGGGTATGTACCGATAGTGAAGTCCGTTTTTCAGCATTGCCTTACCAGCTTTTCGGGGCGGACCGTATACGCTTTTGGGAAGAGCTGGCAGGTAAAGACTTCCGCGGTAGTTTTATCCCCTTGCGGAACTCCGATGTCTATGTGCTTATGGATAGCGTGGTGACCGTTTTACCTGTGTGGCTTAAAGGATATGAAAAAACAGGAGATGTAGCGGCAGACGGAGCCGGAAAAACATATACCGTTTACCACCGTAAGGCAACCCGGGGTGAAGACGTAGTTTTCGGTAAAAACGGGACCGGGGAAAATAAGCGGGTAGGTATGTATAGTATTGTGGTGGTGCCGGAATACGATATGGGAGAAGATGATGACTCGCGTCCTGTGTTTACGCACGAAGCCGAGGATGCCGCCATATCCGGGAAAGAAGCGGAACGCGGACATTTTAAAAAAGAAGATTATGTAACCTTTGTAAAAGACGGGAACAACAGCATTACCTGGGAAGTAAACCCGGGCCTGGCCGGGGAATACCTGCTTCGTTTCCGGTATATGAATACCGGCACGGAAGCGGCAAAAGTCAGGCTGCAAATAGAATCTTCCGACGGTATAGTGCTTCGTGATGATGAGATAAACTTCCCGGTAGCGGATGTAAAATGGAAAATACTCAATACTACCACGGGAGGATATATCAATGCGGGGACTTATAAAATACGATTGTCCGCCCCCGATCTCAGCCGATTGCGACTGGATAAAATGGAATTTCAATAGAGGAGATATAAGATATAAGATTTTAGATTTAAGATGAGAGACTTTAGAACTCAGAACTTATATATAGAAAAAATAAAAAGTCCGTCTTTTCGTGTGCGTTGCAAACGCACTTTACAATAGGTACTCGTTTCCGCTTTGCTCAAACGAGCACCAGTTTAGGGACTGGATAAAATGGAATTTCAATAGGGGAGATTTTAGATGTAAGATGTTAGACCTTGGAGAAGAGAAGAAAAAAGCTTACCCGGGTCAAATACCCTCTGTGAACCTCTGAGTGTCTTTGAGTATCTCTGTGTAATAACCTGTAACGCGGGGCTTCGGTACATCCCGGCGGAGCCGGGACACTCAGCCACCTCTATTTTTGGCTTTGAAACTGTAACCTGGAACTTGTAACCTGGAACTTGTAATGTAACCAATACTATGATAAAAACAACCAAGAACCTGTTTTACCTGGCCATAGCTGTAATCTTCTTTAGTTGTCATACCGAAGAAAAACCGGCGCGGATCATTCAGGACTTTAATGAAAACTGGAAGTTCCTGTTGGGAGATAGTCTTAATGCTTCTGCTATGGAATATGACGACAGCTCCTGGCGCGTGCTCGACCTGCCCCACGACTGGAGCATAGAAGGAGAGTTCGGAAAAGACAACCCGGCAGGTACTGCCGGAGGCGCATTGCCCACGGGTATAGGCTGGTACCGCAAAACATTTAAAGTTCCGGATGAATGGCAGGATAAGTCCGTACGGATAGAATTTGGCGGGGTATACCGTAACAGCGAAGTGTGGATCAACGGGCATAGCCTGGGCAAAAGGGCCAACGGTTATATCTCCTTCGGCTACGATATTGGCGCCTATCTTAATTTTAACGGAAAAGACAATGTACTGACCGTAAAGGCAGACAATTCCCCGCAACCCAATTCCCGCTGGTATACCGGTTCCGGTATCTATCGCAATGTACAATTGGTAGCTACCGGGAAATTACATGTAGCGCCGCAGGGCACATACGTCACCACTCCCGAAGTCTCCAGGGCTTCTGCCAAAGCAACGCTGGAGGTAGAGGTGACTAATGAAAATACGGAAGAAAGGCAACTGAAAGTCGTATCGGAAATCATGGACAGCAATGGCCGTAGTGTGGCAACGACTGAATCTTCCCGGCATATAGCTTCCGGGCAAACCATAACAGTACGGCAGCACCTGGCAGTACAGGAGCCGCAGTTGTGGAGTGTAGACAGCCCCGATATGTACAAAGTACTTACCCGGGTTTATGATGGAGAAGAAAAAACAGATGAGTACGAAACCCCGCTCGGTATCCGGTATTTTGACTTTGATGCTGAAAAAGGCTTTTCGCTCAATGGCAAATCCATGAAAATACTCGGTGTATGCCTGCATCACGACTCCGGGGCCCTGGGATCGGCAGTGTACGGGGATGCGCTCCGCAGGAAACTCACCCTTATGAAAGAAATGGGGGCCAATGCCATTCGCACCGCGCACAACCCGCATTCAACGGAATTACTCCGGCTATGTGACGAAATGGGATTTATTGTACAGGATGAGGCTTTTGATTCCTGGAAAAAGAAAAAGGTCAAGGAAGATTACCATACCGATTGGGACGCATGGCACAAAAAAGACCTGGAAGATTTTATAAAGCGCGACCGGAACCACCCTTCCGTGATAATGTGGAGCATAGGCAACGAGATTCGCGAACAATTCGACAGTACCGGCATAGCCATAACACGGGAACTTACCGATATCGTAAAATCGCTGGATACTACCCGCCCCGTGACCTGTGCATTGACTGAAAACGAACCCGGAAAGAACTTTATATACCAGTCCGGCGCGCTGGACCTACTCGGGTTTAACTATAAAATAGATGCCTATAAAGACCTTCCCAACCGGTTCCCGGGAGCAAAATTTATCGCATCGGAAAATGTTTCGGGTCTTGCCACCAGGGGCTGTTACGACATGCCGTCGGACAGTATCATGCACTGGCCCGAAGCATTCGATGCGCCTTTTGAAGGACATGAAGATTATACCGTATCGGCTTATGACCAGGTTGCAGCTTACTGGGGATCGACCCATGAAGAAACCTGGAAGGTAGTTAAAGACCTCGATTTTATTTCCGGTATATTTGTATGGGCGGGAATTGATTTTCTCGGCGAACCCGTACCATACCCCGATTACCCCGCACGGAGTTCGTATTACGGTATTGTAGACCTCGCAGGTTTTCCGAAAGATGTATATTACATGTACCAAAGCGAGTGGACCGATAAACCTGTGCTACACGTATTCCCTCATTGGAACTGGGAAGAAGGGCAGGAGGTAGATGTATGGGCCTATTACAACCAGGCCGATGAGGTAGAGCTCTTCCTCAATGGCAAATCGCTTGGCAGCAAGTCCAAAAAGGAAGATGTATTCCATGTTATGTGGCGTGTGCCTTATACTCCCGGAACGCTTAAAGCCGTATCCCGGAAAAACGGTAAAGTTGTTTTGGAGCAGGAGGTCCGTACGGCAGGAAAAGCCGCTGCGCTGCAATTACAGCCCGACAGGGACGATCTGAAGAAAGATAAAAAAACGTTGTGCTTTGTAACCGTAAATGTAGTGGATAAAGATAAAAATATTGTTCCGAAAGCGGACAACAAAGTATTTTTTGAAGTAAGCGGGGGAGCCAAAATAGTAGGAGTGGACAACGGCTACCAGGCCGACACCACTTCCATGAAAGCCCCGGAAAAGAACGCCTTTAACGGAAAATGCCTGATCATCCTGCAATCCGATGGAAGCGGTGAAAAAGTTGTTCTCAAAGCCCGTTCGGAAGGACTGGAACCGGCGGAAATAGTATTAAATATAAAATGAATATGGAACCTGTAACCCGGTGGCTTCGATACATTCCGAACGTAGTTCGGAACACTCAGCCACCTCGTTTTGTGCCCAAACCTGCGACCTATAACCTGTAACTTGAAACTTGCAACCCGTAACTTACAACCTAAAACTTAAAAAAAATGAAATATATAGTATGTGAGACCCCCGGCAAATTTGTCCTGGAAGACAAACCTAAACCGGAAAAAAAAGAAGGCCATGCCCTGCTCAAGATACATAAAGTAGGCATATGCGGTACCGATTTGCACGCTTATGCGGGTAACCAGGCCTTTTTTCAGTATCCCCGGATACTGGGGCACGAACTGGCTGCGGAAATACTGGAAATAGAAAAGAACGATAAAGGACTGAAGACAGGAGATAAAGTCATTGTAATGCCTTATGTAAGCTGTGGCGACTGTATTGCCTGCCGGAAGGGAAAAACCAATTGCTGTACCGATATTCGTGTGCTTGGCGTCCATGCCGATGGCGGGATGCAGGAAGAAATTGTTGTGCGAAATGATCTCCTGATCCCGGTAGACGGTTTGTCGCACGAAGAAATGGCCGTGGTAGAACCTTTGGCTATCGGGGCACATGCCATACGCCGGGCAGGGTTGGAGTCTAACGAAACTGTGGTAGTGGTGGGCTGTGGCCCCATAGGGCTGGGGATCATAAAACTTGCCAAAATAGCCGGGGCCAGGGTTATAGCCATAGATGCCGTGCAAACACGGTTAGGTTTTGCCAGGGATATAGCCGGTGCCGATCATGTATTCCATATTTCCGAAGACCCCGTATCCGGTGTGGATAATATTACCGATGGCGACCTGGCTACGGTGGTTTTTGACGCTACGGGCAACAAAAGGGCACTCGAAAGCGGTACGGACTATATGGCACACGGTGGAAGGTACGTTCTTGTGGGACTCTCCAAAGAAGACCTGGTATTCAATCACCCGAAAATACACGCCAAAGAAACCACCCTGATGTGCAGCCGGAATGCCACTTTGGAAGATTTTGAATACGTTATAGCCCATATCCGGGAATTCCCGGTAGAAGCCTTTGTTACCCACAAAGCACATTATACCGAAATGATCCGCGATTTTGATAGCTGGCTCGATCCGGAAAACAATGTTATCAAAGCTATGGTAGATTTTTCTTGAAAATTCCAGGATAAAAATAACCCTGAAGCTACAAATCAAGTAAAAATATTGATCACCGGGCAAAATGTTCAAATCCCGTTCCTGATATCCTGATATTTATCGCGATTACCAGGATCGGGGTTTATAAAACGACATTACCTTTGCTAATTGTTCTAAGGAAATTCCGGGTTTAAGCCGGGCCAAACGGAACTTTAGAACTGCTGCCGTATATCCTCTTACAACAAGTGATTTTGCAAGGAAAATGCCTTAATCATCATATCCAAGGATATAAAAAGCCCCTCCCGGAATTATAAAACACATAATATAATTTGAAGGAACTGTTTGAGGTTTATAGATACTCACCCGTAGTACTTTTTTCATCGATTGTTAACGGGGTATTTTACCTGGCCATAAACAATGTTATTTGTAAGTAGAAGTAGATAATTTGAGGATTGATATTAGTGCTTTCATAATGGTATCAGACTATTTGTTGTAATCACCAATGAGCAATACCGATTTTATAGTTTTTCCTTTTTCAGAATCCGCAACAGCTTGGTTTATCTTTTCAAACGAATATTTTTTAATTAACCTGTCAAAAGGGAATTGTCCGTTTTTAAACATATTAATTAATTTTGGTATAAACTCTTCCGAAACACTATCTCCTTGGTTGACAAACCTGATTTTATATCCTTTGGTAAGGAAAATATTTGTCTGCAATTCTAAAGGTTTTGTGGCGACACCTATAATGGCTAATTCACCCACCGGAGCTAGGCTCTCCAATGTGTTATTAATAACTTCGTTTCTTCCTGTTGTATCTACTCCGTACTGAACGCCATTGGGCAGTATTTTCTTAATTCGCTGAGGGACATTTTCATTGAGTGAATTGATAGTATGGGTTGCGCCAAGTTCTTTCGCAAAAACCAACCTTTCATCATTAATATCTACGGCAATTATGGTAGTTGCCGATGACGCTTTTGCCGCCATTACAGAAGATAATCCTACTGCACCAGTCCCTGATATAACAATTGAACTTCCCGCTTTTATACACAACGTATTAATTACTGCACCCGCCCCGGTCTGAATGCCGCAACCAAGTGGTCCCAGTATTTCAAGCGGGACATCTTTTGGAACCGCAATAACATTGTTTTTATGAGCTATGGCATATGTTGCAAAGGATGACTGTGAAAAGAAATTGTCATTAATATCTTTACCGTCACGGTCATGGTGGTGATGGTGCCCTTCTATTGTTGAACCGGAAAAGTTTCTATCGAAAAATTCGTAACAATATGCCGGGTTTCCGGTACGACATATTTCGCACTCGCCACAGAAACCATAAGTTAATACTACATGATCCCCTGCTTTTAGATGATGAACATTTCCGCCTGTTTTTTCTATAATTCCTGCCCCTTCGTGTCCTAATATCACTGGGAAATCCGGGGCACCCATTATAAAGTCACGGGCTACCATATCGGTATGACAAATTCCTGTTGCTACAATTTTTATTAATACTTCTTCTGCACCTGGCTCATCAAGCGTAACTTTTTCCAATTTAAATTCACCGCCTTTATCTTTTACTACAGCTGCTGTTATTTCCATGATATTTATGGTTAATGATTAATTTTCCAGTTCAGGGGCTATAATGGTAGCATCAAATTCAGGGTCATATTTTTTATATAAGGGCGTTTCTTCTACGGTTACAAATATTTCAAATGTC
The DNA here is from genome assembly GCF_052983395.1 of Sinomicrobium halophytocola. Taxonomy (NCBI): domain Bacteria; kingdom Pseudomonadati; phylum Bacteroidota; class Flavobacteriia; order Flavobacteriales; family Flavobacteriaceae; genus Sinomicrobium; species Sinomicrobium halophytocola. Next base: position 207,460 of record NZ_JBRKIT010000024.1, read on the forward strand.
GGCCCCACTATTAGTTGCAACAAATGACCGCCATATACCAATCCGTTTGTAGCCGCGGCACTTGCGTGGGTATGCGCTACAGGATCATTTTTATATAATACTATATTCCCCTCAAATGATGCTACTTCCGCAGAGTCTACGGAGATAACCTTAAATTCTTTTCTTTTATAGTTAAAAATGCCGAATTTGGCGGATAAAGCATCACCAATACCGGTATAATGAGCACTTTTTACATTGTATGTTTTCGCAAACTCGGTCAAACCTGCTCGCAATTCGTCTTCTTTTTTGAAAATCAAGACATAGGTTTTAGTCTGGTCCGTCTCACTGAGCAATTTAACCTTCATACCAGGCGCGGTACCTTCAACCGTTGAATTTGCAGGTGATAAAAACTCCTGCGCGTTAACTGCCGGCCCTGCACACATCACAGCAATTGTGGAAAAAACGAACTTGAAAGCTCTTCTCATGGTAATACATTATTTTTTAATTCTGTAATCTGCTACTGTGTGATATTGTATTTTATTTTCATTAAAAACAAAAGTGTCGGTCCCAAGAGGGATTTTGGTGTTTGAAGATTCACTGCTCCAAACTATAAAGGCTACGTCTCCTTCAATAGCTCTTTGTTTCATTCCAAAAACAGAGCCGGTTGGTACTGCCGAAAAAAAGTCCTTAAAAAAAATCCGGATATTAGCTAAGCCCGTTATAATTTCTTCGGGGGTAAAGATTATTGAATTTTCGGTATAATCTTCAAGTATTGCGTCTAAATCATTATTGCCAAAGGCAGTAAGGTGGTGTAAAAGAACGGTTTCTACGTTTGTATTCATTTTATTTAATTTTTAATTTGTTCTGTTTTCTGTTTTAAAAATGGTGCTATACAAAACCATACCGCCGGAAAATTTGTAATAAAAGCGGGATGAGGGGCATTAGGTATAATGCCTAATTGAGCATTTGGAAGATAATCGTATGCAGCCATAATTGTTGATAAGGGCGCATTTTCATCTTTTTCACCTGCGAGCAACAGTACCGGGCATTTTACTTCCTTAAACATGGTAGTGCTGATTTCAAGTGAACTATAATAATCATTGAGTGTATGAAACCATTCGTCAACTCTTTCCGGTTCGGGCCTCAATGAGAGTTGTTGTTGCCAGTAAAGGCTATCTGCAGATGAAATTATTTCGGAACTCATATTAAAGCGACGAAAACCTTTCTTCCATTCGCCGGCTCCGATAGCTATAAGTTTGGATATTTTACCAGGATAATTTTTAGCAAAGAAGTATCCTGTATATGCTCCGTCACTGAAACCAAGAACAATTACTTTATCGTTGGTTTCTTTGCTTATAACAGCATTTACATCTTTGGCTTTCTGGTCATAAGAAGGAAGTATATGTCCTATTTCAGATTTACCGTGGCCACGTGTAGAAATAGCTATTACTTTATGATTTTTCGATAAACTATCTATAAACTGTCCCATTTCTTTTGTACTGCCTACTATTCCGCCATGTAGTACAACCAATGGTTTACCTTCACCATACACCTCGTAATAGATGTTAGCATCAACAGACTTCAGGTAATGTCCATGTTTTTTGTTGTTACCATAAGGTTGCGAACTGTTTGGCATGACTTGGTTTTGCATAAAATAGCGTGTGTTCTCAATGTTTTGTCCATTAAGGGAAAAACTCAATACCATTATGAAACACACAATTACTAGTCTCTGAATAAAAACTTGTATTTTCATTTGTAGCTGTTATTTTAACACACTGCAAAGTTCCCTTAAAGAGATGAGAATAACCTATAAACAAGTTTAAGAAAGACCATTGAACTTGTTCAAGATACCGGATTATACAATCTTTTTTTGCCTTAGTCTGTTAGCAGGCATTGTTTTTACGATTGCTGCTTTCACGCAGCTGTCGGGACCGGAAAGCCCGAATATTTCCTTTTCGTTTTGTTCTAAATAAAATACTATTTTGCAAGCCTTATACCGGTAAATTGCCATTGTGACTTAGTATAAAAGAAATTGCGGTAAGTATTTCTGCTATGTCCTTTTGGGGTGGCAACCGATGCCCCTCGCAAAACCATCTGGTTCACCATGAACTTACCGTTATATTCACCTACCGCACCCGGTTCTTTTTTAAATCCGGGGTAAGGCAAATAGGCACTTCCTGTCCATTCCCAGCGTAATCCCCAATCTGTCTTTTCAGAAGCCACTTCCCATTCTGCTTCGGTTGGTAACCGCATTCCCTTCCATGCGGCATAGGCAGACGCTTCATAAAAATTGATATGGGAGAGTGCTCTATCAAGATCAATTTCCTTTAGTCCTTTTAAGGAGTAATACATCCACTTGTTTTCCATAAAATGCCAGTAAAGGGGGGCTTTTGCATTTGTTTGCTTAACCCAATCCCAGCCTTCTGCATGCCAGTGCTTGAAATTGTTATAACCCCCGTCTTCCATAAATTGAAGGAATTCTCTGTTGGTAACAGGTCGATCGGCTATTTTGAAGTCGTTCAGATATACTTTATGTCTTCCCAATTCATTATCAAAACAAAAGCCACTTCCTTTAAACCCTATCTCATATACACCTTCTGGAAAGGAGATCCATTTTACCGGTTTTGAGTGTCGTTGGCTGTCAACTATTTCCCCATTATATGAGGGAAACAGCGGATTATGTCCTAAAATAAATTTGATATCAGCTAACAACAGTTCCTGATGCTGTTGTTCGTGATTAAGCCCCAGTTCTATAAGCTGTAAAACATTTTCATTCAGGTTTTTATTTTGAAAAAAAGTCTTCATTTTGATGTCAATATATTCACGATAGCGATAAATATCCACGACGGACGGACGGCTTAGATTGCCTCTGTTGGTGCGGATAACCCGCGTACCAACCGTTTCGTAATAACTATTAAAGACAAAGTTGTATTGTTCATGGAATACCCTATATCCCGGTTCATTGGGCTGGAGTATAAAAGCTTCAAAAAACCAGGTAGTATGCCCTAAATGCCATTTAGGCGGACTGACGTCTCCTACAGGCTGCACCACATAATCTTCAATTTCCAACGGTTCACATATCTTTACAGATAAGCTACGTACTTCCGCATAGCGATTTTGAAGTGCTGAAATTTTATCGTTTGTTATTGTCTCTGCATTCATGGTGTTTATTTTTTTGGATCAGCTCACCTGCCATACAGCATCAACAAACCATCCTTTTGTGTCTTTTAATGCCGCTATCTGTGTAAATCCGGATATCTCAGCCATTCTGGCAATGTCTTTTAGTGAAAACTTTCGGGAAACTTCCATATGAATAAACTCGTTTTCTGCAAATGAGATCACTTCTTCGCCGATACAAACCTGTTGATTGGAAAGGCTTATCAAAAAACTCCTGCACTCTCCAGTAAGCGGATCATAGTTTTGATAATGTTGAAACCGGTCGACATCGAAATCCGAACCCAATTCTTTGTTTATGCGTGAAAGAAGGTTAAGGTTAAAAGCAGCCGTAATGCCTTTGACATCGTTATAAGCATTAAGAATAGTATGCGGATTTTTTTTAAGGTCAAACCCAATTAAAACAATATCCCCCGTAGTGAGTTTGTTGTGTAAACCACGGCAAAACATTTCTGCATCTTCTCTTTCCATATTGCCAATGTTACTACCCAAAAACAAAACGATCTTTTGTTTATTGGATAATTCCAGGACCTTGTCTAGCATTTCAAAGTACTCTCCTTCTAATGGTACGACTTTCAATTCCGGAATATCGTTTTTCAGGTTTTCTTCTAACTCGTTAAGGATATTGCCGGAAATATCAATAGGCATATACCTGAAATCCATTCCCTGGGTGTTAAAATATTTGAGAAGATAGGTCGATTTTTTAGCATCTCCGGCCCCGAGTTCTATAAGATCAAAAGGCCTATTATTACACGGGATGAACCGGGACAGGCTTGTCGTTTTGTTTTTGAAAATATCCAATTCACAATCGGTAAGATAGTATTCCGGCATTTCCATTATTTTTTGAAATAGTTTATCGCCTACGTCGTCATAAAAATATTTTGAGAACAACCGTTTCGGGTTATCGCCTAATCCTTTGGTTATATCCTGGCGGAATGTATCCGAAAGTGTTTTTTCGGATATAACAGGTAGATTTATGTGTAAATCTGATTTCATCATTATAATGCTTTATTCGATAGTAACTACAATTTTACCAACTCCTGTATTACTTTCCATCAATTTGTGTGCGTCAACTATCTCATCAAGTTTAAACACATGTTTGATAACCGGTAAAACAGACCCTTTTTCAATATCTTTGATAAATTCCTGAAAAAAAGTCCCCTCAACTCTTAACCGGCCGCTGTCGTAAACGGTTAAATAAACTCCGGCAGGAATATAATCCATGGGTGCAAATTCCTCAATTGTCCATTTTTCAGACAGCATTCCTGTCATACAAACAATTCCACCGGGTTTAACACAATTCAATGAATCTTGCAGTGTTTCGGTTCCAACCAGTTCCAGTACCTTGTCAATCTTATAAGGTAGATTTTTAACCTGAGAAGACAGATCACCGTTGTCAATGAAAACTTCATCACTGCCGTGTTCTGATAAACAGTTTTTTTTATTTGGATTCCGGGTTGTTGATATTACATAAAGTCCGTTTATTTTGGCCAACTGTGTTGAAAGTAATCCAACTGATGAAGAACCACCCCTGATTAAAATATGCTCGCCTTTAGCTATTTGTAATGCCGTTTGTAAAGATCCGAATGCGGTCTGAAACATTTCCGGCAAAGCACCCAATATTTCCCAATTCAGATTACTTTCAAAAGGAATAATTATTGATCTTGGCAAAACCGTATATTCTGCATAACTACCGTCAAAGTCCCTGCCCATACCACCCATAAAGGCGGCGATTTGTTGCCCTTTTTTTAATATCCCGGACGGGTCGTATGCCACCTCGCCAACACATTCGATTCCTAAAACCCGGGGAAACTGTACTTGGAGAGAGAAGCCTTTTCTGGTCATTAATTCAGAACGGTTAAGTCCAAATGCCTTTACTCTAATCAATACCTGCTCATCTACAGCTACAGGAACAGGCCTTTCCACGATGCACAAATATTCGGGGCCGCCCGGTCGAAATAATGTTGCTGTTTTCATGGTTTAAATCGCCCGGGCATTGTCACTATTAAACATATACCGGAAAATTTTCCAATCTTCAGCTATCTTCTTAAAGACAAAAAAATCACGGGTTGTATTGTTAAGTGTTATGCCGAGGGGAATGTTATCTGTAGATGTTCTTGCCGTGGCAGTCACAAAAGCGAATAATTCATATACAATAATTTCTTCGGGCTTGTATTCGATACGGAACCTGTTATGGCTGAAAAATTTTCCGCCGGTGTTTTTTTGCAGATCATTTTTTGTAATTCCTCTGGAGCCGTTTGCCATAAAAATGGCATCGTCGGTGTAAAAACCGGGAATAGCCTCAATCCGGGCAGTGTTTAAAACTGTAGCATAATCACGAACTACATTCATGATTACATCTTTTTCATTTGTCATAAATTCTTCATTTTATTTGATTAACCATTTGATATTTAATATCACAAAGTTGATCATATTGGAGAGGCTAAGACAATAAAGAACTTTAAGAAATAAGCTTGAACTTGTTTAAGATTTTAAGAAAAGTGTCTTTATTTTTTTGTTGCAGGAGCAGGAATATCGGTGATAACCTTTATAAAAGTACTGGAGGGGAAGATTATGCCTGGAGTACGTATACGGCATATCCGGTATTGTTACCTTAGATATGGTGTACGGGCACGTCACGGTTATGGTATTTTATTATAATAAAAAGGCAAATGTATGAAGGCCAAAGAGGTGTCAATTCCTGTACTTGCTCGGCGGCATACCGGCATACTGCTTAAAAAACCTGCTGAAATGAAACTGGTTTTCAAAACGAAGTTTTTCTGCTATTTGCTTAATGGAAAGTGACCGGTCATCCAGTAATACCTTTGCTTCCAGGATAACCATATCAATAATAAATTTACGTGCGGTTTTCCCGGTACGTTTTTTTAGCAATTGGGTCAGGTACTTTTCATTCACAAATAGCTTTTGCGCATAGAATGATACTTCACGGTTCACTAAGTAATTTTGAGAAAGCAAACTCATAAATCTGTACATAATGGTTCCGGATAGATTTTTTTGCTGATCAATGTCATTATAATAATGTTTGACTTTAAGTAAGATGCTTTTAAAAATATTTCTTACAATCTCGGTATCCGTATCCTGAATATTTTCCCCTTTCTGTAACCTGTATATAATAAAAATAAGCTCCAAAATCAGTTCGTGGTCCTCGATTGTTATTTCCCTGGAAGTAAGCAGGCTCTCTTTTAGAAAATTGGCAAGATTAAAGTATTTGCCCAGCGCACCTGTTTCCTGAAGGAAATCCGAAGTAAATAATAATGAGATAAAATGAACATTGCGATCACTCCACCTTATTTCTCTTATGGCAGATGGAGGTATAATGATGACATTACGCTCTTTAAGCGAATATTCAAATAAGTTGACTTTCAGTTGCAATGTCCCTTTCAATACAAAAATCAATGAAAAGTGTACGGAACGAAAAGGCTTATTTCGTACAAAACCAGATTCGTGGGCCAATGAATCATAGATAAGTATATCCGGTATATTTTGAGTAATCCCGATGTCTTTTTTTATGGACGGGATTTCTATGTCTTTTAACTGATTTTTGCCTTTAGTAACCATTTAATGAGCTAAATCGCTTATTTAAAGCTGAGCATCTGTTTTGCAAATATAGAAAACAACAACCTTACTTTTAGACATATTCAGATTTCTTTTGTCTATGGTTCAGAGTATATAAAATGGTGAGATTTGCATCTTTATTTTTGACAAAGGGATGAATATATATGCCATAGGTGAAAAAATATTTTTGTTTACCTGCTTTATTATTAACACGGGCCTGCTGTTTGCACAGAATGACACCATAAAACTCTCCGTAAATGAGCTTCTCAAAATGGCTTCGGATAATAACCGGGAAATAAAGCTAAGTGCAGAATACTTAACAAGAGCCGGATTAGAGATCAGAGACAGAAAGAATGACAAGTTACCGGATATTGGTTTCTCGGGTAGTGCAGGTTATTTGACAGATGTGGGGGTTGTGGGGCTGGGTACAATGCCCGACGGCTTCTATGAGATGCCTCATTTTGCAAACTCATATGCTTTGCAGGCAAGTCTTTTACTCTATGCCGGCGGCCGAATCAATACAACTATAGATATAGCTGAATTACAATATAGACTGGCAGAACTGAACCTCCGGAAACGCACACAAAGTGTAAAGCTTGTCCTGATCGGATACTATCTGGATTTATATCAGCTGTACCAACAAAAGATCGTTTATGAAAAGAATATTTTTCTTAGTAAAGAGTTGCTGAACAAGATAAATGACAGGTACTCAGCCGGTATGGCGCTTAAGAGTGACAGAATAAGAAATGAGTTATTGGTGTCCACTTTTGATCTGGCACTTACCAATATCAAAGATCAGATATTAATAACCAACAATAACATTATCTCCGTATTAGATCTGCCACAAGGCTCAACAATTCTACCAGATGATTTGCTGGATATTCCTGTAGAATTCGAAAATCTGATTTTTCGGACTACAGATAAAAAATTGCAGGATTCCGCATTAGGTGAAAACCCGGAAAGCAAGGAAGCCAATGTCAACATTGACATTGCAAACAAGAAACTGGAACGACAACGATCATTCAATTACCCTCAGGTTTCTTTGTTTTTTTCAGGAACATTTAACAGGCCGTATGCTTTTGACATTCCTGCAAAGGATATTTATGCCAACAACAATTCTGTAGGCGTAAAAGTCAATATTCCTGTAGGGAATTTATACTTGTCAAAGAGAAAAGTTGAAATAGCCGAGAAAGACATCAGCATTGCACATTTATCCAAAGAGATTGTAGAGCAAAATTTGATACGGAATGTAAGTAATAACTTCATCAAATGCAGGCAGGCATATAACCAGCTTCAAACGATAGAGAAACAACAGGAGCTCGCCAATGAAAACTACAGGAGGATTACAGACAATTATATGGAACAACTGGCATTAAATACTGAAGTGATGGATGCCAGTAACCAAAAACTGGAAGCAGACCTCAGGATGACCACGGCAAAAGTCCGGATCGTATATGCCTATTATCAATTATTAAAAATATTAGGACAGTTATAATTATGAACAGACCAGCACGGCATAAACCTTACAAAAAAGATACACGTGGTAAAATTGGAAGAATTGGAATAGGGCTATTTTCAATTGTCATATTGGCATCAGTAGGTTGTTATTTTTTTACTTTTAATAAAGAACTATATACAGATGATGCCCAAGTACAGCAGCTTTTGATACCTGTAAACACAAGGGTAAGCGGTTATATCGGAAGTGTAAGGTATGAAGATTTTCAGTGCGTTGAAAAAGGGGATACCCTTGTGGTTATTGACAACAGTGATTACATGGTTCAAAAAGAACTGGCCCAAGCAGCCCTACTGGATGCAAAAGCCGGAAGAAAGGTAACCGCCTCAACCATTAGTACCGTAGAAAATGGGGTACACATTTCCGAAGCGAGAATTCAGGAACTTAAAGCCAGGTTGTGGAATGCTGAGAAAAATTATAACCGCTACACCATGCTCCTGCGGAAAGAATCGGTTACACAACAACAGTTCGATCAGGTTAAGAGTGATTATGATGCCCTTAAGGCCCGGCTGGAAACCTTAGAAAGAAGTAAAGAAGGAAGCAGCCTCACGGTACAGGAAGCCAAAAATAAAATCCAGGTAAGTAACGCATCTGTAAAAAGAGCCGAAGCTCAGCTGAAAGTGGCACAACTAAACCTTAAGTATACCGTGATTACAGCTCCCGTTAGCGGATTTGTAGGAAGGAAAACTATAACTGAAGGACAACTGGTCCGGGCAGGGGAGCAACTGACAGATATTGTCGATAACGGCCGGAAATGGATTACTGCAAATTTTAAAGAAAAGCAAGTATCGTTTATAAAAGAAGGAGATCGAGTAAAGCTTGAAGTAGACGGTATTCCCAGAACTGTTTTATGGGGTCATGTAGAAGCTTTTGCATCGGCAACAGGATCTGTTTATTCCATGGTACCGGTAGATAATGCAACAGGAAATTTTGTTAAAGTGCAACAACGTATACCTGTCAGGATAGAGTTTGACAATCACACTGATCCTAAAATCCTTACACAACTAAAAGCCGGAATGAATGTAATTGTAAATGTTCAAAAAGAGAAATAACAAATGTCTCATGGCGCACATAAACATACAGTCGCAGCTTTCAGGAATAGTGTTCCCAGATGGCTGAGGATCGTTTTGTTTCTTTTTTTTTCGGTTGTTTTTCAGTTCTCCAATACAGCCTATCCGCCTTTAGCGGGAACTATCAGCGGAGCCCATCAGTTGTTAAAAGAAGATTTGAATTTCTTTTTGCAAATGACTATGGTGGGTATCTGTTTTATGTTTCCGTTATTGTTCCGGTTTAAACTCAGGTTTACTTCCCGGCAGATTATTATCGGATGCTCCCTGGTGGTCATGGTCATGCTTTTTATAACTACTATTTCAGAATCCGTACCGGTAATAGCAGCTGCTTCATTTATCCTGGGAACTGCAAAAATGCTTGGAACTTTTGAGACATTAGTATCCATACAACTCATTATAACCCCAAACAAAGATTACGGTGTTTTCTTTAGTGTGGTATTGGGGATTGTTCTTTTTTGCGGACAGGTATCCGGTATTTGGGCCACCAAACTTAACTATGATTATAACTGGACAGCTATATACAAGATCATCATTGGTGCCCACGCATTCATGATCATACTAGCTCTTTTATTGTTAAAGCACATAAGGATTGCCAGGAAACTGCCCTTATATGGTATCGATTGGTTTGGCTGCTTTTTATGGTGTTGTCTTTTTACCTCGCTGACTTATATTTTTTCGTATGGACAGGTGCTCAATTGGCTTCATTCGGAGAGCATACAAGTGGCTATATGGCTTTCTTTGTTGTTTGCAATACTTACCGCATTCAGAATGTTTAGCGCAAGAAGACCTTATGTTAGCCCCGGGGTTTTTAAGATAAAATCGGTAAATATATCCATACTGGCTATTTTATTTATGCAGCCATTTTTAGGAGCCAGCGGTAGTGTTCTGGGGCCATTTACAACCGGGGTACTGCGATTGGACCACCTTCACATAAGCAGCCTGAACTGGGGGATTGTTACAGGCATAGTGGTGGGGGCAATCTTTAGCTATTATTGGTTTTTAAAAATTAACGGTCCTTTTAAAATATTCTTTACAATAGCGTTCGCTTCATTAACGGGGTATTATTATAGCCTCTATTTTACTATTGGTAATTACGCGGATTACAACATGCTGATTTTGCCGTATGTCCTGAGAGGCTTTGGCAATATGTTGATTTTTGCCGGGGTGGGGAAATACGTTACCAAAAATGTGAAGCTGGATATTTTTACACAAGTACTATGTTATCTTGCCATGGCACGTAATGCTATAGGTAGTCTTATACCCACATCCGTAATAGGTTATGTTGAATATTGGAGAGCACAGGATTACCATAATAAATTAAGTTCAAAGATAGGTTCGACAAATCATGTGGCTGCAGACCTCTTTCAAAACACTTATCACACGGCGATCGTTAAAGGAAATACCACTGCTGATGCCTCCGTTATGGCGGGAAAAGCACTTTATTTTAAGGTTAATCAACAAGCAGTCTTGTTGGCTGGGCATGAGATATCCGGATTTATGGCATTCTCGGGTATGGTGGTCATTATTGTTTTAACCACAATACATTTCGGACGGCCATTTTTAAGCAAAATACCATCCTGGCAAAAACTACGGATCATTTTATCTGTCAAAAAAGATAACTGAATATGAAGAGACTGTCTGAATTTTGTTTTTCGTCCCGATAATTATTGCAATTACAATGTATTTCTGCTGGAAGGTATGCTGGTTTTCGTCAGACGTAGATATTCTGAGTGAAAAATTATGGATACCTTTACTGTATAACAAAAACAACCGCAAACTGAAAACAGATCGCAACATAGAACAAGCCTTTGAATTTCTGATTAATGATTTCAATAAGTTCTTCCCTTTGGACCAAAAAGAAAAAGAAGAAGTTTTACGTTTATTCAAACCAAGAGTTCTGAAACGTAAAGCTTTTTTACTGCAGGAGGGTGAGATTTGCAGAGATTTTACATTTGTGGTGTCAGGCTGTTTAAGAATGTATGCGCTTGATACCAATTTTAAGGAACATAATCTTCAATTTTCTGTTGAAAACACCTGGATTTCAGATATTCAAAGTTTTTATTCAGAACAACAAAGCAAGTTGTATATAGAAGCCATAGAACCTTCAATGGTTTTGCAGATTGGCCATGATGATTTGCTCCATCTGTATGTTAATTATCATAAGTTTGACCGGAATTTCAGAATAATTGTTGAACAAAAATATATGGATTATCAGCAACGGATACTTCAGAATATCAGTTCTACAGCCGAAGATCGTTACCGGACTTTTATCAGGGAATTTCCTAATCTGGTTACCCGGCTGCCAAGCACCCAGATAGCATCTTACCTGGGGGTTACCCCGGAATTCCTGAGTAAGATCAGGAAAAAAATAGCTCAAAAGAAAACCATATAATCATCTTTCTTAAACTATATTAAGATTATTTCTTAAGCTTATTTATTGTCTCAATAGAGCGCAGGAGGTTACCTTTAAATTGGTAAATAAAGATATATGAAATGAAAATATTAAAGAGTATTCTTTTTGGAGGATTGTTTTTTTCTACATTGACATTGATGGCTCAAGATATAAAGTTTTGCGGTTACAATTTAGAATGCATCAATGTAAAAGTATCTGTTGAAACGCTACATAAAGATACGGTTCTTAAAGTAGAAAGAGATTTGGATAAACTTCCTTTTGATCCGTTAGATTTAAGTGCAACCGTAGATGAGCCCACCTTTCTTAAATTGGCCGGTGAGAATTTAGAGAACGGGACCATTGAAGTAAAGGTTTTAAGCCAGATTCAGGATCCATCACCTTTCTTGGGAGCACGGGGGTTTATTGGACTTGCCTTTAGGATAAACAATTCTAATTCCGAATTCGAATCTGTTTATCTAAGACCTGCAAATGGAAGGGCTGACAACCAGTTTAAGCGAAATCATACCGTTCAATACTTTTCCTATCCTGATTACAAATTTGACAGATTGAGAACAGAATCTGCCGGACTTTATGAAACGTATGCCGACATCAGCCTGGATGAATGGATACATTTAAAGCTTGAAATTCAGGAAAAAAAAGCTGTTTTATATATAAATAATCAAATATATCCCTCGTTTATAGTAACCCAAATGAAAGGTAAGAACAAATCTGGAGGAATTGGTCTCTTTGTAGATATAGGAACGATAGGATATTTCAAAGATTTAAAAATAAGTAACAATTAAATTCCGTACTGCCTTATCATATGCGATTTAAATGCTCCGGCACTTGCATCCAAATTTCGGTATCATTCCTTGCGGGCCTGCCCCCGGGGTAATTGACTTTAAACAAAGAATCTAAACATTATTTAATTTTTCAATATTTATTTTTTTGGAGATCGAAGATTATTTCTTTTAAATGTAATAGTTTTAGCAGCCTCTTTACATCCGTCCTTAACCCCGGAATATTTATATCATTTAACAATACAATCATATAAACCCGGGTGCACTAAAAGATACCTGAACTCTACGGCTAATAACTTTCTTTCCTGGACAGACTTCGCTTTTTAACAACATTCCTAAGGAAAAAGAGCAGGGAAAGAATACATAGGGATAGTATTATATAACTCAAAGCCATTCCGGGTTGGTTCCGGATGTGTAATATACTTACTATGGCATAACTTGCCACGGAGGTCACCAGGTAACTTGCCCCACTGGTGAGCCCGTTGGTCACCCCCGCATATTCCGGGAATCTTGTCAGGCAGTAGGTAAAATATACGTTGTATAAAAACCCGCTGAAGAGGTGCAGGAGGTATATAAACCCTGCAAAGACATAAATATTGGAAACATAGTTACCCGTGGCAAACATCAACACCGCAACAACGATTTCCATAACCACACCAAAGAACAGTTTAGGTAAAAAAGGATGAGTGCTCAGGGAACGCCCCAGTATTCCGCCACTCATAATCCCCAATCCCGATAGCAGGGCACAATAGCCCGTTACCACGGGAGAAAAATTGAAATGGTTTTCTACGAGAAAGGGGGCAGACATGGCAAACACCATGACCATGCCGTACGTTAGGCCCAGAATTACCAGTCCCGTGGAAAAATCCGGGGCTTTGAGTACGGCTTTGTAAGTGGAAACAATACTTTTCCGGTTAAAGGCTTTGAATTCCGTAAACGCTTCCCCGGAGAAAAACCATTCTATAAACAGCATCACCAGGGCATAGCCCCCGAGGAAATAAAAGCTGGAGGTCCAGCCAAACCCTTTCTGAAGGTATCCCCCTATAAAGGGAGCTGTAATCGGGGCCATAGACCAGATGATAGTCATTAAACTCGTGTAGTGCTGCAATTTCCTGCCCTTATAGATATCTACCAGGAAAGCCCTTTTCCCCACAACGATAAAAGCTGTAGTGATCCCCTGCAATATACGCATGGCATAAATAAAATAGAGGTCAGGCACAATGGCAATGGCAAAACTGCTTAGGGAAAACAGCAACAAGGAAGCCAGGACCAGCTTATACCGCCCGAAACTGTCCACTAAGCTCCCGGCTACGAGAAGCGAGATCCCGTAACTGATAAGAAAACAGCTCAGTGTCATTTGTACGCCCTTGTTGTCCGTCAAAAGCATTTCCTGCATTTCCGGGAAAGAAGGTATGAAAATATCTGTGGCCAGTCCCGATAATGGAATGAGCAAAAAGATCGAAATAGTACTGATCCGTTCGTGTTTTTTATCATATGTTCTCATAGCAGGTAAATCAGCGTAATTTTACACGACAAAATTATCTGTACTTCCCCGATGAAAAAATAATCAATTCAAATCAAAAGTTAAACAAATCAAATGTTAGCCGGAACTCCCAGTTTGTATTGTTTGGGACTTATGCCTATATGCTTTTTAAAGAAGGAATTAAAGTGTTGCGGATACTCGAAACCGAGGCTGTTGCCTATTTCAAAGATGCGCCAGTCGCTGTACCGGAGCAGGTTCATGGCTTCCGTGAGAATGCGTTCGCGTATCAGCTCGGAAGTGGTTTTCCCGGTTTGTGCCTTTACGCTGTGATTCAGATGGTTTACGTGGATATGCAGGAGGTCTGCATAATCTGCCGGAGTTTTTATTTTTAAGGAAGCCGTAGGTGACTCTATGGGGAACTGGTTGTCCAGAGTTTCCATGAACCGTGTTACCAGGTCCCGGTGGTGTATTCCCGGAAATTCTTTGTTATCGGATGTTTTTATTTTTATTCCTGTGTAAATAATAAGATTAAGCAGGTCGCGCAGCATGCGGTCTTTATAGGTAAAGTTACTGCAATACTCGTTCCGCATCAGCGTAAAGTACTGCTCTAACTGCCGGTATTGGGCATTGGTAAGGAATAAAAAAGGGTAGATGTCCTCCTGGAATAAAGAGAACAGTTTCCGGAAAGCTTTCCGCAATCCAGGTGAGGCAAAATATTCATTGAACAAACAGGTAAAACCGTCCTGCCCGTCCCCGACATTCTGCCAGCCGTAGCGGATACTCCGGTCCGAAAAGAACAGGGCGGGTTTATCGATAATAACTTCTCCCTTTTCCGTATAAAGGACCGCATTCCCCCGGGTAAGTACTATTTTATAATAATCTCTCCGGGTAAAACTGAGTGCCGTAAAGCAGTTATCTCTTTTAAGGATATTAAAATGTGCCACGGCGCCCGAAGCAGATAACAGGTCGTCCGGTATCTGTTTAAAACTATGAGCGTAATATTCTTCAAGTGTCTCTTTTCCTTCCATGTAGCAAAAGTACGAAAATCAAATATTAAGAGGGATAGGGGGAAGTGGGTATTTGTTATTAAGTTAATTGGTTAATGAGTTATTAGGTTATTGGGGATAACTCAATAAGCGGGTAACCGGGTAATTCCCAACTTCCAACTCAATAAATCCAAAAATTCTCTCAACCTGTTCAGTATATTATGTACAAGATATAGTCATTTGTACCTGATATTTTGGTATTTGAAATTTTAATACTAAATTCAATCACTTTTTGAGAATATGATCTTAAATTATTGCTGAAATATTTAAAGTGATAATTATATCCGGATCTGTTTGCTAACATTGTATTTCTTTCAGACCGGAAGCCTGTTTTTGCCACAGATACACGGATAATTTTCAGAAGACTAATTCAAAATGTCCGTGAATCAGTAACTAAAATATGTATAGGAGCTAAAAGAACGGCAATGAAGCAGGTTTTAGCCTTTTACTGGATCACGATGGGACTTGGTCTATAGGTTTTATAGCAGACCGGAAGTCTGTTTTGCTACGGATACACGGACTATTTTCAGAAAAATATAGCTTTAATTATCTGTGAATTAGTGGCTAAAACATGAACGGAAACTAAAATAACCGCAATGAATTTACAAGGTTTAGACCTTTAACCTGATAATAAACTAATACTTATGAGATTTTGAAACCCACAAACCCCCGTAAAATCTCCATACGTAAGTACAAGGCGTTGTTCAATACCTTTTATGATTCCCTGTGTTTGTTTGCCTGCAAATACGTGGGCGATATTGAACTTTCCAAAGATATCGTACAAGAAGTGTTTATCCGTGTCTGGGACATGGAGGTTGCTTTCCGCGATGAGAACGCTGCGAAATCATACCTGTATACCGCGGTAAAAAACAAGTCGCTCGATTATCTTAAAAGCAAGGAATACAGGAGCAAGAACCCCCTGGAAGCCGCCGACCTGAAAAAACTGGAATCCGATTCCTTTTTTGCCAGGGAGGTATTACTCGAAGAATCTTCGAAAATTATCCGGGAGGCCGTAGATATGCTGCCCTATAAATGCAAAGAGATCATAAACCTGAGTTTAAAAGGCTATAAAAATGACGAGATATCCCAGGCCTTATCCATTTCCATCAATACCGTAAAGGCACAGAAACGTATTGCTTATAGTAAGCTCAGGGTAATGCTGAAGGGAGCGTTCTCCGTATTGTTTTCCTTGCTATAGGGAGAAGCTTTGGAGTTGGACTTGGGAAGTTTTGCCATGGGTGCACGGATGTCCTTAAGCTTGAAAACAACAATAAAAAGGATTATGCTGTAAGGCGTTATGACTAATGAAGAAAGTTAAAAAGGTACTCCCGTAAGGATTGAACATAAAAGAGATGTTGTTTTAAACAAGAAAACAGCATCTCTTTTATATAGTATAAGCCCCGGGGATGTTACTGAATCTTAGTTCTGTACGGGGTACAGACTTTGAATAAACTCAATATCTTTTACCGAGAGTTCTCCGTGGACTATATATCCCGGTAGCGAGGAAGAGTCAGTAGTTTCCGTATTTCGGACGGAATAATGCATAATGGAGAGCGGATCATATTCGGAGCGGACATAATCTTCGAAATCCTCCTCAAGGATCTGCTCACCACCACCACGTATATTTAAAGAATCTTTCCACGCAATGCCCGTATCCGGTCTTAGTTGTTCGTGTATCAGTCCCAGCATATGGCCGAATTCGTGCCTTATGGTGCCCTTATCAAAAATAACTTTCCCGGAGCGGGTAGAAATATTTTTATAAAGGGCCATCGTGGGCTGCGTCGTATCGGTTACATTTAAACAAGCTTTTTTGCCTATTTTGCTCCACCCCGAACTGGTGGTGGAGTCAAAATATATTCTTACTTGTGTATCACCGGCCGTATCCGGGTAGTTAAATGCAAGGTTAATGACATCGTCCCAGTCCCGGACGTATTTCTTTACACTGTCTTTTTGCGATTTCGTTCCGTTAAGAAAATAGATACTTATCGTATCGTTGTGATCCCAGAGAATCCCTTTTTCCCTGGCCTCGTTATCCATAGTGACCGCCCGTGGTGTTGTGGTGGTGTCATCGGGCAGGGTGTCATCGTCATTACAGGAAACAACAAATAATAAAGTAGTTAATAACAGTAAAAAAATAATTTTAGTAGACTTCATTAGAATAGAATTAGCAGGTTAAACATTTTTTAGGTTTCCGGGGTTATGTCTTCGAGAACATTGATTTATGGCATTATGAGGGGATTTTATAATTATGACATAAAAAATAAAAGAAACCCTTAAAAAAAAGTTTTTTATTCTGAAAATAACTTCTTTGGTGATAAATAATGCAGTTCCGGAAGGAGGGTGCAAATTAAAATATATTGCAGATGGTCCGTACAGCATGAATGCTCCGGAAAGAAATGTTTTTTCATATAATCCTGATAATTCCAAAAAAAAGAGGCCATCCTTGCAGATAACCTCTTTAGATTCAGAGAACGGTAAACGCCCCCAGGTGCGGACTGTTGCAGGCCAGGGTTTCGGGCTCGTTATTAAAATAGGCCCAGACCTGTATTTCCTTACCCGTATAAACATCGGGCAGGGTAACCGTTGCGGACAGTGCAGCGCGGGTAGCCTGGGATAGGTAGAGGATAAAATCGCCGGTTTCCTCACAATAACATACCAGGTTTACCATATCGGTGGCCAGGGCATTGCCTTGCTGTGCGTTGTCCTCCCAGTTCAGGTTGAATATTCCCCCGGCTTCCGGCGTCAGGGTTACATTCTGAAACCCTGCCAGGTCGCCTTTGGTAATCATTACCTTGTTATACACCAGTTCCGGTATATCGTTTACCACTTCCATGGCTTCCCCTATGGTATAGGAGACCGCCAGGTTCACTCTCGATTTTGCACCTCTTTCCGTACCAAAATACATACGTTGTATGCTTCTTAGAGGTTGCAGGAACGTTACCGCCAGTTTAAACTTCAACTGTTGTAACACCTGTTTGTCCGTAGGTGGTTTTTTGCTTGGCTTCGGCCGGCTGCGGATGATATCCTTACCACGCCAGTTGGCGCCGACAACAGTACCTACTTTTCCTGAGAATCCACCGAGGATTCCTTTTACAATAGTTGCCATACTACAAATATTTATGGTTAATAATCAACAAGATATAAAGCTTTCGGGCAGGTTGTATGCGGGTGGCCGCATTTGGCCGGTTTTGTCCGCATTTGGCCGTTTTTGGCCATAGGTATAGCAGTTTCCTTCGGGTCTTGTTCGGATATTGTCCGGGTGTTGTTCGGAAAAAAAGATGTTTTTCCGAAGGTGCCCCGAAGATAACCCGAAGGCAACCCGAAGAAAGGTAGCTTGTTTTACCTGTCAGGATATGGAAATTATACCGGAGCCGGATTCCGGTGAAGAAAAAGAATAAGGGAAGGGAAAATGTGACCTGAAATTACTTTTTATTCAGTTTTTTTTCGATCATCTCTTTGGAGTACAGATATTTTTTGCCCATTTTTTCAAAAGGGATTTCTTTGTTTTTCCGCAAACGGCGTAACGTACGTGCACTTATATTAAAGGTTTGCATAATATCTGCATTGTCGAGGTATTTTTTTTCTACGATGGGATGACGGCGTAAATTGCGGATTTCCACATGAATCTTTTCCAGCAGGAAAATAAGATATCTTAGGTTCATATTTTCAGAGTCCATAACGGTGGATATTGATTAAGTATATCCTCAATGTAATAAAAAACATTTGTACAAGTGTCTTGTTATGAGTGAATTAACATTTTTTTGTGATAAATACTGTGTGTTTTTTTGCCTTTTTTAAGATGGTTTTGAGACGCCTTTTGCTACGCCCGGGTACTCAGCCTCCTTCGTTTTGGCTACTTTAACAATGTAATTTCTATGATGTTTCCGGACGGCATGGCTATTGCGTGATTACCGAAGGCAATGGGTATCGAAACCCCGGTCTTTTGAACAAAGCATATTCGGACGTTTAAACAAAAAGGTCGAAAGGCATCCCTGTTACTTTTGCTTTCATAAACATTAAAATTTAAAACAATGAAACAAAACAATAATCAGGGGATGTTGCAACACCCGTTAGGTTCGGGGTTTAATGCCTTATCTACGGCAAAAGATGTTATTAAAGGTATTGACCTTACAGGAAAAGTTGCTATCGTAACCGGGGGTAATTCGGGCATAGGCCTGGAAACTGCCAGGACCCTTGCCAGGGCAGGGGCTACGGTAATTGTTCCTTCAAGGGATGTAGAAAAAGCAAAGGAAAACCTCGGTGGTATAGCTAATATAGAACTGGCTGCTCTGGACTTTATGAAACCGGGTTCTGCAGACGCCTTTGCCGAAAAGTTCCTGGCTTCGGGCAGGCCGTTACATATACTCATTAACAATGCAGGTATTATGTGGGTTCCGTTGCGCAGGGACTATCGTGGTATGGAATCGCAGTTAGCTACCAATTACCTGGCACAGTTTCAACTTACCGCAACATTGTGGCCCGCACTTAAAAAGGCAAACGGGGCCAGGGTAATTAACGTATCGTCACAAGGGCATCAATTCGCTCCTTTTAATTTTGAAGATCCCAATTTCCTGAACCGGGAATACGAAACGTTACAGGCTTACGGGCAGTCTAAAACCGCCAGCAATTTATTTACCCTCGAACTGGACCACCGTGCCCGCCCATTTAACGTAAGGGCCTATTCCCTGCACCCGGGGTCAATAAATGGCACAGACCTTGCCAGGGAAGCCTCATTGGTACTGTTTCAGCAAATGGGTTTTTGCGATGCCGAAGGTAACCTCCTGCCCGAAGTAGCAGCATCATTAAAAACTGTGCCGCAAGGGGCCGCTACCACGGTATGGTGTGCTACCAGCCCTATGCTAAATACTGTTGGAGGGGTGTATTGCGAAGATGCGGACGTTGCTCCGCTGGCTTCAGAAGAAGTTATGGTAGCGGGGGTAAAACCGTATTCCCTGGACCAAACCGCAGCAAGACGCGTATGGACATGGAGTGAAGAAGTGACGGGTATGACGTTTAATGTCGATTAATACTTATTTTTGTATAGCACGGGTACCTATGGAGTATAAAGCAAAATATATAACAGACGATATAAAGCTTTCCTGCTACGAGGATAAGTTTTTCAAATCGGACATTATGTTCGATCATCATATGCTGGTGTGGTTTCTTTCGGGTGAAACAAAAATAGTCCAAGCCAGTGCTACGTATGTATTTAAAAAAGGAGATATTTTTTTAATTCCCCGAAATCAACTGGCCACCATAATCAACTATCCGAAAGACGGGCAGCCGCATAAAACTGTGGTTATGCATTTGTCTACAAGCCGGCTGCGCTATTTTTATGCCAGCCGGAAGGTGAGACCGGTAGCCTCGTCACCGCAAAAAATCTATAGCTTTAACAATCATCCTTTACTGGAAAGCTGTCTCGCTTCCTTAATACCGTATTTTGAGATGGAGGATCTGCCTTCGGATCTTGCATCGCTCAAGATTACGGAGGCCATAAGCATTCTCCGCACCATATTTCCGGAGATAGACCATGTGCTGGCTAATTTTGAAGAGCCCGGTAAAATAGACCTGGTGGACTACATGGAGAAAAACTTTATGTTCAACCTGCCTTTAGAAAAATTCAGTTATCTTACCGGGCGCAGCCTCACCACGTTTAAGCGCGATTTTAGTAAAGCATTCCGTACCACACCACAACGATGGCTCACACAAAAAAGACTGGAACTGGCCCATTACCAGTTTGCAGAAAAGAAAAAAAGGCCTGTAGAGGTGTGCTACGAAACAGGTTTTGAAAACCTGTCGCATTTTTCATTTGCGTTTAAAAAGCAATATGGCTATACGCCGACGGAGTTATTGGCCCGATTTGAAAAAAGAACTAACTTATAAGTGCCGACAGCTATGCCCTGGAATCCCGAAAAATACAACACGTTCAAGCATGTCCGGTACCAGCCCTTTTTTGATTTGATGGAATTAATTTCCGGTGATCATTTAAAAAAAGGTATAGACATAGGGTGCGGTACGGGAGAGCAAACAAGCTTCCTGGCCCGGAAGTTCGGACAAGCCCGTTTTCTGGGTATTGATCCTTCGCCCGAAATGTTGTCCGAAAGCAAGAAGTTTGAGAGTGGAAACCTTAGTTTTGAAAAATCTACCGTCGAAGAATTTGTGGCTTCGGATACGGAACAAAACTGGGACCTGGTTTTTAGCAATGCAGCGCTGCAATGGTCGGAAAACCATTATGAATTGTTCCCGGAATTAATTGCTAAAACAGGCGACGGCGGACAGTTTGCCGTTCAGATGCCTTTTCAGAAAGAAAATACACTCAACAGGATACTCATAGAAATGGTAAGCGAAAAACCGTTTGTGGATGCGCTCGATGGCTTTTGCCGGAATTCGCCCTTGTTGCAGGTAGATGACTATGCCGGGATGATGTATGCCGGCGGGTTGAAAGACCTGAATATTTTTGTGAAAGTATACCCCATTATAGCGAAGCACGACATGGATCTGTATCACTTCATTTCCGGTTCTTCACTGATTCCGTATATGGAAAGGCTGGGCGAAGAAGAACAGTTGTTGTTCCGATCGGAATTTATTAGGCGTATAAAAAAGCATTTCATAAGTTTTCCGGCTATTTACGCTTTTAAAAGACTATTGTTGTACGGGGTCAGGGGATAAGATACGAATACCTGTTTTTGAACTCCCGGGTTTAACTGGCGAATTGCGGAGTTGCCAATGGATCGGAAGATAATCTTAATACCGGCGGAAAACAGGATGTTATTCCCGGATATCATTATTCAGATATTGTTTTAAGAAATCTTCCAGGAATACTTTTCCGATAGGTATTTCATAGTCCTGGATATAAATAGTGTGGTTGTCAAAAGATTCGATTGCAGCTTCGTTAACTATATAGGATTTACTGACTCTGATAAAAATGGTTTTGAGAAGTTTATTATGAATGGTTTTTAAATTCATTGCGGTCATTATTTTGTCGTTTACAGTATGTATAACCACATAATCTTTTAATCCTTCTATAAACAGAATCTTATTGAAATGTATTTTATAAAACCGCCTGTCGGATTTTATAAACAGGAAATCCTGAGTTATTTTATCCACTTCCGTATACCCGCTTTGAAGGAGCTTGCTAAAAGAAAATACTTTTTTAATAGCTTTATTAAACTGGCTTTCCGAAATGGGCTTTAACAAATAATCTATAGCATCAACCGCGTAACTTTCAAAAGCGTATTCCTTATAAGCTGTGGTGAATATGACAAGTGTTTTTTCAGAAATAGTCCTGGCAAATTCCAATCCGTTAATGCCTGGCATTTCAATATCGAGAAAAATAAGGTCTACATTATTTTCCTTAACAAATTCCTGTGCCTGGATCGCATTTTTAAAAGTTCCGCACAATACCAGATCCGGTCTGGAGTTTACAAGATCTGTCATTCCTTCCCGTGCCAAAGGCTCGTCATCAACGATAATACAGTTCATAATGGTAGTTTTAATTTTACTTGATATGAAGTATCCAGGTCTGTTATTTGTATGTTATAGGTGTTTTCATATAGCAAATCAAGTCTTCTTTTAACATATTTTAAACCGATGCCCTTCTTATAGTCTTCGTTGTCTGTAGTTGTCTTTGTATTTATACAGGAAAAAAGGATGTGATCTTCTTCTTGTTCGAAGTATATTTTTATCGCCGCGGGGTTTATAGGATCTTTACTGTGTTTTATGGCATTTTCCACAAATACAGTGAAAATATTAGGAGGTACCTTCAAATTTTTATGGATGTGCGGAGAACTTTCAACGGTAAATGTAAAGTCATCTCTTCTTATTTTTTCCAGCTCCAGAAAATCATTGATAAATTTAATTTCTGAGGCTAATGTAACTGAGGCCTGATTGTTTTCATATAAATGGTGCCTTAAAAAATCCGAAAGTTTAAGGGTTACCTGTGAGGCTTTTTCCTGGTCTTTTTTAAT
Organism: Sinomicrobium halophytocola; assembly: GCF_052983395.1. NCBI lineage: Bacteria > Pseudomonadati > Bacteroidota > Flavobacteriia > Flavobacteriales > Flavobacteriaceae > Sinomicrobium > Sinomicrobium halophytocola. The sequence continues at coordinate 230,460 of NZ_JBRKIT010000024.1, forward strand.
CAGCACATTCAGGTTATTCAGCATATTGAACAGGAAGTGGGGGTTTATCTGGTTCTTTAGTGCCTTTAATTCGCTTTTCAGAGCCTTGTTTTCTAATTCATTTATTTTTTTATCATTGGTTATCCACCACTGAAAGAGCTTTAATGTTGTGGAAGTTAGAATAAAGGGCATGAGAATAAAACTAGCATCGAAGAGTCTTAAAAAAAAGCCTTTATCTATACGTGGTTCAATTCTATACTCAGCTATATAAATATCTTCAAAAACCGTAATACACATAAAACCCAGGCTCACGACAATTACAAAGGAAACCAGGTACATGATATAGCTTTTTTTATATAAAAAACGGGGGATTAAAAAATACATATTTATATAAAACATAATGACTACCATGAGGTATGCAAAAGCCAGTAAATAATATTTTATTAAGGGCCTCGAAAACTGGTCCGGGTTTACCTTCTTATTACTCAGAATAATTACGGCAAGCAGAAATAGAATGGATATATGTCTGAGTATCCGGTATTTTTTCAGAGTTAGAAAATCAACAAAATAATCTTTTTTGGCAATATTCATAGGAGTAAAACAAATTTCCGGCAGTAAAGTAAAACCATTTTTTTTTGTCTAACCGGATTATTATACCAATCAGCTTTATTATTATACGAAAATACCCTCCTGACCATTTGGTATAAAAAAGATGGTATTTGGTATAATAACTTAAATACGCCATTCTTCATCTATTAGATTTGTCCCGTAAATTTCAAATTTTTAGCGGATGAAATATTTTTTGCTTGGGGCCTGTTTATTACTTCTGAAGTTTAACGTTGTTGCCCAGGATTCTTTACAGGTTAATCCTGAAGCATTTTATAAAAGTGTGGCAGAGCAGTTTTCCCAGGCCAGGATTCTCGACATTAGTTACGGAGTTATCGGGTCGCGTGATTTTGATAGGGAAATTTCAGGGAGCGAAGCCGGTAAGGGACATGCAGAGGCGGTTCAGGATTTTTCTCTGAATATCAACCTGCCCATTATAAAAAAGGAGCGATGGAAATTAGGTTATTCCGGGAACTACAATTTCCGGAGTTATGACTACACCAATGCAGAGGACGGGAACGTACGGGCAGATCTTCATTATATGAACTCTTCTGTAAACTTTACATACTTCTCTTCCCTTTTTAAAAAACCTGTAATCTACGGTGCCCGTATAACGGCCGATGCCAGCGAGGAAATGTTCGGGCGGGTAACGGGTATGGCATTTGCCACTATGGTACTTAAAAGAGGATCAAGCAGCACTTTAACCGTAGGTTTGATGGGGTTTATAGATCCTACGACTACGGTACCCATACTCCCTACGTTTACATATACCGCACCCCTATTCGGGAGCAAGTGGAACCTGGATGTAATATTACCTTCACATGTTATGCTACGTACGCGTTTAGGGCGAACAGGCCGAATTTCATTCGGAACAGAACTGGAGAGTACAAGGTTTTATTTTAAAAGCAACGAGATTGTGCCATACACCAATACTTTTGAATACAGGCAAACAGCATTAAAATCCGGTATTATGTATGAATACCTGTTAAAGAGGAAACTGGTTTTAACGGCAAAAGCGGGACTATTAAACGTATTCCAGTCGCGTATTACGGAAAAAGGGAAACGTTTCAACCAGGATAATGCGCTGATAGATTATGAGCCCCGGCCTGCGGGTTACTTTAACCTGGGAATTTCATTTAATCCCTTTTAGTTGTGAAATATTATATACAGGAAGGGGACCAGGAAGAATGCTTCACAGCCAATCAAAACCAGCAACATACGAAACAATGCTTAAAACCGCGTATACGACTTGACATTGAAACTTAAAAAACATGAAATGGTGAGTACTATGAAGTCTTTATATCTAAAAGGAAAGCAGGAGATTTCAATTTTTCGAACCTCGGTAAAAACAACAGGTGCTATAGAATCTCTTCGGGACCTGTTGGATGTATTGGTTGGCCAGGGGAACTGGAATTTTGACCTGGAAGACAGGGAAAATATACTCAGGATAAATAGCTATGCCGCAACCAATGATTTTTTGGTCCGGGAAATAAAGCGAATGGGGTTTGAGTGCACTGAACTTTTTTGACAGGATAGTCCTCATAGCGTTTTATACCCTGGACCAGGGAAGTGCGTATGTTGACCTCCACCCTGGCTTTTAAAAGTTTAGGTCCTGAAAAATATGGAAAGGGGATTGTGTATATTTGTGTGTAGCGGCAAGCAAAAGAAAAACGAACACAAATCATTTCACCATGAAAATCATTTCGCTATTGGCAACAGTGTTGGGTTTAACCACATTAAATTCTTGTGCCCAAACTTTGAAATGGGAAAACCAGGAATTTGAAATCTCTAATGTAAAGGCTTCGGTTACGGAATTGCACGGAAAAGAAGCACTGCGGATTGAAAGAGATTTAGAAGCGTTGCCTTTTGACAAGGACAACTTATTCAATACCGTAGATGAACCGACATTTGTAAAAATTAAGGATTTGAACTTCGTCAACGGTACAATTGAGATAAAGGTACTAAGCAGGTTACTTAAAGACGCTCCGGAGTTTGCCAGGGGATTTATTGGAATTGCATTCCGGATTAATGAAGATAATTCGTCCTATGAATCTATCTATCTGAGACCAACAAATGGCCGGGCAGATGACCAGTTACGAAGAAACCACACTATTCAATACTACGCTTATCCTGATTATAAATTTAACGTGCTTAGAGAAAACTCAAAAGGTGAATTCGAAACCTATGCGGATATCGGATTGGACGAATGGATAACCATGCGTGTAGAAGTAGAAGGCAAGAAGGCAACCTTGTATTTAAATGACAAAGAATATCCTTCATTTGTAGTGAGTGAAATGAAAGGGAATTCAACATCGGGTAGTATTGGACTTTGGGTGGAAATCGGAACAGAAGGATTTTTTAAAGATTTAAAGATTACAAAGAACGATTAAAAAAACCTGCTACAATAATGGTTTTGTTTCCTTGCGGTTGATTTTCCTCCCGGAAACCCTCGTATTCTTGCTATCCGGGTTCGGGGGCTTGTTGAAAATGAAATTAGTGAAAACCGGCAGTGGAAAATGACCATTAATTGGGAAATTGCCTGCATTTGAGCGATTGCGTTTAGTGATGCACAGATCTGGCAAAAGAGAAACGAGGATAGCACCGTTTATATTCATAGAATTGCGACTAACCCGGATTCAGGGGCATAACTTTGCCGCCAAAATTGTAGACTGGGCTAAGGAATACGCCATAGCTATGGGAAAACCGTATGTAAGACTGGATACCACGGGAAATAATGTGCGGCTGATAGCGCATTATAAAAACTCGGGTTTTGTTTTTTTAGGGTGTTCTTTAAAACTCAGTCTTAAAAAATATGCAAAATAGGAGGATTGTATATATTTGTGTGTTGTGCGTAAATTAAAAAAATGGAACTAACTACAGAAATTAAGGAATATATTAATAGAAGTGTTCTGTGCTGGGTTGCGACAATATCGGCCGAAAATATACCGAATGTTTCGCCAAAAGAAATATTCAACTATTACGGGACGAACAAAATAATTGTAGCGAATATTGCTTCACCACAACCCTATAAAAAAAGTATTTATAAATAAAAAAACACCGGATTATGAGTGGAACAAACCCGTTTAATTCTGTTGACGAATATTTTAACGCTCAACCCGAACAGACGAAACGAGCACTTTTGGAACTGAAAGAATGCATTCTTAAAGCCAAACCTGGCGCAACGGAACTGTTCAATTATAATATTCCTGCATATGCGCTGGTTGAAGGGGGGAAAAGAGAGCAGCAAATTATGATTGCAGGATATAAAAAACACGTTGGCCTTTATCCGCATCCCACAACTATGGAAAAGTTTGATGCCGAATTGGACGAATACAAAAAAGGCAAGGGGTCGGTCCAGTTTCCGTTGAACAAACCTTTGCCAAAAGACCTTATTATCCGGATGATAAAATACCGGATGGAATTATTGAAAAAATAAAACTCCCGGGGCTTCGGTACACCAGCCTGCGGCTGGCACTCAGCCACCTCCGTTTTGCCCTTTTCGATGTAGCTTATAACAAACTTTTACAGCCTGAGCAAAGGCGGCTGAGTGCCTCAGTGGCTTCGATACACCAGCCTGTGGCTGGCATTCAGCCACCTCTATTCTGTCCTTTTTGATGTAGCTTATTACAACCTTTCACAACCTAAGCAAAGGCGGCTGAGTGCCCCGGTCTGCGACCGGGGTGTATCGAAGCCCCGGCTTATCACACAACCCAATTAATCTTTCCCCTACAAAACCAAACAAATCCATTTTTTTTTCTGCAACATGTGGAAAACCGTAAAATTATTTAGTAAATTTCTCTGATATTAGGGGTTTTATTGATATACCAAATAAGGAATGCTATATAAAATGATGAATTAACCAGAACTTTCTGATTCCAGGTAAGTACAGTTGCTTTTTGGGATTGAGGTATTTTATTAACAGAAACGATTCATTGTGTATATTTGAGCATTAAGCTAAATTAAAAAAATTGCATCTAAAAATAAATGAAATTAAAAACTACTAAAGAGTCACTGAACGTAATCTATAACCAGGATGCCAGAAATATTTTAGATACTATTTCTTCTGAAACAAAGATCACGACTACGATTACTTCTCCACCATACTATGATATGAAGGACTATGATTCTAATAACCAAGTTGGATATGGGCAAACCTATGAAGATTATTTGAATGATCTAAAATCAATTTTTGCAGGTGTGTTTGAAATTACAGAAGAGAACGGAACTTTATGGATAATAATAGATACCTTTAAACGAAATAATCAAGTTGTCACATTACCCTTTGATCTTTCTGGCAAATTAAAAGAGATAGGTTGGTTGCTCCAAGATGTTATTATTTGGAAAAAGGACAAAACAGTTCCTTGGTCAACAAATGGCTTTATGCAACGAAAGTTTGAGTATATACTTTTCTTCTCTAAAACCATAAATTATAAGTCGAATAAAAATAATGTCAGAGTTTATGACACTTCTCAATTAAAGAAATGGTGGATAAAATATCCTGAAAGATATAACCCTAAAGGAAAGGCTTTAGACGAAGTATGGGAATTTCCAATTCCAACTCAAGGTTCTTGGGGAGATGAATATATTCGACATTTCTGCCCATTACCTCAAAGTATGGTTGCAACAATGATTCAAATAAGCACAGACGAAAATGATAATATTTTGGATCCTTTTGCAGGTAGTGGAACAGTTCTATCGCAATCTGCATATATGAAGCGAAATTACATTGGGTTCGAATTAAATGCCAAATACATTTCAATGTTCGAAGAATATTTAGAAAATACCTTTTCAAAATATAGAAATGAGTATGAACTATTTTCCCAAAATAAGGATCAAGGAGATTTTGAAAAACGTATTCTTGATTTAAGATCTTTAAAATATGCTCGCGTCTTGATTAATAGCATTGAAAAGAACACCAATCTTAATAATTTTAAAATTTTTGTCATTCCCAAAGAAGCAAGTAAAATTAAACACAAATTAATACTAGTTGAATACCAGGTTATTGGACAAGTTGATAAAAACATTTTTTTGGATGAAGTAAAAGTATTAACCAGTAAAGCACCTTTATCTAAATTTGGTATTGAGCCAATATTCAGATTTTTAGAATCTAAAAGATTCAACAATAAAAAACATTTTGGATACACAAAAACTAATACATATTCATTTGTAAAAAATTCTGATCTTAATTCCCCTAAAATAAAGGTTATCAGTGAAATTGGTGTTGACTTAAGTGAAAATGATTATTTATAAATTTTCGTATGGCAACAAGAAAAACTAGAAAAAAGACAACGAGAAAGAAGCTTTCTCCACAAGAAAAAGCTTTAAGGAAAGAGAAAAGGGATCAAAGAAATGAAATCTCGACTATTCTAAAAAATATAGGATTTCAAAGACTGCTATATATAGACGGAAAGCATTTTGAATATGACAATCGAAAAACTGAATTAGATGATATTTTCATTTATGAAAATATCATTTTGCTCGTAGAATATACTATTGGAGACCCTAAAGACCACTTGTTTGCAAAGAAAATATTTTATGATAAAGTCAATCTTGATAAAAGAAAATTTATAGATTTTTTATTGACAGAAGAAAAGCTACAAAGCTTTAAAAAATACCATAAGGAAAATATTGAAGGGAAGTATTCAAAAAATGAGTTAAGGCTACAAATTTTATATTGTTCCAAAAAGACCATTTCGGAAGAACATAAAAACACAGTAGAAAACGTAACATTTTTTGATCATCACATCGTTCAATATTTTAAAAGTCTAACCAAAGTAATAAAAAAGTCTAGTAAATACGAGTTTTTAGAATTTATCAAAATTCCAATTGAAGATTATGGGTCGAATATTAAAAATTCATCATTAGAATCTTCTAATAAGTTTTCCGGACACATACTTCCAGAAGAGAAAAGTTCTTTTGATGAAGGATATAAAATTGTGTCGTTTTATATTGATGCAGAGTCCTTACTTAAAAGGTCATACGTTCTAAGACAAAATGGTTGGCGTGATATTGAAAATATTGGTCACTATCAACGTATGTTTGAGGCGAAGAAGATATCAAGTATGAGAAGATATTTAACAGACAAGAATAGAGTCTTTATAAACAATATTATTTCGACAATATCAATAGATAAAATCAAATTATATGATAAAGAAAACAATCTTCTTTCAGTAAATGACAATGGTCAGTTTGTTGGTAGAAATGCAACGGAAGTCACTCCTGCTCTCATTGAAATTAATGATGAATGCAATATTATTGGTCTAATAGATGGACAACATAGAACTTATGCTTATCACGAAGGAGACGATCAATTTGAACCTAATATTTCTAAATTGAGAACTATTCAAAATTTATTAGTTACCGGAATTCTTTTCCCTAAAAATGAAAGCAAGCAAGCAAGATTAAAATTCGAAGCCAATTTATTTTTGGAAATTAATTCTAATCAGACCAATGTGAGATCTCAATTAAAACAGGAAATTGAATTAATGATTAGTCCATTTTCTTCTGTTGCAATTGGTAAAAGAATATTGGCCGGTTTAAATAAGAGTGGTCCACTTGGTAATTTAATAGAACAATATTGGTATGAAAAAGGTAAAATTAAAACTGCTTCTATTGTTAGTTTTGGATTAAGACCTTTAATAAAAATTGAAGATGTAAAAGCAAAGGACAGTATTTACATGATTTGGAATCATTCTAACAAACAGAAATTAAAACAAAAAAATAATAAAGAATTCGAATTACTTGACGAATACATAGACTTCTCTGTTGAAAAAATAAGAGATTTATTAATAGCTCTAAAAATGAATTTTGATAGTGAACAATGGCAAACATACAGTCCAAGTAATTCCAAAGGTCTATTGACAGTAACCTTTATAAATGGAGTATTGAACGTATTGAGATTATTGATCGAGAATAATAAAGTCTTATCTGTAGAAGATTACAAATTAAAATTGAAAAACATTAATCAATTTGATTTCAAAAAATTTAAATCAAGCCAGTACCGGAAAATGGGAGAAGCTATTTATAAGAAATACTTCTGATAAAAATGCTATCTAGCAATAGGTAGTTGTTGCACAAGTCAGCGATTCTTAATTTCAAGGAAAATCACAAAGATCACTTTTTATAAATTATTATTAATTTCCAATCTTTATTTGTAGTTTAAATTTATGGGGTTTAAAGTAGAATATCAAAAACATGGACTTCTGCTATAGGCACAATCGCTATAAGTAAGCCTACATTTTTAGGGAAGCCTACACATAGAAGCAATATCCTTATAATTTTACCAATGCTCTATTTCCTAACATCATCCTTTTTCAAATCCACATGAAAATCGAATAATTCTTTGGGTTGCACATCTAAACCATACAAAAGATTAAGGATAGTTTCTAAAGTAATATTCTCAGTACCCTTCTCTATTTTGCTAATAAAACTGGCATCAAGATCACAGTTTGCACCAATTTTTCGAAAACTTAAGTTTTTTGATTTTTTGATTTCTCCTAACTTTTGGGCAAACTTAACAATGAATTCTTTTTTCTTCTTATCATCTAGCATAACCGTGTATTTATGGCAAAATACCTAAAGCTGTCTTGTATTGGTTGCAAATGAGCAACAGTTTAGAAGTGTTTAACCTCTTTCTGTCTCCATTGGTACATCAAAATCAAATAACTCTTTCGGATGTACGTTTAAGCCTTTGGCAAGTTCCATAATGGAAGATAAAGTTATATTAACCCTACCTTTTGCAAATTTGCTTATATCGCTTGCACTTAATTTGCTCCTCGTAGCAATATCTCTATAGCTATATCCTTTTGTCTCACGTATTTTATCAATCTGCTGGCCAAATAAGTGTAAAAACTCTTTTTTTTGATATTCGGAATCCATAGTAATTCTTTCATTTACGGGACAATCTCTAAAGTTTTAAATAAAATATCGTGAGTGAATTCACCTACATGAAGATTTTTTTATTATATTTGATGCAAATACATACATTTGCGATACTTCTAAAAGCAAAAAAATATTAGAAGCTATTCGCTTAGAGTCTTGTTTTGGAAAACTGGCACTTTTCATCACCACGAGGCAATAAGTGTAAATGGCCTACGACCCGGGCGTGGGCTCACTTATCGTGGTAAGGTATGCCAGTACCTCCGAAACAATAAGTTGAGTTCCACGCCTATTTTATTTCCGGTAACTCTTCTGTACTAAGCAAAAGCATTCTTATAAACTTCTTTTCTGAAGGTTTTCGCAACATAAGGCTTAGCAGGGTGGTATGCCCTGTTATTTTGGGGTAGTACGAAAGGAAGAGGGACGCCTTTTCCTTTCTTTTACCACTACACCCGTATACCTGCTACCCCCGTATAGTTTTTTGTTAACCTTTTTAAACGAATATTATGGCTTTATCTATACAAGACATTACACAAAAGCTGGTACAGCTCCTGGAAGTACAATATATCTACCAGACGGATATAGAGGAGGGGAGTTTGCTTATCATCCTGCTGCGGGGACGTTGCTCCGTGCTCACTACAGAACTGGCCACCACCGTAGGCCGTATCTTCCGGGAAGAAACCGCCTATCACTATCGCATCTTTGATATGGATTATGCGGAAGAGCAGCTTAAAGAAAAGAACCTGTTCTTTATACACGGCTGCCTGCCGCATAAACTGGTCTATAAGGCTACGGAAGATGCCCCCGGGCTGTTGCCCTATACGGTAGACGAGGTGGTAAAAAAACATCTAAAGGTCCGCTATACCAACGAAACGGTAAAAGCCCGTGCTTTCCTGGAAGGGGCACAGTATTACAAGCGAGACCAGTACCGCCCGCATGCCGCCCTGATGCTGCACCAGTATGTAGAGATCAGCCTGCGTTTTGCGACGCTTTTTATCATGGGCAAGGAACGCAAAAGCCATAGTATAAAAGAACTGCAAAACAACCTGAGACCCTACGCCCCGAAACTGGGCCGTATCTTTAATACGGAAACAGAAGAAGAGGCCTTGCTGTTGAAACTACTGGACGAAGCCTACATAGCCAGCCGCTACCGCAACGACTACCATATTACGGACCACCAGCTTACCCATATCCACCAACAGGCAGAGCAAATAGAAACCCTGCTGAAAAAACGGTACAACTACCGTTTGAAGGGGCTAAAATCCCCGCAACAGGCCACACAGTACGATGGTGTTGCACAATACCCCTTGGAGAAAGATACGCTCTTGCAGGAACTTATAGCACAGCTAGAGCAATACATAATCCCTTGTGCCATCTATGTAATGGGCAAGCGAAAAGTGCTGCACACACAGCAGGTATTTATGCAACCTGTACACTACGCCCCTGTGGAGCTAACGGCCTACACTTTGCTGATACTCGTAGAAGACCATTGGACGCCCTCCATGTATACCTTACTGGAAGAAGCAGGAGAGGGCCTGTCGCAACCCTGCTGTGTATATCCTGTAGTATATGATGTTGGAAAAGCATGGGATAAGGTAGACCGCGGACATAACTTCCTGTCTCGTACCATTATGGGTACACCGCTGGCGTATTACAGAGGAGAAGATGATCCTGAAAGATTTCATTTTAGCCCGGTAAGGCACCCCAAAGTGTGGAAACGGATACACAAAAAGTGGAAAAGCCATTGGCGCCATGCCATCTATATACACGGTACTATAGCACAGGACGAATACCCTGAAGATGCCGCCGCAAGGGTGGCCATCCTGGGGGATGCGGTAGAGCAGGTATGCCTGGGACTGTTGTTTGTATTCTGGGAGTTTAAGCCCAAACACTACGCCCTGGATTACCTGCTGCACCTGTGCAGCCACTTTACGGAACTCCCGGACCGCTTTTTCCCGAAAACCTCATACCGGGAGCATTACCTGTTTTACCTGCTGTGCTATGGCCATAGCATTATACGCAGCCGTACAAATGCCGGCATCAGCAGGAAAGATGTTGAGAAAGTTTATGGTGTGGTTGATGGCTTTATGAGCAACGCCAGGGAAATAGCCATACAGGAACTGGAACGTTTAAAGAAATTGCATTATGTACGGGAGGAACCTGTGGAAATGCCGGAAGCGCCGGGGCACACTTTGTTAAACACAACAATAACAGGGGAGTAGGAATAGCACTAATAATACTAAAACCAATACATATGGAACAGAAAAACAGGTTATTTGACCTCCTGCGGGAAAAGGCATATAAGTGTTTTGAGACCTTAAAATACAATGCGGAAACAGACAATTTTGAAATGAAAATAGAAGTATCAGGCTATACCGAACACATGTTGATCATAGCCGATCTTCTTAACTTATGCATTATAGCTACGGAGAAAGAGGCTTCTTCCGGGGAACTTATGGAGATAGATATGAAGAACAGCATAAATAACATCTTACGGCTGGCCATGCGGATGTTACCTGTTCCGGAAAGCCATTTTTTAAACGAAGCACATTGTATATTAATTTATATGAATGAGAAGACGAAGCAACAGGGAGAAGACGAACATAAAGATTAGTGGTGTCAACTTCAACAGCTCATAATAACCATACCAAAAACCCCGGGGCCAACAACTGGCTGCGGCTACCCGCCACCTGCTTTTTACTGGGCATTATAGCCGGGGCTTTGATCGTGACCGTCCTGGCCATCATTTTTATTTGTTAATCATCTTTCTGTATGAGGCTAGCGACAAAAAAAAACGATAGTGCTACCAAAAAACATATGTTTCAAATGAATTGAAGTACCCGGGTAAGCCACCAGCTCGTTTGCAACGCGTACTCATTGTCTTTAGCATTTGTAATGCTCTGCAAAAATCTCGAAAAGACCAAAAAGCCCCATGTCAAGGGGCTTTTGTCTTATCATAATCTATGGCTTAAACCTCAAAACTTCAGCCATCCCGAGTTTTTATTTTTGTGTGCCTGGCACTCCTTTGCAATGAATATTCGCCTTTCACGGTACTATTCCCTTGTTAAATATATGTTAATTACCTGTTTATTCTTAATGTTTTAGAAAGATTATTCTTTCTTGTGAAAAAGATAATTAATGTATTTTACGCTAAATTCATAATTCCTACTTAAGTTATAACATGATGAAAAAAGAAAATTACCAACTATTACTATTACTGATAATGATGTATTCAGGGAGCCACTTCGCATGGTCCCAGGAACGTACGTTTCTTAAAAATGACATATCTGTCGGATATGGAATAGGGACTTCAAATGAGATATTAGATTTGGCAGAAGACACCTTTTCTTTCCTGTTTACCTTAGGAAATTACAAGGTAGATCGGGATTATACCGGGGGATTTTTCCTTTCGTATAAAAGGCAGGTCAGCAAAAGAATAAAAGTGGGGGGGATTTTTTTATACGAATATTCCTCGGGCACTACTTTCAGAAAAGAAGACAATTCTTTTAAAGAAACAGGAGAGGTAAGTGCAAACAACTATACCATTGCCGTTGAAGGAAATTACCTTTATCTGAACCATACTAAATTTCAATTGTATTCCGGAATCGGTGCCGGGGTATCCTTTACAAAGGAGAAATACAGCCCCAACGAACCTTCATCCGGATCTGATGATGATTCGCTTTCCCATTTTAATTTTCACCTGAATGCCATAGGACTAAGGTATGGTAATAAACTCGGGGTTTTTGCCGAAGTAGGTTTTGGATATAAGGGTATAATAAATATGGGTGCATCTTATCGTTTCTAATCCCCGTAAGGAAAAAGTATGATTTAGACTCTGGCGCTTGTTTGCAACGAGTGCCCATTGTCTCTTGCATTTGCAATGCTCCCCTTTGCTAAACCAGTCTATATTTGCAAAACTATCATTACTCACCACAATGTTTGCAACTCCACATTCGGATTCTCCGTCCAATCTTCCATATAAGCCCTGTAACTACTGTGTATCCAGGCCAATTCTTCATACACCATTCCCGCCGCAATAGGGTTGTAATGAATGTAATGTACACGCTGTTCTATTTTTTTAATGGTATCCAGCAACACCGGATGAAAACCGTCTTCCCATACTTTATAATGTTTACCTCTCCCGGTTCGTTTGGCTGCATAGCTGAATTTATTCAATAACCACTCCCGTCTGCTTTCCGGGTGCTCCTTAATGGCTGTTATGATCTGTTTGGAAGTAAACTTTTTAAAATCACGGACAATGTTTTGCAATTCCTCCCCGGTAGAGCTTACAATAAGGTGTAAATGGCTGGTCATATACACATACGCATGTACCACCAGGCCTTTGTGGCGGATGCAATAATTAAGGCTATCATCCAGTATATTGGTATACACGGGACGGATAAACAAATCCACCCAATCTGTTATCGTAAGGGTAATAAAAGTAGGTTCCGTGCTGTCTATAACTTTATACTTTTCGGACATTTCTTTTATAAAAACAGGGGGCGTTACAAACGCTGTTTACGATTGGGCACTCGTTGCAAACGAGCGCCAGAGGGGAGAGTGTTTTTTGCTGGTTTTTCTTATTACTCAACAATCTCCACGAAAATGTCCGGTTGATATAATTGACCATCCAAGCGGTCCCGTTTTAAACCGGATGATATACTGACTATTTGCCTTAGGTGGTTTTCAAATAATAAATGCGGGTAACCTTTGGTTTCGTATGTGTTTACCATTTGTGATGAAACATCATATATCAATGCTTTTCGCTCCGGCTGGTCATTTTCGGGCCAGGGCCAGGCGGGGCTGTTGTTAGACCCCAGGATCAAGTTTCCATCCGCGCTTATGCCCGAAGGGAAGCGGGGTTCTTCAAAAGACCGGAAAACAGTAAAGTTATCGGCAGTATAAAGTTTTTTGTTTACAAAATCTGCCAAATAGTCTTGCTGGGGGTTATACATAATTTTCAGATCATATGATGATCTCATTCTAAAGTTCACGTTTTCCCTTTCCGCGAGTTGTCCGTTGCCATCCAATGTAAATTTGATACTCTGCGGCTCTTCATTATGCCCCACAATAACCTGGTTGTTATTTATTGCAATGGGATAATAATTTGCATCGCCCTGGTGCGCTGTAAAATGAGGCACTTTGTCAATGAGTGTAAAGGTATTTGCCTCTCTTTTACAGGTATATACATAATCTGAGTCGGTAAGCAGCCACAAGTTGTCATGCAGGTAAATAAAATGATAGAAGGAGAGGTGATTTTCTGCCTTCAGCTTATACTTTAACTTTAAACTACCAGCATCATATACATACAATTCACTATGTGCATGATAGATGATCTCTTTACCGTAATCGGCTGATTTTACAACTTGTATCGGGGTGGAGGTGAACGAATTGGGAAAAATATCCGATTTGGCTTCTATGGCTTGCATACTGTAATTATACCTGTAGAGATCGCCTTCGGCTGCGAGGTAAATGATGGTTTCTTCGCTATCTATGGCTACGAATTCTACAGTATCAAAGGGAAGGACCCCGGGTTTTGTGTAGGTCGCTTTTTTACTGTTTATGTCTGTAGATACAAAGCTTTTAAACCCAAAAGTATCATATACATAAACGCTGTATACGGGGTCTACCACATAAGGAGGGTTATTATCCGTAAAGGTGGTGGTATTGATGTCCTCTATTTTTGCCACAACCATTTCGTTTAGGGGGGAATCATCGTAATTAGCTGCTCCGACCGTAATTTCGTAATGAGAAAAATAATATCCTTTATAGGTTTCCCAATGGAGTTTAATGGCATCATTCACAACTTCGGGGGGATATAACGCTACCGGGGTGGCCTCCAGGTAATGGGTAAAGACCTGGGCAGGAAAGCTTTCTCCCACCAGGCCCTTATCTGTATATAACCGGAAGAAGTAACAAAGTTCTTCTTGCGCAGGAGGTTCTTCATCTATGAAAAAGTCCTGGTCTTTGTCGGTGATAGTACCTATAAGTTCTACATTGTTTTTATTGCATTCCCCGGAACTTCTGTAAATTTCATATTTTTCGAAATTGTTTAGCCCCTGGTATTTCATCCACTTAAGCCGTATTTTGTCCTGGTGTTCGGAACTATCGTCCCATTGGAAGGAAGCTGTATAAATGTCCGGATCGTTGGGAGGGGCATATCGTTGCGCGGTAAAAGTCAAAATGTCAAGGGTACCGTCTTCATCCATGTCTATTTTCATCCTGAATATAAGTTTGTCCTTATTCAAACCGACAAGGACCATTTCTTCCGATTGTGGTACGGAAGGGCCTATGTAAATAATCCCCTCATTCAATGACCAGTTAGTTGCATCCGTATCGTAATTACACCATTCGGAATTAGCAGCGTATTGGCTGTATTTGCCATTTTCCATAAAAACAAAAAAATCCCGGCCACATCCCTGGTAGGATACCGGGACCGATGTTTTTTCTCCCTCGTATTCCACTTCGTATACAGACCAGATCCCCGCCAGGTCTTCTGTCTTTGCAGAAGTAAGGGCCCCTTTGTAAAAGTTTTCCAGTGTAATTACATTGTCATCGTCACCTGAACAACCGGAGAGGATCAGGAAAAATAATAACAATATTGGAGCATAGACTTTTAAGCTGTAGTTTTTTGTCATTTAATTTTCAGATTACAAATAGGTTAGTGTACTTTATTTAAAGTGAAAAACGGCGATTAAAAATACTGCATTTTTCTTTACATTGAACCTAAAACACAAACAATAGGGGAAAGAAATACCAATCTTTCTTATTTCCTAGATAAAATTGCCACGTGATAACAGGTTTAGGTATTGCCTAATTTTGTAGCTACAGTTCGTTCCATCATAAAAAAGCATTCCTGGTTCGAAATTGGGATAACAAATATTCTACAAATCTTCCGTAAGTTTATACGGATTTCCATAAAATAGCTATTATTTCTTGCTGATATCTTCCTGTAAAAAATAAACACACTATAAAAACCGTTATTCCGGAAAGAAGTAAGGTTAAATTTCTTTTAAAATGATGCCGATATACCATACTATCAGCAAAAACAAGCCCTTAAAAACCACGAACAACATGAAAATGACCACCATATGCCAAACCTTACGTATTCCGTTGACCTATATGTTTGTACTTCTTTTAGTTGGTATAAACATCGCGTGTAGTGATGAAGACGATGATCTTACTGCCGGAGAAGAAAACAATCCGCCCGCCGTAACGGGAGAAGTTCGCAATTTTGTGTACCAACTGACCAATTACCCCGATGGTAAACTGGACGCACTGGCAGAAGCGGAGCAGGACCTGGCCGTGATAGACCTGGCAAGGGACGGGGGCGAAGGTTATTTTACCAAAGAAGAGATAGAAACCCTGCGTAATTCCGGTAAAAAAGTGCTGGCCTATTTTTCTATGGGCACTAACGAGACCTACCGCCCGGAATATGCAGCGGTAGTAGAAGCCGGCCTGCAACTCAACCACTGGCCGGACTGGCCCGATGAGTATTTTGTAAAATACTGGGAGCCGGCCTGGTGGGAACTGGCCGTAAAGGGACGTATAGACCAGGCCATTGCCGCCGGGTTTGACGGGGTGTATCTCGATATCCCCAATGCCTATGAAGAAATAGACCTGGACCTCGTGCCCGGCGAAGACCGGGAAAGCCTGGCCGGGAAAATGGTAGACCAGATCATCCATATCAGTGAATATGCCAAACAACAATCGCCCGGTTTCTGGGTTTTTCCGCAGAATTCCCCCGAACTCCGCCACTACGAAGGCTATACCGAAGCCATAGATGGTCTGGGCGTGGAAGACCTCTTTTTTATGGATGCCGATATTCCCTGTACGGAAGACTGGTGCGCCGAAAACCTGGCCAACGTACGCGCCCTGAAAGAAGCGGGAAAAATAATTCTCGCCGTAGACTACGCCAATAAAGCTGAAAACAAATCGTACGCCTGTGAGCGCTATGCGGAATACGGATTTGCAGGCTATGTGTCTGTAGTGGAACTCGACAGGATAATGCCGCCATGCGGGGAATAGTATAAAATACAGTAGGAGAGGATATCCGGGAACTTAAGGAAACAGGGGAGATGGATGTACCTGGTTTTGGCGTATGTAGGCAAATGTTTGGTATTAACTCCAATGGTTTGGGCTATCAAAACCCTCTGTCCAAACTGAAGTTTGTCCACTCCCTTCATCAGAAGGGAGGAGTTTTAACAAGGTTTTATTTTTAAGGATGAATAGAAAAAGATTCCCCTTATTTTCCAGTTTCACATTTCCACCTGAATAACGGGATAATCCATTAACTAACAACCTCACAACTACAAATACTTTTCCAAAGGCAATCGCCTTACCCGCTTTCCGCAGGCGTGATAAACGGCGTTGACCACAGCGGCGGCGGCAGGGCCCTGTGCAGCTTCCCCGGCGCCCAGTGGCGGTGCATCCGGACGGTCTATAATGGTAACGTCAACCTCCGGGACTTCATTAAAGCGAAAAATAGGGTAGGAGTTCCAGTCCCTGCTGGTGATCTGTTCCGTATTAAAGGTCACTTCCTCTTTCAGAGTCCAGCTTGCCGATTGTATCATACCGCCTTCCGTCTGGTTTTTCAGTCCGTCCGGGTTAATGGTTTCCCCCGCATCGATAACGCTCCACATTTTTTGCAGGACTACCCGGTTATCTTTATCCACGGCAACCCTGGCAGCCACCGCGCAATAAGCGGCAGTATTCTTATAGCGGGAAAAAGCAATACCCATGCCCGTACCTTCCGGGTGGGTTTCTACCGAAGTCCGCTCCCGAAGCTTTTGCAGGACATCGCGGGCACGGGGATCGTTCAGGTGCATCAGGCGGAATTCATACGGATCTTTGTCGGCATGCCCGGCAAGTTCATCCATAAAACACTCTATGGCAAACAGGTTGGCGTAGGCGCCTAATGCCCGTAAGGCCGATACACGAAGCGGTCCCTTAAAAAAATGCGCATGTATCCTCTGGTTGGGGATCTGGTAATACGGTTCCGCATTGCGATACCCGCCGCCGACAAAACCCGGGGAGTTGTCCGTCATATTTTTTTTAAGATACCACGCTGGCAACAGTCTTCCGGGGTTACCTCCCGGCCGGGTACTGTGCGTATCAGTCCACAGGTCGTATTCCCAGTGAGTAATACGTCCCTCCGTACTCAACAGGGCCTTGTTTTCCAGTATCATGGCGCTGCCATAAGGTTCCCAGGCGTGTTCTTCCTGCCGGGACCATTGCAGCCGGATGTGTTTACCGGGATACGCACGGGCGAGAAGCGCCACATCTGCAGCTACATCGTCCGCCCCGTTATGGCCATAACATCCTGCTCCCGGTACACCCTGCACATGAATATTTTCCTGCGGCATGTCCAGCAGGCCGCTAAGTGTTTCCCGTAGCGGGAATACCCCCTGGCTGTGTGTCCATATGAATAATTGATCTTCTTTATAAAGTCCCAGGGCACAGGATGGCCCTATAGCGCCGTGCATAATGTACGGTTTAAAGTAAGAAGCCGAGATCCATTCCTTTTCCGCAGTATCCCCGGCAAAACTTCCCTTGTCCGTCACGGTTTCATCTTCGGTAGGGAGAGATTTCAGGTATTCCGGTAATTTTTTATCCGCTATGTCCGGCAGAGGTTCGGATATCGCCCACCTGGCGTTTTGCTGCAAATATTCCTGGGCCTTGATTACCGTGTATTCATCCCGGGAAAGCACCGCCAGGAAACTGCCGTCCCTTACGATTTTCAACAACTTCGGAAATTCTTTCCCCGTTGCCTCCTCATTTATCGACTTGAGTTTTGCCTTATACGACGGCGGCCGTACCACACGGGCATGTACCATAGCCGGAAAACGCATATTATGTACAAATACAGGCTGTGCCGCGGCCATAAAGTAAATGTCTTTACGGGCTACGGGCTTGCCTATAACACGACGTTCCTTACGGGGTTTTAGCTGTACGGGCAGCCGTACCACGTCTTCAATCTGCCGCCCGTCCAGTACCTCGCTGAAAGATATACCCGAACTGTTTTTATCCGTCCCTATGCGGCCATCGGAGATCCAAAGATCGGCTATGGAAGCGTTCAGGCGGGGAGCGGCGAGTTCCAGTAGCTTTTGCCTGGCATAAGCTGCCGCATAACGGACGGACATGGCGCTGCCTTCTATAGAACCACTGCCGGAAGTATAGCCCTCGTTGGGTGTACGGTCCGTATCCGCAATAACCACCTGTACCTTATCCATCCCCATGTACAACTCTTCCGCAGCTACCTGTGCCACTGCCGTACGGATACCCTGGCCTATCTCTATTTTGCCTGTGAATACCCGCAGGCTGCCGTCCGGTAGTATTTCCAGCCAGGCATTTACCGAAGCATGGCGGCGAAGTCCGCGGGGAAGTTCCTGCATCGGGGAAAGTACATCCGGAAATGCGGAAACCGCCCCAAGGGTAAAACCAATGGTCAGGCAACCGGTGGTCTTGATAAAGTTTCTTCGGCTCTGTACGGTCATAATAGTCGTGTTTTTTTAGTTCATGGATTTTGTAGTTCCAGAGACCGGAAGAGTGGGGCTGCGTAACGGAACGGAGGTCTGTCCTGTTTATAGTTCCGTTTTTTTGATAGCCCGTATCATCCTGGCCTGTACACCACAGCGGCAGAGTACTCTTTGCATACCGCTCCGTATTTCTTCGTCATTTGGCTTCGGATTGTTCCGCAACAAAGCCACTGCAGTTATGATAGCGCCATTCAGGCAATAACCGCATTGTGCGGCCTGTTCCTCCGCAAAAGCTTTCTGAACGGGGTGAAGGGAATTCGTATCCGGGGCAAGGCCTTCCAGCGTGGTGATCTCCGCTTCCGTAACCGCCTGCACCGGTATGCTACAACTGGGCACAGCATTGCCGTCCATCAGCACCATACACGCCCCGCACTGCGCCAGTCCGCAACCAAACCTGGGACCGTTGAGTTCCAGGATGTCCCGCAACACGTACAGTAGCGGTGTGGCAGGATCGGCCTCGACAATATGGGCCTTACGGTTGACGGATATTCGAAATGTAGCTGTATCCATGGGTAGTATTTTGATAACAAGAGAACTACATGTTTGTCTCTTTTCCTATAAATATAAAGAAAAGTTGATGAGCAGTAAAACAGACGTGTTTTTTTAACAGGGTTTTACAGCCGTTTAAATCCTCTTATAAGCCGTGCAGGAAACCGCAAAACCCGATTAAAAAAGAGCGCATTCTATTTGTACCCCACGAAAAAAAATAGCTACCTTTCGTAAAAAATACAATGATACACTCAAGGGAACTCCAGGAAACCGAATACCATTCTTATTACAGTAACTACATCCTCGCCCTGGATGAGACGGAACTGCTTGGCGCATTCAAAAGTACCGAAGCGGAGTTGCTCGATTTTATCCGCGATCTGCCCGAAGACAGGCTGTTGTACCGTTATGCCGAAGGAAAATGGACCGTAGCTGAAGTACTGCAACACATTATAGATACGGAACGGATATTTGCTTACAGGGCTCTGCGCTTTGCCCGCAACGACAAAACCGATCTCCCCGGCTTTGAGCAGGACGATTACGTGCCATATTCCAATGCCCACAACCGAACTAAGGAGGAACTGATGGTAGACCTGAAAGCTACCCGGCTGAATTCGGTATCACTTTTTCACACCTTTACCAATGAAATGCTGATGCGCTCCGGCACCGTAAGCGGTAACCAATTGTCCGTACGGGCTCTTGGCTTTATCATCTCCGGACACTTAAAGCACCACCTGAGAATACTAAACGAGCGGTATTTATAGTTGATGAGTTAGTGAATTGGAGAGTTTGGAGGAGTATATACTAATATAGCCCACCCAGGGATAGATAATAAAGATTTATCAACGTATCCATATCTTTAAATTCCCCCCCGGGGGGAAATATACCATATAGAAGGTAAAAAGTCTCTCCCCTCCAGGGGAGATGCCGCAGGCAGAGGGGTGTCCTTCTTCCCTCAACCCAACAAAATCCCCAATTCACTCCCCATCTCCCGGGACCACATATTTTTTTGTTAGGTTTTGTTATTCATGTAAGATTTTTTGTTAGTTTTAACATAATATTAACCCTTAATCTTACATTACGATGAAAACAAAACCTTCAATTATGCTAAGGCTGATGATAGCCTTATTGGCGCTGACTATGTATAGCTGCCAGAACGACACCACAGAATTACCGGATGAAGTTGCACAGGAACAAAAGACTACGGAAGACCTGAAAAGCGAACTTACCCCGCTGTCAACCCAGGATTTGCCGGAAGCGGTAAAAGAACAACTGGAACTGACCCGTCAGAACCTGGCTAAATATTTGCCAGACGATCTGCAAATTATGGGTATTGAGCTACTGGGAAGTGTTACCACCGAAAAAGGCGTGGAATTATCTCACCGTACGGTAAAAGACAAAGCTAATGTTATAGCTTATGGCAATATTACCGATCCTGCTTCCGTGCAAATAGACCCTATGGAAAGCCTGTATTCCGGTAAGGGACTGGCGGATACACAAAGCAGGGTAGAAGAGGCTGCTAAAGAAGAAATAAAGTCCGGCGACAACGTCATGCAGATCACCTGGAAAAGGGGAGAAGCCATCTACAAGACCCAATGCTTCTATCGCGATTCCGGAATTGTATGGGACAACATTCTCAGCGGACTGGTCATGATCGATAAAGCAGGGGAAACCGAAACTTCGGAAGAAGCTTCTTCCGGAAAAGAAGAAGGTATTCAGGCCAGGACCTATAGCAAGTGGTACAAACAATGGTGGACCGCCAAATGGCTATGGGGCTCCAAACGGGGAGAAATGGGGTATAAGATCACCATCTATTATTCTTCCGGAAGGGTTTCCAATACGGATGTAAGCGACTGGGGGCATATTTCTCTCGGAAAGGCAAAGAGTTACAGCAAGGTCACCAAAAACTCCGGGGCCTATGGTAAGTGCCAGTACGCCCTGGGCCTGTGTACACCAACGGGATCGCTCAGCTTTAGCTCCAGCAAGTTTAAAGTATCTTTCTCCGGGCTGGGAAGTAATGTCGTAGCCAACGGCAGCAAGTCTTTATACCCGTAAACGGATAATTACCGCATATGGTTTACATATTTAAGCCACGGATACACGGATGTTTTTGTGTATCCGTGGCTTTGTTTTTTGGTTGCTGTCCGGCAATAAAAAACTCCTGACGGTATTTCAGGAGTTTTTGTTGTGTTTCTCTATTCTTCGTCTTCTTCCGGATCGTCCGGAATATCTACGGAACTACTTACATCCCCGGAGTCGAAGTCGTCTTCATCCTCGTCAAAGTTCTCCATGGTATTTGCCAGCCTGGTACTTACTTTTACCAGGTAAACCGCATCATTGGTACGCACTTCCAGTGCTTCCACGGTCTCGTTATTGGCATTTTTAAACCTTATAATGTCGTCATCACCATAACCGTCGGGGTACTTTTCTACCAACAGGGTGAGGATTTCATTGGTAAGTTTCTTATAATCAACTATTACGCGTTTCATACGGGGGAATTGTTAATACTGGCCTAAAAATAAATCAAAATGAATATTGTATGCAAGTTATTTTTTTTCTCATTTTACATATCTAACAAATATGCAAAAATAAGCGGGGCTACTATCGTGGCATCAGATTCTATAATGAACTTAGGCGTGTCTATGTCCAGCTTACCCCAGGTAATCTTTTCGTTGGGGACCGCACCGGAATAGGAACCATAGCTGGTTGTGGAATCGGATATCTGGCAGAAATAGCTCCAGAAGGGTACATCGTGCATTTCCATATCCTGGTAAAGCATGGGGACGACACAAATAGGGAAATCTCCGGCGATACCGCCACCAATCTGGAAGAACCCAACGCCTTTACCGGAATTCTTGCCATACCAGTCTGCCAGGAAGGCCATATACTCGATACCGCTTTTCATGGTAGATGCTTTCAGTTCGCCTTTAATGATATAGGAAGCGAATATATTGCCCATAGTACTGTCTTCCCATCCGGGGACTACTATCGGCAGGTTTTTCTCCGCAGCGGCGTACATCCACGAATCCTTGAGGTCTATTTCGTAATATTCTTCCAGGGCACCGGAAAGCAAGAGCTTGTACATGTATTCGTGGGGAAAATAACGCTCTCCCTTATCATCGGCATCTTTCCATATTTTATAGATGTGTTTTTGCAGGCGGCGGAAGGCCTCTTCTTCGGGGATACAGGTATCGGTAACCCGGTTAAGCCCTTTTTCGAGCAGTTCCCATTCCTCTTTCGGGGTGAGGTCGCGATAGTTGGGCACTCTTTTGTAATGGGAATGTGCAACGAGATTCATCAGGTCTTCTTCGAGGTTGGCCCCGGTACAGGAAATGATCTGTACTTTGTCTTTACGGATCATTTCGGCAAAGATCTTGCCCAGTTCGGCAGTACTCATGGCCCCGGCCAGGGTAACCATCATCTTGGCACCGTTCTCCAGCTGCTGTTCGTAGGCTTTGGCAGCATCTACGAGGGCGGCCGCGTTGAAGTGCAGGTAATATTTTTCTATAAAGTTTGAAATAGCTCCCTTCATTGTTTTTCTTTTTTATAATTTTTTGGAGGCCCTCCCGTGATAACAGGGAGGACCTGTTTTTCTGTTTTTCCGAAGAGATGTTCTGTGGAGCATCTCTGCCGGGTGTAATAAAAATATAAAAATATTCTTACAAAACAATTAAATTAATCCTCGTCTTCATCATCGTCCTGTTTCCCGGTGTATTTGAATTTGTAAGCCAGCATTTTATAATACAGTTTGGCCGCCAGGAAGTCGGAAGATTTTTCGTTTTCATCCGGACAAAGTTCCATGATATCAAATCCCACCACATTCTTTTTCTTAAATATTTTGCGGAGAAATTCCAGGGCTTCATACCACAGCAGTCCACCTGGCTCCGGAGTACCTGTTGACGGCATGATGGAGGGGTCAAAAGCATCGAGGTCTATGGTGATGAACACGTTTTCCGTCATCTGGTGTACGGCATCGGTCATCCAGTCATCATCGTTGATGATCTCGTGTGCAAAATAAACCTGGTTCTCGTCCATGTTGTCCAGTTCGGCAACATCCATGCTTCGTATACCCACCTGTATAAGATTGGTGTTCCGGCTGGCTTCGTACAAGGCACAGGCATGATTGCAGGCAGAGCCTTCGTATTCCGGCCGCAGGTCGGCATGGGCATCTATCTGTACTACGGTAAGGGCTTCGAAACACTCGTTAAAGGCCCGGATAGTTCCGATAGAAACCGAATGTTCTCCACCGAAAATAGTAACGAATTTATCCTGGTTGATATAGCTTTTGGTAGTCCGGTATACGGTTTCTACCATTTTTTCCGGGGAAGCGTTCTCCGTAATGGGCGGGGCCAGGTATATTCCTTTTTTATAGGGTTCGGTACGTGTTTCTATATCAAACCATTCCATATTATCGGAGGCGTGCAAAAAAGCTTCGGGGCCTTTGTCGGCTCCTTTTTGCCAGGTGCTGGTACCATCATAAGGAACAGGAATCAATACTACCCTGGCATCGTCTATACGAGTGTATTTTTCAGGTATTCCTGCGTACGTTCTCTTGTTCATCGTATTTGTTGTTTTTCCCGGATGACGGCAGACGGGTAACGGGCTTCTGTTTTTAATCCCGACGGTCTCCCGGCATCGGTAATCTGTTTTTTTACTAATTAGTGTTGTTCGGAGGAAGATAACAGAGAATGTAGTTATTTTTTACATCTATTTGCTCTCTGTGATCTGTCCTTCGGAAATATACAGTCATTTTTCCGGTCCGGATGTCTGCCTGTTGGCAGAAAGAAGATGTTGTCTCCCGGCACCCGGTTCATGCAGCGGTCAGCTTTCTTTTCTAATTTTCGTCATACCCTAAAATTTTAAGTAAGTCTTCTGCTCTCTGTTGCTCGGCAAATACTTCTGTGGTGATATTGCCGTCCTGGTCTCTATCTATTAATATGTGTTTTGGTGTAGGGATAAGGCAGTGTTGCAACCCGCCAAAGCCCCCTATGGTCTCCTGGTATGCCCCGGTATTGAAAAAACCTATGTATAGTGGTTTTGTCTTGCTGTACTTGGGCAGGTAAATAGCGTTCATGTTCTGCTCACTGTTGTAGTAGTCGTCACTATCACAGGTGAGTCCACCCAGGAGCACCCTTTCATATTCATCGTTCCAGCGGTTTATGGCCAGCATAATAAAACGTTTGCTGATGGCCCAGGTATCCGGCAGGGTAGTGATGAAGGAAGAGTTTATCATGTTCCATTTTTCCCGGTCGTTCTGCTGTTTCTGGTAGAGGACCTCGTATATGGCCCCTCCGCTTTCGCCCACGGTAAAACTGCCGAATTCGGTAAAAATATGCGGTACGGGCACATCGGCCTCTTCGCAGGAAATCTTTATCTGGTTAATGATCTCATCGATCATATACTGGTAGTCGTAATTGAAGGCGAGGGAATTCTTGGTAGGAAAGCCTCCGCCTATGTTCAGACTGTCTACGGTAGGGCAGATCTTTCGAAGTTGTACGTAAACTTTAAGGCACTTAAGGAGTTCATTCCAGTAGTAAGCGGTGTCCCGTATACCGGTATTGATAAAAAAGTGTAGCATTTTCAGCCTGACTTTTTTATTGTCAGCTATGGCCCTGTTGTAAAATGGTATGATGTTTTTGTACCCTATACCAAGCCTGCTGGTATAGAACTCAAATTTAGGCTCTTCCTCAGATGCTATACGTATTCCGATATCGAAATTGCCATCAATGTCCTCGCTGAGCAGGTCTATTTCCTCATAATTATCGATAATGGGAATACATTTTTTATGCCCGCTGTTAATGAGGTCGGCAATGTTCTGCACATATTGTTCGCGCTTAAAGCCGTTGCACAATACATAATGGTCTTTGGTGAGCTTTCCCTGTTTCATGAGGTTGTTCACGATATTAATGTCAAAAGCAGAGGACGTTTCGATATGGATATCGTTTTTCAGCGCTTCGGTGAGCACGTGCTCAAAATGGGAGCTTTTGGTACAGTAGCAATAGTGATACTTACCGGAGTAGTTATGTATTTCAATGGCTTTGTCAAACCATTTTTTTGCCTTTTGTATATTATTGGATATTTGCGGCAGGTATGTGAATTTTAAGGGAGCCCCGTATTTTTTCACTAATGCCATAAGGTCAATATCGTGGAACTTCAGCGAATCGTTATCGAGAGTGAATTCTTCCTGTGGAAAATAATAGGTTTGATCTATGAGATCTATGTATTTCGTTTTCATTCTTAAGCTTTTGTATTATAAAAATAAGAGTTGTTTTGTAGGTAACAATATATAATATAAAAGCAAAAAGATCAAATACGTAAAAACGGGGCATGGGTTACGGCAGATGCCCCGGAATATGAGTGAAGTTTAGATGTAATAACGGAAGTAAGCTTAAAAACCCGGTCGCTCCATTTGGGAACTGTATATGGCAACGACTTCCTCATTACCATACACCCGGGGTCATAAACAAGTTTCATTCTTATTCAGCCTAATCGGTTACAAAAATGTACAAAAAAAATAAGTTGCCAAATAAGGACATGTATTTTTTGAAAAAAAAATCACCTTATTTAATTCGCTTAAAAACAGGGTTTTAAAAGAACTTCACTGTTCCTCCGGACATCTGCCGCTTTGTTACGGGAATTTCAGACCCGGAAAGTAAAGCCGTCGGATACTTTTTCCTCGTATTTTTCCTTGTCAAATTCATAGAGGAAAGAGCCTTTGCGGGAGGATGTCATATCCTTCTCCTTTAATTTTACCAGGACATCCATCTGCTTTATCTTTTTCTGGAAATTTCTTTTGTCCAGTTCGTCTCCGAGAATAACTTCGTAGAGCTTTTGCAGTTGCCGCATGGTAAACTTTTTGGGTAGTAATTCAAAGCCAACGGGGTTGGAAGATGTTCTGCGACGCAGGCGTCTAAGGGCTCTATCCAGCATTTCATTGTGGTCGAATATTAGATCGGGCACTTCGGATATGGAAAACCACTGCGCGGAATGTTCATCCAGCAGTTTCGGATTGTGATCATTGATATTAATAAGGGCGTAATAAGCGACGGATATGGTTCTTTCTACAGGGTCCCTGTCCACTTTACTGAAGCCGTATAGTTGTTCCATATACACATCGTTAAGGCCGGTAAGTGTATAGAGTACACGATTTGCAGCTTCGTCAAGAGTTTCGTTTTTCTTTAAAAACCCGCCCATTAACGACCACTTTCCTTTTTCCGGCTCAAACCCCCTTTTTATGAGGAGCAACTTGAGATCCTCTTCGTCAAAGCCAAAAATAATACAGTCTACAGCCACGAGGGCTTTGTCTTCTTGATTGTAATTGTAATCCATTGTTAAGATTTGTTGATTCGATAAAATTAAGAACACTATACAAAGAGGGGAGAAACAGTTTTATTATGCACAGTTTTTGTAAGATATTATTTATGAACGGATAAATATACATTTAATTTCAGGAAAAACCAGAAACACCCCTAAATATTTTGATTGTCGGGATGTGACAGAGATGTGAATCTTCTTGTAAATTGTGTTGTTTGTAATTAGAGGACACTTTTTTTCTGGTTATAATTAGCATTTTAATATTTTTTAGTTACATTTACAAATGTAAAACATACACTTTTAACTTTTAATCTATGAAAACCAATACCATTATTTTATCCGTTGCTTTTGGCCTGTCCGCTCTGTGTTCGGAAGCCCAGCAGAAAGTTACCATTCATGCCGATAAAGGAGAGTATACCATAAGTAAACATATATATGGCCATTTTGCGGAACATCTCGGACGCTGTATTTACGATGGCTTTTATGTAGGAGAGGAAAACAAAACGGTTCCGAATACGGCCGGTGTTAGAAATGATATTGTTAAAGCCCTTAAAGAACTGAATATACCAAACCTTCGCTGGCCCGGAGGATGTTTTGCAGATACCTACCACTGGAAAGATGGTATAGGCCCGAAGGAAGACCGACCTACGATCGTGAACCGCTGGTGGGGAGGGGTCACCGAAGATAACAGCTTTGGGACACACGATTTTTTAAATATGTGCGAGCTCCTGGAAACCGAACCATACCTGTCCGGAAATGTGGGTAGCGGAACGGTACAGGAACTCATAGACTGGGTGCAATACACTATCCACGATGGTAAAAGCCCTATGGCCGATCTGAGAAAGGAGAACGGAAGGGAAAAACCCTGGGATGTAAAATACTGGGGAATAGGGAATGAAGCATGGGGGTGCGGTGGTAATATGACCCCGGAATATTATTCTGATGTCTATAGAAAGTATTCAACTTTCCTGAGCGGATGGTCTAACGAATCCGGTATATTCCGCATTGCTTCCGGCGCTTCCGATGATGATTATAAATGGACAGAGGTGTTGATGAAGAATATTAAGCACAACCTTATAGAGGGAATGGCCCTGCATCATTACGCCGTAATAGACTGGAATGCCAAGGGATCTGCTTCGGCTTTCTCCGAAAAGCAGTATTTCGAAACTATGGAAAGTGCCCTGGAGATAGAAGAACTGGTTACCAAACACAGTGAAATAATGGACAAGTACGATCCGGATAACAAAATAGCCCTGGTCGTGGATGAGTGGGGGGGATGGTATGAAGTAGAACCCGATACAAATCCCGGATTTCTCTATCAGCAGAATACCATGCGCGATGTAATGATCGCCGGAACTACCCTTAATACGTTTAACAATCACGCCCGACGGGTAAAAATGGCCAACCTGGCACAGACCGTAAACGTACTCCAGGCCGTGATACTTACCGATGAGGAGAAAATGATACTTACCCCTACATATCACGTAATGAAAATGTACAGCGTGCACCAGGATGCCACATTGCTTCCGGTTGAATTTGACAATACAGACTATACATACAACGGAAAAAAACTTCCGGCGCTTTCGGTATCCGCTTCCAGAGATAAGAATGGAGTGGTACACATTTCCCTGGTTAACATAGATACTTCCAAATCACACACGCTCTCTCTGAATATAGACGGCGTGAACACGAAAGGGGCTACCGGAACTATACTTACCTCGGCTAAATTACAGGATCATAATACTTTTGATAATCCCGGAAAAATCACCCCGAAGGCATTTAAGGATTTTTCCGGTAAAAAAGGAGAACTGGAAGTAAAGCTTCCCCCGTTTTCTGTGGTTACTTTGGAATTAAAGTAATTATTTATGTGTATATTTTTAAAGTGTTAAAAATAAGATAATAATATAATGAGTGAATATGTAATAGGGCTGGACTTTGGCACGGATTCGGTGCGGGCCGTACTGGTAGACACCGCCAACGGGGAGACCCTGGAGAGCGAAGTGCATTGGTACGGACGATGGAAAGAAGGAAAGTACTGCAATGCTCCCGAAAACCGATTCCGGCAACATCCGCTGGACCATATAGAAGGTATGGGATTTACGATCCGGACCGTAGTGAAAAGGTCCGGTGTAAAGCCGGAAGATGTTGTGGGTATATGTATAGATACCACCGGATCGTCACCAGTCCCCGTGGATAAAACCGGTAAAGCGCTTGCCCTTACTCCCGGTTTTGAAGAAAACCCGAACGCGATGATGGTGCTATGGAAAGACCATACATCTATTAAAGAAGCTGCCGAAATAAATCACCTGGCCAGGAACTGGGGCGGGATCGATTATACCGAATACATAGGAGGCGTATACTCTTCCGAATGGTTCTGGGCCAAAATACTGCATATTGCCAGGGAAGACCGCGCCGTCAAAGAAGCAGCGTGGTCATGGATGGAGCATTGCGACCAGATGACTTTTATTCTCACAGGGGAAAAAGACCTGGAATCTTTTAAACGAAGCCGATGTGCTGCCGGTCATAAAGCCATGTGGCACGAAAGCTGGGGTGGTCTGCCCGAAGATGATTTTCTTTCCCGCCTGGACCCTTATCTTGCAGAAGTAAAGAACAACCTCTATACCAATACTTATACTTCCGATATGGCGGCCGGGAACCTGAGTAAAGAATGGAGTGAAAAACTTGGACTTACGGAAAACACCGTAGTTGCCGTCGGGACTTTTGATGCTCATGCAGGTGCTGTTGGAGCAGGAGCGGAGGCTTTTTCCCTCGTTCGGGTAATGGGAACGTCCACCTGCGATATTATGGTAGCTCCGAAAGAGGTCATCGGGAACAATGCCGTAAAAGGAATTTGCGGACAGGTTGATGGTTCGGTAGTACCCGGATGGATCGGCCTGGAAGCCGGACAGTCCGCTTTCGGGGACCTGCTGGCCTGGTTTAAGGAAATCGTGTCCTGGCCCCTGGATCACCTGTTGTCGGAAACTCAACTGATTTCGGAAGAAACCAGGAAGCAACTTCTGGAAGAAATAAAAAGTAAGGTCATTCCAATCTTATCCGCACAGGCCGAAAAAATACCGGCGGAAGAAAGCGTTCCGCTGGCCCTGGACTGGATAAACGGCCGTCGCACACCTTTTGCCGATCAGGCCCTGAAAAGCGCGATAACCGGACTGAATCTGGGAACCAAAGCGCCGCATATTTTCCGTGCCCTTGTAGAGGCTATCTGTTTCGGTGCGAAGAAGATCGTGGATCGTTTCGAAGATGAAGGGGTAGAGATAAAATCGGTTGTAGGTATCGGTGGTGTGGCAAAAAAGGCGCCTTTTGTGATGCAAACCCTTGCCGATGTACTGAACAGGCCCATACGTATTGCCGTTTCAGATCAGGCGCCGGCGCTTGGGGCAGCTATTTATGCCGCAGTTGCCGCCGGAGTTTATTCCACCGTGGAAAAAGCGGTAAAGGCGATGGGAAGCCCTATGGAAAAAACATATGAACCCGGTGCGGAAATGGTGGAAGCTTATAAAGAGAAGTATTCCCGTTACGAAGCCCTGGCCGGATTCATAGAAGAGAACACACATAAAAAGAACAATGTAAAAGCAACATCCGATGTCTGAATACAAGGAAATAAAAGAAGTGTGTTACCGGGCCAATATGCAGTTGCCCGAACTGGGACTGGTGGTGTATACCTTTGGTAACGTAAGCTGTGTGGACCGGGATAAAAAGGTTTTTGCCATTAAGCCCAGTGGTGTACCCTATGCCGACCTTACTCCGGAAGACATGGTCATTGTGGATTTTGACAATAATATCATAGAAGGAAAAATGCGTCCCTCATCCGATACCAAAACCCATGCCTATTTATATAAGATATGGGAAGACATAGGCAGTATAGTACACACCCATGCCACCTATTCTGTGGCCTGGGCACAGGCACAGATGGATATTCCTATCTTCGGGACCACCCATGCGGACCACCTGACTACCGATATACCTTGCGCCCCGCCTATGAAAGACGAATACATTCAAGGCAACTACGAGCACATGACCGGTAAACAGATTGTGGATTGTTTTGAAGAAAAAGGACTTTCCCATACGGAAGTAGAGATGGTATTACTTGGAAATCACGGCCCGTTTGCTTGGGGAAAAAATGCGGATAAGGCAGTATACAACAGTAAAGTACTGGAAGAACTGGCCAAAATGGCCTATCTGACCTTGCAGATCAATCCGTCCGCACCCAGGTTAAAAGATACCCTCATACAAAAACACTACAACCGTAAACACGGTAAGGATGCCTATTACGGACAATAAAAAGATCATAAAAAATAAAATAATAATCAGGATAACGAATAGAAAAATATGACAAATCTGAACGATCACGAAGTGTGGTTCGTCACCGGGAGCCAGCACTTGTACGGGGAAGAAACACTACAAAACGTTGCAAGGCACTCGGAGGAAATAGCCGGATACTTGAACAACAGCAGTGAAATACCCGTAGATGTGGTATTCAAACCTACCGTCACCACACCGGAGCAGATAGCGGCAGTTTGCCGTGAAGCCAATGTGACCGACCGGTGTGTAGGCGTAGTTGTGTGGATGCACACTTTTTCGCCCGCAAAAATGTGGATTAAAGGACTTCAGCTATTGAGTAAACCCATGTGCCACCTGCATACCCAGTATAACGCGGGAATCCCCTGTGATGCCATAGATATGGATTTTATGAATGAAAATCAGTCCGCGCACGGCGGAAGGGAATTCGGGTTTATGGTCAGCAGGTTACGCAAAAACCGTAAGGTAATCACAGGACACTGGAAAGAGGAAAAGGTACAGAAAAAACTCGGTGTATGGACCCGTGTTGCCGTGGGATGGCATGTATTCCAAAGTGCCAAAATAGCCAGGATAGGAGATAATATGCGCCATGTTGCCGTTACGGAAGGAGATAAAGTGGAAGCCCAGATGCGCTTCGGTTTTTCCGTAAATGGCTATGGCATAGGAGACGTGGTAGAATACCTGAATGCTGTTACCGACAAACAGGTAGAAGACCTTCTTGCAGTTTACAAAGAACAATACCGTACCGATCACCCCGCATTTAACCAGGCTTCCGTTAAAGACTCTGCCCGTATAGAACTCGGGTTAAGGGCTTTCCTGGAAGAGGGCGATTTTGGAGGATATACCAATACCTTCGAAGACCTTCACGGTTTCAAGCAACTTCCCGGTATCGCCACGCAAAGGCTTATGGCTGATGGTTACGGATACGGGGGAGAAGGCGACTGGAAAACCGCGGCTTTACTCCATACCATGAAAGTAATGACCCAGGGACTGGAAGGGGGAACTTCCTTCATGGAAGATTACACTTATGATTTCCGTGAGGAAGGTTCCCGCGTACTCGGATCGCATATGCTGGAAATATGCCCGTCCATAGCATCGGAAAAGCCGAAACTGGAAGTACATCCGCTGTCTATCGGAGGGAAAGAAGATCCGGCAAGACTGGTATTTAACGTCGGCGCGGGCCCGGCAATAAATGTAGCCCTGATGGATATGGGCAACAGGTTTCGCCTGGTTGTGAACGAAGTGCAGACCGTAGAACCGGAACACGACCTGCCCAAACTTCCCGTAGCCCGGGCATTGTGGAAACCTGAACCCGACCTGGAAACCGCGGCATCGGCATGGATACTGGCCGGGGGATCGCACCATACGGTGTACAGCAAGGCTGCTACTACCGAATTTTTGGAAGACTTTGCCGAGATGGCGGGAGTTGAACTATTACCCATAGACAAGAACACTATTGTCCGGGATTTTAAGGAAAAGTTACGGTGGAATGAAGTATATTACCACTTGTTTCAAAACAATATGTAACTAAAGAACGGAGATCGGTAAGGGGGCAAGCAGCGCTTACCGGTCTCTGTTTGTAAAAATCTATTTTATGAAAACCCAATATTTAGCTGTGGTATTGTTTGTCTTAGTAGCATGCAATACCAAACAGAAAAAACAGGCCGAACCACAGGGAAACAAGGTAGTCGAAAAGGAACAACCTTCTGTATCCGTTACCAGTGAAAAGTTCGGTACGTTGCCCGATGGCGGAGAGGTGGAACGCTTTACACTTACCAATGTCAACGGTCTGCAAATGAAAGTCATTACCTATGGCGGAATCATCACCTCACTGACCACTCCGGACAGGAACGGAAAACAGGCGGATATTGTACTCGGATTCGATACACTGGAAGGTTACCTGCAGGAAGTACCTTATTTCGGAGCTCTGATAGGGAGGTATGGAAACCGTATCGCCAATGGTAAATTTACCCTGGACGGAAAGGAATACACCCTGGCCAAAAACGACGGTCCGAATCACCTGCACGGTGGCAACAGGGGATTTGATAAAGTCCTCTGGACCGCTTCCGAGGAGACAGCAGAGAACGGGACCGCACTGAAATTGCAATACCAAAGCAAGGATATGGAAGAAGGATATCCCGGTAACCTGAACGTGACCGTGGTGTACACCCTTAGCAATGATGATGAACTGAAAGTAGAGTACAGCGCAACTACGAATAAAAAGACGGTTTTAAACCTGACTCAGCATTCTTACTTTAACCTGTCTCCGGAAAGTGAAACCATCCTGGATCATGAACTGGTATTGAATGCCGATGCTTTTCTACCGGTTAACAAAACCCTGATACCTACCGGGGAATTGAAGAAAGTAGAAGGAACTCCTTTCGATTTCAGGGAATCCAAGACTGTCGGGCAGGATATAGGGCAGAAAGATACCCAACTGGAATATGGTAAAGGATATGATCATTGTTGGGTACTTAACGGGGAAAACGATGAGATGAGACAGGCTGCAACATTGTACGCTCCGGAAAACGGGCGGAGGATGGAAGTATTTACTACAGAACCTGCTATACAATTTTATTCCGGTAACTTCCTGGACGGTTCCCTGATAGGAAAGAAAAACAAAAATTATGTTCACCGTTCCGGACTGTGCCTGGAAACACAGCATTACCCGGATTCCCCGAACCAACCGGATTTCCCTTCTACGGTACTGAATCCCGGAGAGGAATACCACACGACGACCATTTTTAAATTTACTGTTAAATAAAACATATGGAAAAAGCGGTATATGACATAGTTAGGGTCATGCTATTTCTTTAAAAACCAACCATAAAATACATGAAGAGTTTAGATAATTGGGACTGGATATGTATATCTCTTTACTTCCTGGTCCTGTTCGGGCTGGCGGTTTGGGTAATCATGAAAAAGACAAAAAATACCGAAGATTATTTCCTTGCGGGGAGAAATATCGGCTGGTTTGTCGTAGGGGCTTCTATTTTTGCTTCCAATATAGGTTCCGAACATGTTGTAGGGCTTGCAGGTGCAGGTGCCGGAAACAAAATGCCGATGCTGATCTTTGAAATACAGGCTTGGGTAGTGCTTATCCTGGGCTGGGTATTCCTGCCGTTCTATGCCCGTAGCGGCGTATTCACTATGCCGGAGTTCCTGGAGCGCAGGTTCAGTGCAAAATCGCGCTGGTTCCTTTCCGTTGTATCCCTGGTAGCCTATATTCTTACCAAGGTTTCCGTAACTATTTATGCCGGAGGAATAGTGGTATCTGCATTGCTCGGTATCAATTTCTGGGTGGGGGCAATTGCTACGGTTATATTAACCGGGGTATACACCATTTTCGGAGGTATGCGTGCGGTGGTTTATACGGAGACCCTTCAGGCTATTATACTGGTTATCGGCGCTGCAGCGCTGACCTTTATCGGTCTCGATTATGTTGGAGGCTGGGGAGAACTGAAAGCAACGCTTGGGCCGGAATATTTTAATATGTGGCGTCCACCTTCCGATCCTGATTTTCCGTGGCCAAGCCTGTTTATTACCAGTACCATTATAGGTATATGGTATTGGTGTACAGATCAGTATATCGTACAACGTACCCTTACTGCCAAAAACCTGAAAGAGGGTAGGAGAGGCGCTATCTGGGGAGCATTCCTTAAACTACTTCCGGTATTTCTGTTCCTGGTTCCCGGGGTAATAGCCTTGGCGTTGAAACAAAAAGGACTGTTGCAATGGGAAACTCCGGACGAAGCATTTCCGGTATTGATGAGTAACCTTTTGCCTTCCGGACTCCGCGGACTGGTAGCGGCAGGGTTACTTGCGGCACTGATGAGCTCGCTCGCTTCCGTGTTTAATTCCTGTTCCACGTTGTTCACGGTAGATATTTACAAAAAACTGAGACCGGATACCTCGGAGATAAAGCTGGTACAAATAGGACGTATAGCTACCCTGATCGTAGTGTTCCTCGGGATCATATGGATCCCTATTATGGCCAACATATCCGGTGTGCTATACGAATATCTGCAATCCGTACAATCGTATATAGCTCCCCCGATCACAGCCGTTTTCCTCCTGGGTATTTTCAGTAAGCGTATCAATGCTGTAGGAGCATATACCACCCTGGTGACCGGTTTTATCGTGGGTATGGGAAGGATTGCTATAGAATTGATGAGCAGTAGTTTTGCGGAAGGAAGTTTACTTCATACACTGGCTACCGTGAACTTCCTTACGTTCGGTGCGTGGTTCTTCCTTTTCTGTATTGTATTGTTGGTTACCGTAAGTTTGCTTACTCCGGCACAGGACGAAAAACAACTCGCGGGACTTACTTTTTCTACCTTATCGAAAGATGATAAAAACAAAGAAAAGAGCTATGGCTGGATAGACATAGCAGCTTCTGTAGTAATACTTGCCATTGTTATCTGGGTTATGATTTCTTTTAACGGTAAGTAGTATATTTATTATACACTGGTAATAGCCTTGCGGGAAAACCTTCTGCAAGGCTATTTTTTTAACATAATTAACGATGTTTAATTTGTCAATTAAGGATTTTTCCTAAATGTTGATCGGTATTTTAGTATTAGAGTTAAAAAAATGATAATATAGTACCATAATCGGCTAATATCTTATTTAGCAATATGGATGGTGAGTTCATAATTTTATAACGTGTATTTGATACACTTTACAAAACTAACGATTCAAATATTATGAGAACCAACTATCCATTCAATTTTTTATTTTGGAAAACAAGGACAAATTGCGGAGCAGGGAACCTGAAACTGTTTCTGCTACTCTGTCTCTGCTGTTCTTTGTCATCTTTTGCACAACAAGTACTTACAGGCGAAGTAACTGATGAGACCGGGGCCCCTTTACCAGGGGTGTCTATTGCGGAAAAAGGCACATCTACAGGTATTATTTCCGATTTTGACGGAAATTTTCAAATTACGCTTAGTGGCGGTAATTCCGTTCTGATATTTTCCTATATGGGGTACAAAACCCAGGAAATAGCCGTAGGGAACCAGACTTCATTACAGGTAGCTATGGAAGAAGACATAACCAGTCTGTCCGAGGTCGTGGTTATCGGTTACGGGACCCAGGAGAAAAAAGACGTAACAAGCGCCGTTGCCAGCGTAAAATCGGAAGACTTTCTGGTAGGTAAAATACAGGACGCCTCGGAACTGGTCAAAGGGAAAGTTGCCGGGCTTGTCATCACTAAAAGTTCCGGAGATCCCAACGCTACTTCCACCATCATGCTCCGTGGGGTTACCACGCTTACGGGGAATGTCAACCCATTGGTCCTGATAGACGGTGTACCGGGAGAGATTAATACGGTGGCCCCCGAAAATATAGAGTCCATTGACGTGTTGAAAGACGCGTCCGCCGCTGCCATCTACGGGACCAGGGGGGCCAACGGGGTGATTTACATAACCACAAAGGCCGGTTTGCGCGAAAGACCTACCACCATTAACTATGTAGGTTATACCTCCATATCCGATTTTTATAAAGATGCCGATTTTATGACTGCTTCCGATATAAGGGAAGGAAAAACGTCCTTCAATGACCGGGGGCACAATACGGACTGGGTAGATGCCGTGACCCGAACGGGTTTTATGCACAACCACTCCCTGAATATAGACGGAGGAACAAAAACAACCACATATTCCGGTAACGTATCCTACCGTTATGAGGAAGGGACCATCATGAAAACAAGTAATGACCAGATCAGGGTACAAATGAACCTTTCACAGTATTTTTTGAATAATATGGTGAAAGTGAACATTAACCTTCTGAAGGATCACCGTACTTTAACTCCTAACAATGCCAGTAATTCCGATATCAATAATATCTATCGGCAGGCAGTTATACGCAATCCCACCGCGCCCGTCTATGATGAGAACGGGGGATGGGATGAAGAACTGGACCGCTACCAGTATTATAATCCGGTATCCATGCTCAATGAACTTTTGGGTGAGGACGAAAGGGAAAAAACCAACATGATCGGTAACATTACCTTTAAACCCATAGAAAACTGGGAAACCAACCTGATGTTGTCCAATAACCTTTACAGTCGTAAAATTGCAACGTATTCTACTTCAAGTTATTATTCTTCCAGAGTTACAGGGCTTCAGGGATCGGCATATATCGGGCATGAAGAGACCAAGCAAAAAACGCTGGAACTGACGTCTAATTATAAGTTTAACTTTAACAAACATCGTTTTTCCGTTCTCGGGGGATATAGTTATACCTATCAGCGTGAGAGCAACTTTAGTGTCAGTAATGCCGATTTCCCGACAGATGCTTATAAATACAATAATATAAGTGCGGGAGATTTGCTGAAAGACGGAAGGGCGAGTATGAGTAGTTTTAAGGAAGATAACACGCTCATAGGTTTCTTCGGCCGCCTAAGCTATGGATTTGATAACAAATACAATATCCTGGCCAGTATAAGGCGGGAAGGTTCGTCTAAATTCGGGGACAATCACAAATGGGGAATTTTTCCGGCTGTTTCTGCAGGATGGACCATCAGTAACGAAAGCTTTCTGGAATCGGCCACCTGGATCAATAACCTGAAGTTAAGGGCAGGTTACGGGGTTACAGGACAAAGGCCCGATGACAACTATAGTTCTCTTACCACTTACGAATTTAATAATAGTTACGGTAATTATCTGAATAAAGATGGTGTGTGGATACCCAGCATTCGGGTAGCGCAAAATCCGAACCCGGACCTCAAATGGGAAAAAACGGGAGAGATTAACGTAGGGGTTGACTTTTCCCTGTTCGAAGGCCGGTTAGGAGGTTCTCTGGATGTATATAGTAAAAAAACTACAGACCTGATCTACGAATACAATGTTCCCGTTCCTCCGAACCTGGCCAATACGACACTTGCCAATGTAGGGTCTATTCGAAACCGGGGATGGGAATTGATGATTGATGCTGTTCCGGTGAAGAACGATAACTTTCGGTGGAATTCTACGGTAACCGTTTCCCATAACAGAAGTGAACTACTGAGCTTATCCAACGATTTGTACCAGACCGAAGATTACCGGGATGAAGCATTTGCCGGAGATCCCATTTCTGTCCCTACCCACCGTGTGGAAGTAGGACGCGCCATAGGGGATTTCTGGGGATTGAAATCCGTTGGGGTTACGGAAGATGGGCTATGGCTTGTAGAAGATCCGCAAACCGGTGAAGCCATGACTTATTCCACCAGTCTCAATAACAACAATTACCGCCAGTATCTCGGAAATGGATTCCCTAAAGTTTACCTGGGCTGGAACAATACATTTCGGTATAAGAAATTTGATCTGAGTATGCAGGTGAGCGGACAGTTCGGCTTTAAAATACTCAACGAACAGCGCATGTATTACGAGAATAATTCCATTCAGTATAACCGCCTGAGATCGGCTGCAGATCCTGTTTACGGGATAACGCCGCTTTCCAGTGCACAGGCCCAGGCTTTTGTTAGCCATTACCTGGAAAAAGGGGATTTCCTGAAATTCGACAACGTAACCCTCGGGTATAACTTTGATGTGAAAAAAATGGAAAAATACATTTCCGGTTTACGCCTGTATTGCTCGGCACAAAACTTTTTGACTATTACGGGGTATAAAGGAATGGACCCGGAACTGGCAAATGACAATTTTTTTGCAGCCGGAAACGACTTTCGCGATAAGTACCCTACCATCAGGTCCCTGACCCTTGGCCTCAATGTAACCTTCAAATAATGAAATTATGAAACCGATCAACTATATATCCAGGATTTTTATTACAGGTGCTGTATTTGTGCTTAGCGCCTGTACGGACCTTTCCGAAACCGTATACAGCGATGTCAGCGAGGAGAATATCGAGCTTACCGAAGCCGATATAGAGCGGATGTCAGGTGCTGTTTACGGTGAATTGCGTAGCGTATACTGGGCCTGGAACGGACTTTTCGATATCCAGGAAGAATCGTCTGATCTTATTATGACCCCTTTACGTATTGGCGTGGGATGGGGAGATCTCTACATTGCCATGCACAAACATTCTTTTAACTCCTATATCGGTCATTTCTGGACCATCTGGAACCATAGCTATAATGGCATAGGTTACGCCAATAAAGTCCTTGACCTGGAAGAAGTACAGCAAAATGCCGCTCTGAAGGCCGAAATGCGTACTATGAGGGCATTATTGTATTATATTCTTTTTGACTGTTTTCGTAATGTAGCCCTCGAAACCACCCAGGATGTGCCGCCGGGATACCTTCCGGAACAGGCAGATCCGCAGGAATTATTCGATTTTATCGTAACCGAACTTACCGAGGCAAAAGAAGATCTGGGAACAGATAAGATTTTCGGTCATCCCAATAAATATGTAGCCTCGATGATCCTGACTAAAATGTATCTTAATCACAATGCCTGGTTCAACGATTTTTCAAGTAACGAATATTACGAACTGGCACTGGAAGAAGCAGAAGATATCATCATGAACGGGGGCTACTCCTTGTCAGCTTCCTATAAAGATAACTTTAAGGCAGACCTCAACGGGAACCCGGAAGTTATTTTTGCTATTCCACTGGATATGACCTATGCTTCCGGGAATTACCTTGTGAACAAGGCTCTTATTGGTGCGGGAGCAAAAGCTTTCGGATATAACGGGACACCGTGGAACGGGAGTTGTGCCGTACCGCAGTTCATAGACACCTATCACGAAAACGACAGCCGTCTGGACGATACCTGGGCTAACGGTCAGCAATACGATTATAACAGCGGTGAACCCTTGAGAACCAATGCGGATGACCAGGGCGAAGTGAACCTGGTGTATACCAAAGAAGTACATTCCATAGACAACCCAGGGGCTTACATGCTTGAGGGATACAGGTTTGTCAAAAACGAAATAGTCCCCGGTAATGATGGAACTTATGGCGACGATGTTCCTTTTTTCCGCCTTGCCGACGCGATGTTTATAAAAGCAGAATGTCTGCTCCGCCTTGGACGTAACCAGTCGGAAGCAGCACAAATGATTACCGATGTACGCCAAAGGGCGTTTATGAACCCTACGGATGCCGTTCGTACCGCAGCCGACCTTATGGGAGGCAGCATTTACGATTACGGGCACCGGGAGTGGACCAACCGGGGTGCCACCGTGTATGACCCTGATGCTCTTGTTGCAACATACGAAGGAGGAGAAGATATCGAATTCGGAGGACTACTGGACGACCTTGCCTGGGAATTTGTCGGAGAACATCACCGCAGGCAGGACCTTATCCGTTTTCGTGTTACCGGAAAGGACATGAATGTGTATAACGGGAAGTCCTGGTTCTGTAAAGATGCCGAAACAGATCCCCAAACGGCGGTAAATAAGAACGTCTTCCCGATTTTCCAGGATTTTCTTAATTCCAATCCCAACCTGCAGCAAAATCAGGGGTATTAAACTTTTTAATTTAACCTAAATCAAAATCAACCATGAAATTAACCGATTTCAAAACAAAAGACCAAAAGAACCTTTTAGGTTCCTGTACCAAGTTATTTTTGAGTGCAGCCGCTGCTGTTATAATGATAGCCGGCTGTGCCAAAGCAGACCCGGACCCTTTGGATCCGGACAATGGCGGGGGTAACGGAGATACCTTTGACCCTTCGGCAGTGGACACGACTAAAATTTATAAACCGAACGAGTTCGGTAATATGGATTTTTTTGACAGTACCAGTACCTGGTATTACGGCCGTAGCCGGCAGTCCGAGCATTTCATCGTATTCTGGGGAGCCGATTACGGAAATAACGATCCGGG
Organism: Sinomicrobium halophytocola; assembly: GCF_052983395.1. Lineage (NCBI taxonomy): Bacteria > Pseudomonadati > Bacteroidota > Flavobacteriia > Flavobacteriales > Flavobacteriaceae > Sinomicrobium > Sinomicrobium halophytocola. The sequence goes on from NZ_JBRKIT010000024.1 coordinate 271,341, forward strand.
TTCAGCAGAAACCCCCTCGGCATACCGGGTGGATATTGACGATCTGTTGACCAAAGCAGAGGAATTTTACGCATTGAACATTGACGACCTGAAATTTGCAGAAACAGGGGTGGGCAATTCTAATCTGGATGATTATAAGATGATGATTTTTCTCTATCACCAGGACGAATGGCTGGCTACCGGCGCCGGGTATGACGATGTCATCGGGGCATTATGGGTAAGTCCTAACACCTGTCAGCCCGTGGGGTCCACGATTGCGCACGAAATAGGCCATAGTTTTCAGTACCAGGTACATTGCGATCTGGGTGGCGGAACAGGTTTTCGCTATGGTTTCGGGGGGAATGGCGGTAATGGCTTCTGGGAACAGACCGCACAGTGGCAGTCCTACCAAAGCTATCCGCAAGAGGCATTTACATCCCATAATTTTACCGTCTATACGGAAAATTATTTCCGACATATCTGTCACGAATGGCAGCGTTATGCCAGTTATTTTATACACTATTACTGGGCCGACAAGCACGGTGAAGATATCATTGGGAAAATATGGCGTATGGCTGAAGAACCTGAAGACCCGCTGCAGGCATATATGCGTATTACGGGTATTTCTACCGCACAGCTCAATGAGGAAATTTATGATGCTGCAACCAAATTCGCAACCTGGGACCTGGATGCCATACGCGATACAGGAGAAGATTACATTGGAGCACAGACCTTTAAATGTAACATGCTTAGCGACGGAAGCTACCAGGTTACCTACGATCGTTGTCCGGGCACCACGGGATATAATGTTATACGTCTCGCCGTTCCTGCTGCCGGAACAGAAATATCTACCGAATTTACCGGGATGGTAAATGCTGCCGGATACAACCAGGTACAGGATCCGGGAAGCGCGGGATGGCGTTACGGTTATGTAGCCTTGCTGGAAGACGGCACCAGGGTTTATGGGGATATGAACCAGGGAACCGTAAATACGGCAACTTTTACCGTGCCGCAGAACTGCAGTAAACTGTGGTTTGTCGTAACCGGAGCCCCAAGTGTTTATGCACCACATCCCTGGGATGAGGACGAAAGCAACGACGATCAGTGGCCCTATAAAGTTAAATTTACAAATACCGATCTTTACGGAAACATCCCGATAGATGATACATTGCCTCCGGCCGATGTAACGCTGACCTATGATGTTAGCTTTCCATTCAGCGGGGACAATTACTCCGGGGGAACCGTAGCGCTGGAAGAAGATCTGGCACAACTTGCACAGGCTTTCCTGCTTCAGCCTAATGAAATTACTAATTTGATGGATGAAAGTATTACTTTTTACGCGGTGGAAAGTGACGGAAGTCTTAACAGCAATACAACCGCAAACGGATATGGACATTGGTTCAATGCAGTCGGTGACGTAATCGGCTGGGGCGATGATGCCAGGGTTTATTCCGAATTCGATGCCTCGGTTTTCCGGTTTACCATAGGGCAATATCCGGGACAGACCGCAGTCGGGGATACGTATACCATAAAACAAGCGCTGGTATATGAACATGAACCAGGACAAACGGTCCAGGCAACCTTTGTCTTTAATATAACGATCCAATAAAAGACCGATAAACACAAAAGGAAAGAGCCTGTGGAAATGAGTTCACAGGCTTTACCTGAAAAAAACAAGCCAGGTCCGGTTTACGATGTTGGAATGCTAAGAAATCAAGTATGAGGAACGGAACGAAACAAATGAAAATTCATCAAACATTAATTATACTGTTTCTGGCAGTATGGATGCCATTCGGATGTTCCGGGGAAAAGGAAACAAAACTACTATCACCCGGACAAGACAAGAATGCTCCGGATTCCGGCTGGGAAAAAGAATATTACAGCAATCAGGAAACTTATTCGGATACCATATCCACACAGTTCGATACTCGTGTGCTGGAATTACAGTCGGATTCCATGACAGTTTCGAGGTGGTTTAAAAAGGTGAACGTTAAACCATATGCCACTTATAAGGTTTCCGGTTATATCAGGACAGAAGGTGTTTCGGGGGAAAATGAAAATTCCGGTGCCGGTTTTAGGTTAGGCCGGTTTGAATTAGCTAATGACCAGGTGTTTACCGGCGATACGGACTGGACCTATGTGGAAATGGAGTTTAATTCCGGCGGAGAAGACAGTTTTATGATAGAATGCCTGCTTGGAAAAAACGGAAAAGCAAAAGGTAAAGCGGGTTTTGACAATATCCGGCTGGAGGAAATTTCGGCCAGGGTATTGAAACCGGAAGTTACGATAAATATACAGGAAGAGCGCGACCCGATGTCGCCATACATTTACGGTCAGTTCATTGAACACATGGGTAAATGTATATATGGAGGCATATGGGCGGAAATGCTGGAAGACCGTAAATTTTACCACCTGCCGGGCACCGGAAAATCGCCCTGGAAGACGAGTATAGATACGACAGCAATAACCATAGACAACAGTCAGGAATATTCCAGGGGTAACATTCCCGTAGTAAATACAACCGGGGAAAAATGGACACTCACCCAGGACAGCCTGGCTTTGAAAGGAGGAAAAAGATATGTGGGAAGAGTCGTTTTACGGCCCGGAAGCGGGATGGATAAAATAGGGATTTCTCTGCATTCCGGTGAAAACGGGGAGGAGCAGATCCTGAAAATACCAGGCGACGGTTTTGTGAAAATCCCGTTTGAATTGGAGGCATCGTCCGATTCCGATAATGGTAGATTTACCGTTACCTTTTATGGTAGAGGTAAAGTAACGCTGGCAGCAGTGTCCCTGATGCCGGCAGATAATGTGCAGGGATTCCGGCCGGACGTACTTGAGCTCATGAAACAATTGGATGCTCCCGTTTATCGCTGGCCCGGGGGAAATTTTGTATCCGGTTACGAGTGGAAAGATGGTATCGGGGATCCGGATACCCGTCCTACAAAATTTGAAAGGGCCTGGAACGGCCTGGAATATAACGATGTGGGAATACACGAATTCATGGAATTGTGCAAACTGCTCGATGCCGAAGCGAATGTTGCTGTAAACACCGGCCTGGGAACTGCGGAAATGGCCGCCGAAGAAGTGGCTTATTTTAACGGAGATACCTCAACAGCAATGGGAAAGCTTCGAGCAGAGAACGGACATCCCGAACCATATAATGTAAAGTTATGGGCAGTGGGTAACGAAATGTTCGGAGACTGGCAACTGGGACATATGCCGGTTGAAGATTATGTGAAAAAACACAATGAAGTAGCCGAAGCCATGTGGAAAGAAGATCCGGACATCGAACTTATTGGCGTAGGTTTTCCCGGTAAATGGAACGATATGATGTATGCGCATAGCAGTAACAATATGACCTACATCAGCGAACATTTCTATAAACAGGACTGGCACTCAGGCGGATTGCTTACTCATGTAAAGCAGATACCGGATGTCATCCGGGAAGTTGCGGAAGAACACCGCCGTTGCAGGGAAGAAATCCCCGGCTTGAAGGAAAAGGATATAAAAATAGCTATGGACGAGTGGAATTACTGGTATGGCCCGCATGTTTTCGGATTGCTGGGTACTCGTTATTTCCTCAGGGACGCGCTTGGAATTGCCGCCGGTATTAACGAATTTTCCCGTCAATCGGATATTTATTACATGGCCAATTACGCGCAGACCGTAAATGTTATCGGGGCTATAAAAACAACCAAAACGGATTCCTGGATGGAAGGCACCGGGCTGGTTTTAAAAATGTACAGAAAGTATTTCGGAACACGGCCTGTTTCCGTAAACGGAGCCCCGGAACCATTGGATGTAGCGGCAACACTCTCGGAAGGTGGTAAAACGCTTACCGTATCGGTAATAAATGCCACTCACGATGAGTATCCGTTAAAAATTAATCTGCCGGGAATAGATGTAGAAGAAGAGGGGAAGCTTATCTCCCTCACCGGAAAAAATGATATGGTATTTAACACGGAGGAGAATAAAGATAATATTTTCATTTCGGAAAGAGATGTAACCTTAAAGGATAACAGTGTTCAAATCCCACGGGAAAGTGCGGGAATCTATCTGTTTACCGTGAAATAAAACAGCTTCGGACAAAAATTGTCCGTTTAGGGTGCGGAAGAGGAGAAGAATAATTAGTAAATATTAACTGTATAGTATAATGATTAAATTTTTAAAGAGCCGGATGCCTGTAATTCTGATGTTACTTCTGGTACGTATTGCGATTGCACAGGATTATTGGAGCAAGATTACGGAACGCCCTTCGGTGATGGAACTGGAAAAGGGATATACGACACATTCTACCGGAGATTTTCAGTTAAAACTGGTAAAATCTTCGCAAACGGTAGCTGCATTGTCACCTGTCTCGGTTCCTGATTTTGATTTTACTCCGGGCGATCGTCTCCGTATCCGAGATAAGGACAGCCTGTTTCATTTGGGAGATATTAATTTAAGGGTAAGGCTGTCCGGTGGAGCATGGAAAAATTATTCTACCGCAACCAAACGATCCGAAGTAAAACCGTTGACTGTTTCCGGTGATGTACTGGCGGCTGCCGACCTGGCCGGTACACTTCCGCAGGATATACCGCTTTCCGTAAAACGTTACTACGAAGCCCGGGAAGGTTCCCTCGTAATGCGTTTTGAAATTACCAATACCTCTGCTTCTGATGTGGAAATAGGCGCCCTGGGAATTCCTATGATATTTAATAACATACTCGAAGGTAAATCTTTGGATGAAGCCCATGCTCAGAATGTATTCTTCGATCCGTATACAGGAAAAGATGCGGGTTACCTGGAAGTAAAAAGGCTTCATGGTAACGGCCCTGATCTGTTGGTAATTCCGGAAGAAAATATGCCTTTTGAAGCATATCGCCCCTTACTGGAAGATCCCACACGCCAAAGTATCGTATTTGAAGGTTTCCACGAATGGATGGCGCACAGCAGGGCCTATGCCGAAACGGAATGGGAAGGAGTAGAGCAGTGGAACCATCCCACCTCACAAATTTTGCGCCCGGGGGAAATCCGTAACTATTCCCTTAAATTCGTACTTACGGACGCCATAAGACAAATACCTGAAGTATTAAAAGAGGAAGAACGTCCCGTTGCTGTTGGAATTCCCGGGTATGTTTTACCTATGGATGTTAAGGGACAGCTTTTCCTGCAATACGGAGAAGATGTGGACACCTTCAAGGTGGAGCCGGAAGGCGCATTAGAAATTGAAGCCGAAGGAATCACCGCCTCCGGTGCACGGAAATATACGGTTAACGGAAACCAATGGGGCAGGGCACGCCTGACCATCCGGTATAAAAACGGACTGGAACAAACTGTACATTACAACATCATAAAACCAGAAAGTGAAGTTGTAGAAGATTTCGGGAACTTCCTTCTTACCGAGCAGTGGTTTGACAAAGAAGGGGACCCTTTTCACCGTAATCCTTCCGTAATCAGTTATGACTATGAAGAAAAAAGACAGGTAACCCAGGACAGTCGTGCCTGGATAGCCGGTCTTAGCGATGAAGGCGGGGCTGGAAGCTGGCTGGGAGCCATGATGAAACAACTGGTACGGCCCGACAAAGAAGAACTGGAAAAGTTACAGCGGTTTATCGATGAAACCCTGTGGGGAACCATCCAGCATAGTGAGGGGGCACAAAAATATGGAGTAAAGAAAAGTATATTCTATTATGAACCGGAAAAAATGCCCGCCGGGACCTACGATGAGAGTGTCAATTACGGAACCTGGGCGGCATGGGATAAAAAAGGAGCGGACGATATTGGCCGCTCGTACAATTACCCGCATGTCGCCGCTGCATACTGGGTAATGTATCGTCTGGCGAGATATCACGAAGGGCTGGTCACCAATCATCCGTGGGAGTGGTACCTGGAACAAGCCTACAACACATCAATTGCCATGGTCGACCTGGCACCCTATTATGCGCAGTTCGGACAAATGGAAGGAACAGTATTTCTCGCCATCCTGAAAGATCTGCAACGGGAAAATTATACGGAAATGGCCGGTGACCTGGAAAATCGCATGAAAGAAAGAGCAGAACACTGGAAAAGCCTCAATTATCCTTTCGGAAGCGAGATGCCGTGGGATTCTACCGGGCAGGAAGAAGTGTACATGTGGTCCGATTACTTCGGATTTGATGAAAAAGCAAAGGTCACCCTGGATGCCATACTGGCCTACATGCCCGTAATGCCACATTGGGCCTATAACGGAAACGCCCGAAGGTATTGGGATTTTCTGTACGGAGGTAAACTTTCGCGTATAGAAAGACAGATACATCATTATGGTTCCGGATTAAATGCAATCCCCGTACTTACCCATTACCGCAGACATCCGGAGGATATATATCTTTTAAAAGTGGGATACGGCGGACTTTTAGGATCGATTTCCAATATTACCGAGGATGGTTTTGGTCCGGCTGCTTTTCACTCTTTCCCTTCCACTTTAAAGATAGACGGGCTGTCCGGTGATTACGGCTCCGGGTTTTTCGGATACGCAGTAAACTCGGCCACTTATATAACCGAAGACAAGGATATGGGATGGGTAGCATTTGGCGGAAATTGCATTGCTGAAAATAAAATAATAAAAGTAGAACTCACCACAGCAGCAAAAAACAAGATATATCTAGCCCCGGAAAAATTATGGTTTACCCTCGATGCCGGTAGTTTTAAACAGGTGAATTACGATCCGCAATTCGGGGAAACGGAACTGGTGCTGAACGCAAAAGACGAATTTACGCCCAAAGCGTATCTCCGTATAGAAGGTACAACAAAAAAGCTCTCCTATAAAAAAGAGAGAGGAGCTTATGTTATTCCTTTGAAGAGGAAAGAAACCAGGATTAAACTTTAAAGTTTAATCCTCGCTTTTAATCTTTCCGTTAGCTTTAATTTTTATATCCGGCGTGTGGTATACCAGGGAATTTTCCGGTACGGACTCTGTGAGCCACACGTTTCCTCCTATAATACTATTGGCGCCAATTACCGTTTTTCCTCCGAGTATGGTAGCATTGGCATAGATTGTAACATTACTTTCTACGGTAGGGTGCCTTTTTACGTCTGTAAGAGATTTTTCCACGTGGAGTGCTCCCAGAGTAACCCCCTGGTATATCTTCACGTGATCCTTTATCAGTGTGGTTTCCCCGATAACGATCCCCGTGGCATGGTCAATAAAGAAAGATTCTCCTATCTGGGCCCCGGGATTAATGTCCACTCCGGTAAGCCGGTGGGCATATTCCGCCATCAGCCTGGGGACTATGGGTAGTCCGTAAAGGTGAAGCGGTCTGCTAAGCCTGTAAATGGCAATAGCGTAAAATCCGGGATAAGCCAGGCATACCTCTTCAATAGTCCTGGAAGCAGGATCGTTCTCTACAATAGCTTTGGCATCGAGGTTCAGTTTCCTTAGGATTTCCGGAAGTTCGTTGAGGTAACTCTCCCATATCTTAGCGCAGGGTTTTCCCGGAGCCCAGCATGCCAGGTCCACAATTTTCTGAAACTCTTCTTTCAGCAGGTTAATATTATCAGAAACCGACATATCACTGTCAAACAACGTGAGGAACAATTGTGAGGCAAAAGCTTCGGTTTTTTCTTTTAGAATGAATTTCAGATTAGGGTTCTGTTTATGCTTTATTATATTCTCTATAATGGTTTCTTTTTTCATGATGTGTTGTGTTGCTGTTGGCCATAAGAGGCAAGGGGTTAAAAAAGCAATTAGGAATAGTATATACTAATCACATAAATAATGTTTCATTATAAAATCAGGGAAAACGATACAGCAGACCAAGAAAATGCCTGTCAGGAACCCCTAACAGACACCGATAATGGACTTGACTTTCCAGTAGGTTATATACAGATGATGGAGGTGAAACATGTTATATAACTTTTGACTGTAAATAACAAAGTTAAGAAGCTTCTCTTACATATATGTTAATTTTTATATTTTTAAACAAAAAAGAACATATGCTTACAAAAATATTCGGAAGTGCCGTTTTCGGAGTGGAAGCTACAACGATAACTGTCGAAGTCAATGTAGCGGTAGGTGTGGGATATCACCTTGTAGGGCTTCCGGACAATGCTATAAAGGAAAGCAATTACAGGATCGCCGCCGCATTGCTGAACAACGGGTATAAGATACCGGGGAAAAAGATAACCATAAATATGGCTCCGGCCGATATGCGCAAAGAAGGGTCGGCATATGACCTTACCCTCGCCGTAGGTATCCTGGCAGCTTCGGGACAAATAAAGAGTGAAGGGATAGAAGAGTATATCATTATGGGAGAATTGTCCCTGGATGGTAGCCTGCAGCCGATAAAAGGAGCACTTCCTATTGCGGTCCGTGCGCGGGAAGAAGGTTTCGGAAAGTTTATTCTCCCGGAACAAAATGCCCGGGAAGCTGCTGTTGTGGAAGGGATTGAAATATATGGTGTTAAAAATATCCGGGAAGTAATCGATCATTTCGACGAGAAAAAAAAACTTCAACGAACCATAGTAGACAAGCATGAGGAATTTTACAAAAAACTCGACTTCCCGGAACACGATTTTGCCGATGTAAAGGGACAGGAAAGTATAAAACGATGTATGGAAATTGCTGCTGCGGGCGGACATAATATTATCCTTATAGGTCCGCCCGGGTCAGGAAAGACGATGCTAGCCAAGCGTCTGCCCAGTATTCTTCCGCCGATGACCCTGAATGAAGCGGTAGAAACGACCAAGATACACAGTGTGGCCGGCCGGACCGGAAACTCTGGGCTGATGAGCCAGAGGCCTTTTCGTTCGCCACACCATACTATTTCGGATGTGGCACTTGTCGGTGGGGGTACTTATCCGCAACCCGGCGAAATTTCACTTTCCCATAATGGTGTACTTTTTCTAGATGAACTTCCCGAATTCAAGCGTGGGGTGCTGGAGGTTATGCGACAGCCGCTCGAAGACCGGGAAGTAACCATTTCCCGTGCAAAATTCACTGTTACATATCCATCATCATTCATGCTTGTAGCCAGTATGAACCCCAGTCCCGGAGGATATTTTAACGATCCGGATGCCCCGGTAACTTCTTCACCTGCAGAAATGCAGCGCTATCTGGGAAAAATTTCCGGGCCGCTGTTGGATCGGATAGATATACATATTGAAGTTACTCCTGTTCCGTTTGAAAAATTATCGGACAACCGGAAGGGCGAAGCAAGTGTGGAAATACGAAAAAGAGTGACTACCGCTCGCGAAATACAGTCCGAAAGGTTTAAAAATTCTGAAAATATTCATTATAATGCGCAGATGAATACCCGTCAGATCCGTGAGTATTGTGAATTGGATGATGTTTCGAAAGAATTGCTGAAAAATGCTATGGAAAGGCTTAACTTGTCCGCCAGGGCTTATGACCGGATATTGAAAGTAGCCCGTACCATTGCCGACCTCGAACATTCCGAAAAGGTTTCCGGCAATCATATCAGCGAAGCAATTCAATACCGAAGCCTGGACCGCGAAGGCTGGCTGGCTTAAAATAATCCGTAATCTCGTCTCAAATATCTAACATCTAATATCTGATATGAAACAACTTTCTACTGTTTTGATCCTTTTACTTCTGGTGTGTTGTACTCCGAAAAAAAACCGGGAAAAATCTGGAAAACCGGAACCTGATATCCGCGAAGTCACACTGACTCCCGGAGAAGCCAACAGACTGGCCGCATTACCGCTGGCCTGTATGCAAACCGAGTATCCGAATAAACTGAACCAGACCTTAAGTGATTCTACCGACCTGCAATCACCCGAAAGTCTGCATCCGGCCTTTTACGGCTGTTTTGACTGGCACTCGTCCGTACACGGGCACTGGATGCTGGTAAATCTGCTGAAACAATTCCCGGATATCGAGCGGGCAGAAGAAATAAAAAAGAAGTTAAACGAAAATATTTCACGGGAAAATATATTGCAGGAAATAGCCTATTTCTCCAAAGAACCTTCTTATGAACGGACTTACGGATGGGCCTGGTTGCTGAAGCTGGCTGAAGAATTGCATACGTGGAACGATCCTTTGGCAAGAGAACTGGAAGAGAATCTGCAACCCCTTACGGATGTTATTGTAAGCGGTTATATGAATTTCCTCCCTAAACTGAATTATCCCATACGTATAGGGGAGCATTCCAATACGGCATTCGGGCTTACTTTTGCTTATGACTATGCAAAGACAGTAAACGATGCACGGCTGTTAGAACTTATTACAGCCAGGGCCAGAGACTTTTACCTGCAGGACGCGGATTGTCCCATCACCTGGGAGCCCGGAGGTTTCGATTTTCTGTCCCCCTGCCTGGAAGAAGCGGATATCATGCGAAGAGTATTGCCCAAAGAAGAATTCGGGAACTGGCTGCAGAAATTCCTGCCGCAGTTAAAGAACAGATCTTTTAACCTGGAACAGGGAATGGTATCCGACAGGGAAGATGGTAAACTGGTGCATCTGGATGGCGTTAATTTCAGCCGTGCATGGTGTTTGTACGGTATTGCCAAAGACTTTCCTGAATACGGTCATTTAAAACGGATAGCAAACGACCATGTGCTTCATTCACTTCCGCATATTGTAGATGACAATTACGAAGGAACGCACTGGCTGGGATCTTTTGCCGTATATGCCCTGAACACTGCGCACTGATGTTCGGATTTTTCAAAAATATAGGACCAGGTACCCTTGTCGCCGCGGCGTTTATAGGCCCGGGCACGGTTACGGTATGTACGTTGGCCGGAGTAGGATTTGGCTATGCTTTACTTTGGGCTATGGTGCTCTCGGTAATAGCTACAATAGTTTTACAGGAAATGGCCGTACGTATAGGTATTCTCACCCGGCAGGGACTGGCCGAAATTATAAAAAGGGAATTACGATCGGATAAATGGTTGAAAATACCGGCAATGGTACTGGTCTTTTCCGCGGTAGTTGTTGGTAATGCAGCTTACGAAGCCGGGAACCTTAGCGGCGCCTCTCTGGGTATTGCAGGAATTTTTGGTGAAGCATACGGTACTTTTTACCCTGTAATAATAGGCGGAATAGCATGTGTTCTTCTCTGGATAGGAAATTATAAAATTCTGGAACGGTGTATGATAGGACTGGTATTACTTATGAGCCTCTCTTTTTTATGTGCTGCAGTGCTCACCAAGCCCGACTGGGGGGCTGTACTTCGGGGTTCTTTCGTGCCGGGGTTTCCGAAAGACAGTATATTTACTATTATAGGACTGGTGGGAACAACGGTAGTGCCGTATAACCTGTTCCTGCACGCTTCACTGGTAGGAGAACGGTGGAATAAGGAATCCGACCTGAAACCGGCAAGAAAAGATACCCTGATATCAATAATACTGGGGGGAATGGTGTCTATGGCGATCATTATAACTGCTGCGGGTAGCGGCCTTACCAATGTGAGTAATGCTATGGATATGGCACATGGGCTGGAACCTTTATATGGCAGATATGCCACCTATTTTGTGGGTACCGGTTTGTTTGCAGCGGGAATAACTTCCTCCGTTACCGCCCCGCTTGCGGCGGCCTATGTGGCTAACGGATGTTTCGGTTGGAATGCTTCTCTCACGGATATACGGTTCCGGATGGTCTGGATGGTGATCATCGGTATAGGGGTGGTATTTGCTTCCCTGGGACTGAAGCCCATAGAACTTATTCTGTTCGCTCAGGTGGCCAATGGTATTTTACTTCCGGTTATAGCCCTGTTTTTATGGTGGGTGGTCAATCGCGCGGGAGTGCTAGGCTTTTATAAAAACACTTTATGGCAAAATATAATTTCCGGGATTATTATACTTATAACTGTTATCCTGGGATTGCGGAGTATTGTCAAAGTCTTTGGGTGGTAAACCCGAATCATTGATAAAACTTGTTCAAAATAGCGAAAAAAACTGATGTGAATGTCTGTAAAACTGAATTGTGATGTAGGCGAAGGGTCGAACAATGAGCATTTGCTGATGCCCTTTATATCTTCGTGTAGTATTGCCTGTGGCGGGCATGCCGGAAATATGGAGAGTATGCGAAAAGTGGTGGACCTGGCCGTGCAAAATGACGTGGGGACAGGCGCTCATCCGTCCTATCCGGACCGGGAAAATTTCGGAAGAAAATCCTTGAATATGGAAGAGAGAGAATTGATCGGATCTCTTCAGCAACAGATAGCCATTTTGGAAAATATACTAAGGGAAGAGGGAGTACCGTTACATCATATCAAGGCACATGGGGCTTTATACAACGATATGGCGAAGAACAAAAACATTGCGGAAATATTTCTGTCTGCTATAAGGTCATACCGCGATCGGGTGCCGGTTTACGTTCCGTATAATTCCGTGATCGAAAAACTGGCTGTTTCAAAAGGATTCCGCATTACTTACGAAGCTTTTGCCGACAGGAACTACAATGATGATCTGAGCCTTGTTGCCAGAAATACCGAAAATGCCGTGATTCTGGATAAAGAAGAGGTGCGAAAACATGTATTGTTTATGGTAAAAGAAGGTAAAGTACGTACCTTAAGTGGCAAAGAAGTGACTATAAAAACAGATACTTTTTGTTTGCACGGAGACAATCCCAATGCGGTTGAAATACTTCGTTACCTGATACAAGAGTAGTATGTACAAATATTAATAAACATCTATAAGTTGCAAATTTACATAGGTTTTACTTTTAAAATATAGAGTTTTTTAGGTACTTAGCAATATGACTTCAACTTTGAAAAACTACGAACTCGTATATAAACCTATGGGAGAGACGGCTGTTCTTATGGAGTGGCCGGAGGGAATTGACGAAGCCGTTCTGGAAGACGTTATCCGCTTTCGGCATTCCATTCATAAGGCTTTTGGGGACAAATGCGAACTGGTGCCGGCATATCACTCCCTTTTGGCTATTTTTTCCGAAAAAACGGAATTCGGAGAAATAATCAAGGAGTTTCGCAAGTTGTATTCAGACCGTAAACACAAACCGCTCAAACGACGTTTATGGCATATCCCTGTATGTTATGACGAAGAGTTCGGGCTGGATATTGAAACTTTAGCCAGGGATAAAAAAATGCCTGCGGAAGAACTTGTGCAACTTCATACGAAAGGGGAGTATACCGTATATGGCATAGGCTTTTTGCCTGGTTTTATGTACCTGGGCGGACTGGACGAACGACTTTTTTCTGCACGGAGGGACGAACCCAGGCTTAAAGTAGCAAAGGGGGCTGTAGGTATAGGAGGAAGACAAACGGGGGTGTACCCCCAGGAGAGCCCGGGAGGCTGGAATATCATCGGAAATTCTCCGATAAAACTGTTTGATGCCTCCCGGAAAAAACCATGCAGAATAAAGGTAGGTGACAAGGTGATGTTTTTCAGTGTCAAAAAAGCCGAACACGAGCTGATAAGTATTGAGGCTTCCGCAGGAGTTTATAAAATAAAGAAAGAAGAATGGCATGATTAAAGTCTTAAAGCCGGGTTTTTATACCTCCGTTCAGGATTCCGGCAGAACAGGATACAGGCATATGGGAGTGCCGGTTTCGGGTGCTATGGATATTTTTTCGGCTGTGCTTGCCAACAGGTTACTGAATAATGATGATGACGCTGCCATTCTGGAGATGACCATGATGGGACCAGTACTGGAATTCTCCGAACCTACGCATATTGTGGTTACCGGGGCAGAGATGCAGCCCTTGCTTAATAAAACGGAAATACCATATAACCGTGTGGTTCGGGTAAAAAGAGGAGATGTGCTTTCCTTTGGTAAATTGCACAGGGGAATCCGTGCCTATCTCGGGATTAAAGGCGGAATAAAAACGAATAAGGTGCTCCACAGCCGATCAATGTATGTCCCCGTAACCAAAACAGCCCGTATACCGGAAGGAGGTACTCTGCCCTATGAACCTTTTGAGGGAGATATAGAAAATCTTATAGAGATAAAGATAGATAATGACTTTCTGTTTGAGTCGCGTTTAAAGGTCTGTCCCGGACCAGAATACGAATCATTATCCGAAGGCGACAGAAAACAGCTGGAAAATGCTGCTTTTACTGTTTCCGCACAAAACAACCGCATGGCTTACCAACTGGAAGAGCTTTTGTCTCCCAACAATTTCAATATAATCACTTCGGCTACAATTCCCGGCACTGTACAGCTTACCCCTTCCGGAAAAATGATCATATTGATGCGGGATTGCCAGACTACCGGAGGATATCCCCGTATCTTGCAACTTACGGAAAGGAGTATTTCTGTCCTGACACAGAAGAGGTCGGGCGAACTTGTGGATTTTCAGGTTCTTACACAGAATATTAAATCCTAATCTTTATGGATGGGAAAAAAATCTACTGAAAAAACTATCTTACTTGGGTCCTGTGGAAGTTTCAGGTGTATAATTTAAAAGAACTTAAAGTTACACCATTATGAAACAGAAACACTCTATATTAGAAGAATTTTGGAAAATTGCTCCGGCTCATTTCCGGCAATTAAAATATTGTCCGGGTAAAGATTATATTATAGGAATCCGACAGAAGGGATACCAGAACCTCCGGGCACGATCTCCGATTTACTGAAATTGTATATCGTGGCCACTGGGGAAGAGCTATTTCCCGCCAGGATATCAATGCAAACAACATACTAGGAAACATCTATCAGTTGTTGCCCATGCACGAAAGTGAATTTATTGACATCTTTCGGGGTTATTTCCATGAAGATTAAGGCTTTTTCAGTCTGTCCTTAAGCTTATCCCAATTTAAATGCGAGGTTTTCATCTGGTATTTTCCCTCTCTATCGCCGGCAGGGAGAAGGTAATCTATTGTCTGAAAACGACCTTTTTCTAAATTATTTAAATCTAACACTTATGAAAAATACCGCTTTACAAAAGATACTGTCTAAAATAACTACTCTAATAGATGCTCAATACATTTACACTTCCGATACGGGAAAAGGTGAAGATATGAAGAAACTGATATTGATATTGTTTCCGGAAGAAGCTTTGCCCCGGCAAAACGATCACTCTGCCATTATAGCAGATATATTGGAAGGCCAGGAAGGTTTTCTGCTTCGCCTGTATACGTTGGAATATATGCAAAAACAAATGTGTGAGGGAAACTTGTTTTTTATACGTATTTGCCAAAGCCCGAATCTGGTTTACAGAAATGAAGGACAAAACATGAAACCACTATCGGAAAACATCGATATGGAAAAGGCACTGGCCACGGCAAAAAAACGTTTTGAAACAGACTGTGTCAAAATAAAGGCTTTCCGGGAAGGCACCGATTTTTATTATGATAAGGAAGATTATCCGCAAACCGCTTTTATGTTGCATCAATCTATGGAAATCTCTTTCCGGCTGGTGGAAATACTGGTAACCGGAAAGGAAAAGATATGTCATAGTATTGCGGAGCATCAAAAATATATCCAGCATTTTTTTCCGCAGCTCGGTGTACTGTTTGACCCGGAAAATCAATATGAAAATAGGGTATTACAGTTGCTTGACCGTGCTTATAAAGAAGTACGATACGGATATAACTACCAAATAAGTACAGAAGAACTGCTATTTATGCAAGGGAAATTCAAGGTATTGCAAACCGCTCTCCGAGAGCTTTTCGATACGGGGATAACAGCATGCAGAGTAGATAAAAATGCTTCACAGCCCAGGAAAAAAGCCCCTTCATTACCACACACAACACCATTGTCTGCAGAAGAAAGGGACGAGGTAAAAAGGAGAATAGAAAAGCTTATAGAAAATAAATTTTATAAATATCAGCAAAATTCCGAAAGCGTATACTACAGGGCTGGTTTTTTGCTGGACAATCCTTTGGATGTACTGTTTGGCGTTTCGAGCCTGGTCAAAGTTTGTATTATGGCTTTGGAATACCCGGAATATGACTTATCCGGGTTCATACGACAACCATATATAGATATAAAAGCTGCTCTGGAATTTGCCGTACAGTTAATGCCCTATGAAGAAATGGAATGTTTTAATGAAATAATGTACGAATACCTGAAAAACGGAGTGCCGGTCGTTTGAAAAAAAAACCGGGCTTACAATTTTACGATGTAAGCCCGGTTTTTCATATTGTAATGGCTGAAAGAGGAAACGTTGTTACTATAAATTAGGCACTTTTATGCTACCACCTATCCAACAACTGAAGTTAACTGTTTTTCCGGCCATTCCGGCACTAAAGATATCCTGCTTGCTTGGGGCTCTTCCCGCATAACTAGCAGCAGTTTGTGCCGCACGGCTTTTCAAAGATGGGTCAACCTGTCCGGCTTTTCTTGCCATCTCCGCAGCTTTCCAGTAAATAGCCCTTTTCTCAAAAGTAGTGCTACCGCATTCATTAGCGCTGTTGGCATATAGGGAAGCAATGATCAGGTAAGGTGTCCCGTTCGCAGGGTTAACGTCCAAAGCCTGTTGAGCATAGTTTCTAGCAGCAGATTTTTGTCCGCTTTTGCTCATTTTGGAAGCAATGCTGGTCAGTTTGTTTGCCTTTCTAACCGGATCGCTTTCAAGGTTAATAGACTGTTTGAAAAACTCCAGGGCTTTGTTTTTATTCCCTTGCTCTTCATACAGGGAACCCAAATAATATTTGGAACTTGCGGAAGGCTCAATTTTATCAAGAGCTTCTACCAGCTTTACAAAAAGAGGATCTCCGGTACAATCTTTGGAATCCATTCTTCCTGCAGCACTTTTAAGCCATGTTGCATCATTTTGATGTGAGTCAAAATTCTTTTGGTATAGAGGAATCAGGTTATCACAATCCGCCAGTTTTCCTAGTTTGTTATCTACACTGCTATTTATTTTTTCGTAGTTTTCTCCGTTTTGACGGGCACCGGCCAGTATTTGTTTTTCTTTAGCAGTAAGAGTTCCCTCGTCTTCTTTGGCTACGTATTTTACGATGGTTTCCGCAAGTTCCTGGTTCTCTTCCGCGATCTTTGCAGTTACTTCATCATATACATCAAATACTTCCTGGAGGTCTTTTTTACCGGCAGCCTGTAAATCTACAAGAGTAGAGAAGTAGAGGTATAGTGCTTTCGGGTTTTTAAAAGCGTCTTTGTCTTTTTTAAAAGCCTGGTCCAGAAGATTATAAACTTCTTCCTCTGATCCCAGTTTGTTGTCATTCATCAGGAGGGCAATGTCTATCTTGCTTCCTACTTCATTGTAACGCTTGGGAAAATATTTTGGGGCAGATTGATATAACTCCGTCAACGTTTTTATATACTGTTCCTTGTTTGAAGGATCTTTTTGAATTTTATCCTTCAGTATCCGTTCACCGTAATGATATGTAGCCCAATGCAGATCAGGACAGTTTTCATAGACCATTTTCCACGGCTCGTAGGCCGAATCATAGTTTTTGTTTTTTGCGTGTTCTGCAAAAATGGAAAGGTTTTGTGGGCATTCCGGGTTCTGAACCTGTCCGAAGCTGAAAAAGACAGTGCCGAAAATACCTGCCAATACGGAAATTTTCCTTTTCATGATGTATTATTATGGATTAACGTAAATAATCGCAAACTTATAAAAACATTATAAATAAATCCATTGAAAGAAGTAATTTCCTGGATTTAAATATGGAAAAAGAAAAATTACGATCGATTTATTACATAATTTTAAATAAAAATAATGCTCATTTAACCCGGTAAATGTTTTTTACAGAATATCCTTTCACAAACGTGTGTAAACGGCTCTTGTCGATAAAACCAAATTCCAAGAAGAGTTGTTTAATCCCGTACCGTGTTTTAAGCACTGTTCCAGCAGACTGTAGCGATGTTGCTGAATGTAATTCTTTAAGGACTTCCCTGTCTTTTCCTTAAACAGCACTCCGATGAACCGCTTGTAACGTTCCATAATTGAAATTTACAAAAAAATAATGTCTTTTTATAAAAATGTTCCTGCCTCCTTATTGTTACTTCGTATAAAATCATGAGATGTGAGAAAGGTCTGATATTTATAGCTGTTTTGGACAAAATAGCCGAAAAACATCAAACATGATAAGCGCTACCAATTAAAAACAATTACAAACCCTGTTTGATGTACCGAAACTGCAATTGACAACGAAGATTTGAAAATGCTGCATAAAGGAAGTAAATAATGGCTTTGAGACAGTTTTTTTTGATAACCGCAAAAAATAAATTAACTTAATCGTCTGATATCAAAACTTCTATAACCATGAACGCTTTTTCAAGAAGAACCGTATTGAAAACTATTGCCCTGGGAAGTGGTGCCATTGCTTTTACGCCTAACCTGTTGTTAGCTTCTGGCGATATATCCAAAGAACGCCTGGGAGTGGCCCTTGTAGGACTTGGGTATTACAGTACCGATTTGCTGGCTCCGGCATTGCAGCAAACCAAAAATTGTTATCTCGCGGGGATTGTAACCGGAACTCCTGCCAAAGCGGAAACCTGGAGTAAAAAGTATAATATTCCGGATAAGAACATATACGATTATGAAAATTTCGATACCATAGCGGACAATCCGGATATCGATGTGGTTTATGTAGTCCTTCCACCTTCTATGCACCGGGAGTATGTTGTTAGGGCAGCGGAAGCCGGAAAACATGTGTGGTGTGAAAAGCCTATGGCACTTACGGAACAGGAATGCAGGGATATGATAGATGCCTGTACTAAGAATAAAAAATCCCTTGCTATTGGTTACAGACTGCAACATGAACCTAATACACAGGAATACCGGCGTATTGTAGAGGAAAAATTACTGGGAAATGTCAAGAATGTAAATTGTGCTGCCGGGTACAGAGATAACCGTACCGATCATTGGAAGCAAAAAAAGGAAATGGGAGGTGGCGCTTTATATGATATGGGAGTATATGCAATCCAGGGAGCCCGCCTGGGATCTGCCATAGAGCCCGTGGCAGTGGTCTCTGCCGAACTATCCACAACCAGGCCTGAGATTTATAAGAACGGACTGGATGAGACTGCCGTGGCAAGACTGGAATTTCCCGGAGGTGTTTTTGCAGATATTAAAACCAGTTTCGGGGAGAATATTAATTTTCTCCATATAGCGTGCGATAAAGGTGATATTAAAATGGCCCCTTTTTCTGCTTACGAAGGAGTTAAGGGTAGCAGCCCATTGGGAGAGATCAACCATCCTTACAAGCTTCCGTGGCAGCAAGCCAGGCAAATGGATGATGATGCGCTGGCCATTATGCAGAAAAAACCCATGCTGGTACCCGGGGAAGAAGGACTCAGGGATATCCGTGTTGTGGAAGCCATTTACAGATCTGCCGAAAATGGGGGAGAAGTAAAGTTGTAAAAGATCTGAGGAATAATAATTTACTGTTTTGTGAATAACAGCTATTCCTGCTTTTTTGATAAGCTTTCGGGATTCATTATTTTTGGCATGACAAACTAGAAATAATGAATGTAAATATAGACCCCAGCTGGAAAACCCAACTGGAACCGGAATTTGAGAAGCCTTATTTTGCATCCCTGACAAACTTTGTAAAGAATGAATATCAACAGTATAAATGCTACCCGAAAGGTAGTGAGATATTTTCTGCCTTTGACCATTGTAGTTTTGATGATACAAAAGTGGTGATTATCGGTCAGGATCCGTATCACGGTCCCGGACAGGCGAACGGACTTTGTTTTTCGGTTAATGATGGTATAGCACATCCGCCTTCGCTTATCAATATTTTTCGGGAAATAGAAGCGGATATCGGGATTCCTTATCCGAAAAGTGGTAACCTGGAACGCTGGGCTAACCAGGGAGTACTGCTTCTTAATGCAACACTGACGGTAAGGGCACACCAGGCCGGGAGTCATCAGAACAAAGGATGGGAGAATTTTACGGATGCCGTAATCCAAAAGGTTTCAGATGAAAAGGAAAACGTGGTGTTTATGCTATGGGGTGGTTATGCCAAACGAAAGGGAAGCAAAATAGACCGAAGCAAACATCTTGTACTTGAAACAGGACATCCTTCACCATTGAGTGCTAACCGGGGGCTATGGTTTGGCAATAAACATTTTAGCAAGACCAATGTCTACCTGGAAAATCTGGGAAAACAGCCCGTACAATGGTGATTTTAGATAGGATTTCAGGTTGTATATTTATAGAAATACACAACCTGAAATGTGTGGCTACACGAGGGTGACCAACTTTTCATAAGGCAGTTTTTCCGGAATAAGGTTCAGTTCAAGAAGCTGGTCTTGTACCGTCTCTATAGTCTTTTTATCCATAGGGGACTGGCTCCACCGGGTTAAAGAAAGCCATTCGCGTATGTCTTCGGCTTTCTGATCGAATCGATTGGCCAGGGTTCTGTCTATACTTGGGATCTGTTTAAAATCTTCTGTATACGTATTTATCACTTCCAGAATGTGTTTGATCACATTCCTGTTTTCTTCCAATGTTTCGGTCCGTACGGCGATAACAAAACAGGGCCACGGTGTAGGACAGTCCCCTATACGGCGGAATACCCCTCTGTCTACCAGTGGCTTGGTCATAAAACGTTCCCACATAAAATAATCAGCCTTGCCCGCCGTAAGGGCATCTACTGCACCATCTATAGTATTCACGATCTCAAATTTGAGATTTTCTGTTTCCCACTCCATTTTACGGGCATTAACGAAAGACATCAGGTGTGACCCGGAGCCGAAACGGCTTATGGCGGTTGTAGTGTTGCGAAGGTCCTCAACCTTTTGGTACCTGGATGTTTCTGCCACATGAATGCCCCATATCAGCGGGCTTTCTATGTACGTTTGTACTATACCGGACGGATTACCTGCCGTAATATCTTTTACTATACCTTCGGTGAGAATAATGGCAATGTCGGTTTCTCCGTCCCTAAGCATGTTGCACATTTTACCCGTACCTTCAGGAGTGTCTTTCCATTGGAGGTCAACACCTCTTTCTTTAAAGGCCCCTTCCTCAATAGCAAAGTGCCAGGGAAGATTAAAGTGTTCCGGAACCCCGGTTATTTTTATGGTTTTCATTCAAGGATAATTTTTATAATACCTTCCGGAACTGTACTCCGGGGCAGGCTGAATCTCAAACTGTACTGTTATCTGATCTATTTTCCGGGAGAAACGCACCGGAAACCCGTATGCTGCATACCGGTATCGGGAGAGGACTTCATGCGTGATGTTACCCGATACCCTTTACAGTATGATGCATTACAAAGAAAAGATCCACCACGGATCACTTTTTTCGGAACGGTAGGCTCCATAGGGTCGTAGCTGTTTTCCGGACCTTTCGGGTTATCGGTTGTTTTACCCTGTAATTGTTGATAATAATCGTTATGATACCAGTCCGAACACCATTCCCATACATTTCCTGCCATGTCGTACAGTCCATATCCGTTCGGAGAAAAGGATTTAACGGGGGCGGCGAGGGGATAGGTGTCCCAATCGGTATTTTTGTTCGGGAAGGTTCCCTGCCAGGTATTGGCTTTGGGTTTGCCCTCTTCGATATCTTCATTTCCCCACGGGTATTTACTATCTTCAAGTTTGCCACGGGAAGCAAATTCCCATTCTGCTTCGGTAGGCAGCCTTTTTCCGGCCCACCTGGCATAGGCATTGGCATCGTCCCAGGAAATGTGCACTACTGGATAGTTATCTTTTCCTTCTATATAACTTCCCGGTCCTTCCGGGTGTTTCCAATCGGCACCTTTCATCCAACTCCACCATTGTGATGCATTATTTAGGGGTACCGGATGTGCCGGAGGGGAGAACACAAGGGAAGCAGCAACAAAGACACTGTCATGAGGTTTAGGGGTCCCAGGAGGAAGTTGCTGTTTGATATCTTCCCATTTTGGTGCCTTCTCTGCTGTGGTAACATACCCTGTTTCTTTCGTGAATTTCCGGAACTGGGCATTGGTCACTTCTGTTTCATCCATCCAGAAACCGTTTACTTTTACTATATGGGAGGGGTATTCATCTTGTCGTCCTTCGTCATCGGAAGCCCCCATATGAAATTCTCCCGCAGGAATCCAGACCATATCTTTATGGGAAGTTTCTCCTTGTGGGATGTTTGCGGAATCACTGGCCGAATTACCGGAAAACCGTTGTGGAAGTCCGGTTTCACAAGAAGTTATACTATCCGGAACCTCGTGCTCCAGATTCTCTTTTTGGGTTTGGTTCTGCTCCTTGTTCCGGGAATTGCAGGATATCAGGATGCCGTGTAATACGAGGTATAGAACAAAGACACAGGAAACACTTTTCAAAGACATTTTGTTGGGTTTTGGACCTAAAGGTACTATAAACGTATAAAATATGGAAGTGAAAGTGATTTGAAGCCGACAGATCAGAGATTGATGGAAAATGTTAGGCTATTATTTCCAGGATATTGTTGGATTTGAGACTAGGTATCCTTCAATACCATTAAAAAAGAAGGAGTACGAGTTTCCGGCACACAGACATAGTATAAAAAACTCCCGAAAACCAAGGCTTTCGGGAGCTGAAATATCATGTTAATAAATATTCTTAGAATTGATAACGGATACCAAGAGCTATATCCAGGTCCAGTCCGTCCCTGTATTCATCCGTAAAACCCAGTTCAGGCCTGAAATCCAGGGATAAAATAAGCGGAATATTGAAATCATATTCGATACCAACGTCACCTGCTACAAAAAAGAAGGCACCGCTGTCGTCAATATCGTTATTGTCGTAGCTGCCAAGGCCACCACCTGCGCCTGCATACCAGTTAAAATTACCTTCAAGATTCCATACCCATTGGTACAGACCGGTAAGTTTAAAGGCATCCACATGATCGGAGTCCCTCCAGCCCAGATCGAGTTCCAGGCGGTTATTGGCTCCCAGGGCTCTCTGATAGGATATTTCGGCTCCAAACCCTTTACTGTCCCCTAAACGAAGGCCAAGGGCATTAGGAGATATCTCCTGTGCCTGGGACGTTGCCATGAACCCCACAAACAAAACGGCTAAAAAAACAAAATTTTTCATAACAGATATTATTAATTTAACAATATTTATAGGTGAATATAAGGAATTTTTTTAACATTTATACATCCAAATCCATATGATATTTGCGAATCGGATTGCAAAATAAAAGGATAACTCTAAAACCTTCTTTGTTTCAGTATATTAGAACTGGAATCGGATACCGAGAGCGATGTCCAGATCGAGATCATCCCTGTAGTGGTCATTGAATCCCAGTTCCGGACGCATATCCAGAGAGAGTACAAGGGGAATATCGAAGTTATACTCAAGGCCAATGTCTCCTGCCAGGAATAAAAAACTTCCGCTTTCGTCCAGCCTGTCATTGTCGTAACTACCCAATCCGCCACCGGCACCTGCAAACCAGTTAAAGTTGCCATCAAGTCTCCATACCCATTGGTGAAGCGCGGTAAGTTTAACGGCATCTACGTGACGCGAATCGCGCCATCCGAGATCGAGTTCCAGGCGGGTATTACTTTTTAACAATCTTTGATAGGATACCTCTGCACCAAATCCGTCACTGTCACCAATACGCAATCCCAAAGCATTGGGAGATATTCGCTGTGCGTGAGATACGGAAGCAACGCCGAGTACAACAATTAAGAACAAGAATATTTTTCTCATATGGTTCAATTTAACTTTGTTTAATGCCAATACAACGCTATTTTTACACAAATCTTATCAGAATCATGTTAAAATCGGCAGGTTTACAGCTTGAAGGAGAGATACAAAATGATGATTTACATCGAAATATCTATGCCACAGATGCTTCCGTATATCGGAAACTTCCCCTTGCGGTAGCATATCCCCGTACCAAAGAAGATATAAGAAAACTAATTGCTTACGCTTCGCAGAACAATTTATCGCTCATCCCCAGAACGGCAGGAACTTCCCTGGCAGGGCAGTGTGTCGGAGAGGGGATTGTGGTAGATGTTTCGCGTTACTTCACTAAAATATTCCACGTCGACCAGGAAAAGAAGACAGTAGATGTGGAGCCGGGAGTAATAAGGGATGAACTGAATGAATATTTGCACTTGTATGACCTCTTTTTCGGCCCTAATACATCCACTTCCAATCGTTGTATGATAGGAGGAATGGTCGGTAATAATTCCAGCGGAACAACCTCCATCCAATATGGAGTCACCCGGGATAAGGTATTGGAAATAGAAGCTGTTTTATCCGACGGATCGGAGGTTGTGTTTAAATCTTTATCAGATAAAGAACTTGAAGAAAAGCTTAAATTAAAAACCTTAGAAGGTAATATATATAGAAGTTTACACGAAAAATTAATATCACAGAAAGTAAGAGAACGTATACACAATGCCTATCCCAAACCCGAAATTCACAGGAGAAATAACGGATATGCCATTGATGAGATTATCAGGCAGAAACCGTTTGAGCGGAACGGGGAAAATTTTAATCTCTGTAAGTTAATCTGTGGCAGCGAAGGCACATTGGCCTTTATTACCAGGATCAAATTGCAACTGGAAGACCTTCCCCCGAAACACAGCGTTATGGTGGCAGCGCATTTTGAGAGTATCGAAAGTTGCCTCAGCGCTGTTGTGCCGGTAATGCGGCACAACCTGTTTACCTGTGAAATGATGGATAAGGTTATACTGGATTGTACCAAAAATAACAAGAACCAGATGGCCAATCGCTTTTTTATAGAAGGAGACCCCCAGGCTATTCTTATGCTGGAGTTGAGATCGGATGACGTAGAGATGTTGGAGGAGAGAAAAAGCAGGTTAGTGGAAACGCTTGTGGAAAGCAGACAGAGTTATGCTTACCCGGTGCTATATGGCGATGATATTCAGAAAGCACTGGAACTCCGGAAAGCCGGATTGGGACTGTTAGGCAACATTGTGGGAGATAAAAAGGCTGTGGCTTGCATAGAAGACACTGCGGTAGCCCTGAATGATCTTGCTCCCTACATTACAGAATTTTCGGCTCTGATGAAGAAATACGACCAAAGAGCGGTTTATTACGCCCATGCCGGGGCGGGAGAATTGCACTTACGGCCGATACTTAACCTGAAGGCTTCAGAAGATGTGGTTATGTTTCGCCGTATAACTACAGATGTGGCACAACTGGTGAAAAAATATAACGGCTCCCTGAGCGGAGAGCACGGGGACGGAATAGTGCGTTCGGAGTTTATGAAACTAATGCTGGGGGAGGAAAATTATCAACTATTAACGGAAATAAAGTTTGTTTTTGATCCGAAAAATATCTTCAACCCGGGAAAAATAGTTCATTCTCTCCCGATGGACGAATCCCTTAGATATGAAAAGGATCGCAAAGAACCGGAAATACGCACGTTTCTCGATTTTTCAGGATCAGAAGGAATACTGCGGGCTACGGAACAATGTAACGGTAGTGGTGATTGCCGGAAAACCCATTTGTCGGCCGGAGCTATGTGCCCGAGTTACCACGCGACGAAAAACGAAAAGGATACGACACGCGCCAGAGCCAATACTTTACGGGAATTTCTTACCCGGTCTGAAAAAGAAAACAAGTTCAACCATAAGGAGATCAAAGAAGTACTCGATCTCTGTTTAAGTTGCAAAGCCTGTAGTAGTGAATGCCCTAGCAATGTGGATATGGCTACTTTAAAAGCGGAATTTCTTTACCAATACCAAAAGGAAAACGGAACTAGCTTCCGGGACAAAGCTTTTGCCTATAATACGAAACTGAATAGTTTTGTATCCATTTTTCCCTGGTTGGTAAATGAGGTATACCGAAATAACATTACGGCAGGACTGCTTAAAAAAGTGATCGGTATTGCGCCGGAAAGGAGTTTCCCTCCGTTAAAACCTTTTAAAAGGTCAATTTCAGAAACGAAAAATATTAAAGATAAAGTAGAAGTAATTCTTTTTATCGATGAGTTTACCAATTATTTAGATGGAGATATTGGAAGTGATGCGGTAGATCTTTTACAAGGGTTAGGATATCGTATTCGGATTTATAAAGGAGATAGTGGGCGCCCCTTTATTTCCAAAGGTTTTTTGAAGCAGGCGGCTAAAGTTGCGGACAGCAATATAGAAAAATTGCGAGGACTGGTTTCCGGAAATTGCCCGTTGATCGGGTTGGAGCCTTCCGCTGTCCTGTCGTTCAGGGATGAATACCTGAAGCTGGCTACCGATAAGAAAGAAGCGACCAGGATCGCCCGGAATTCGTTTTTGATTGAAGAGTTTCTCGCAGGAGAGGTACAAAAAGGAAATATTACCGCGGCACAGTTCACGGATGATTCCAGGCAGGTGAAAATACACAGCCATTGTCATCAAAAAGCCCTGTCCAATCAGAAAGTCACGTTTGATATCCTCAACCTGCCCGAAAACTACAATGTCCGTATCATTAACAGCGGTTGTTGTGGAATGGCCGGTTCTTTCGGTTATGAAAAAGAACACTATGAAGTGAGTATGAAAGTAGGAGGGCTACGATTGTTCCCTGCCGTACGGGATGCGGAAGGTGATACTATTATTGCAGCGAACGGTACCAGTTGCAGGCACCAGATACTGGACGGGACGGGCAGAAAAGCAAAACACCCGGTTACCATACTGAAAGATGCTTTGAGAAAATAACGGAAATAAGATATTCAAAGGTGTTTCAGTTTATATGATCCGATCATTGAGAAAAGGCCGGGAA
Organism: Sinomicrobium halophytocola; assembly: GCF_052983395.1. Lineage (NCBI taxonomy): Bacteria > Pseudomonadati > Bacteroidota > Flavobacteriia > Flavobacteriales > Flavobacteriaceae > Sinomicrobium > Sinomicrobium halophytocola. Next base: position 297,817 of record NZ_JBRKIT010000024.1, read on the forward strand.
ACCTGATCTGAAGATTTCCCGGTTCTGCCCGGAATATTACTGTTTTTAATTCTCAACGGATTTTGTGCAATCAGAGTTTACCTGGCATCCAGGAGGAAAGTTTTAAGTTCATCATAAGAACTTATGTTCTGCTTCACTTTTTCTTTACCCATTACCGTTTGAATCTGCTCCGGGATACCTAAATTCACTCCCAGTGTTTCTTCCACAATATCCAGGAATTTTACCGGGTGTGCTGTTTCGAGGAATATTCCGGTTTTTCCGGGATTTTTGTCAAGATAAGCTTTAAGTCCCAGGTAACCTACGGCACCATGCGGATCGGCGATATAACCGGATTTTTTGTAAAGTGCGGCCATGGTATTTCGCGTGGTTTCATCCGTAAAACTACAAGATGAAAATTTAGCTTTCAACGTTTCTATGTCATTGTCGAAAAGCTGTTGTATACGTACAAAATTACTCGGATTCCCTACGTCCATGGCATTAGAGATTGTCTGTCTGGACGGTTTTGGTGAATACACACCACTTTTAAGGTATTGAGGTACTGTATCGTTAATATTCGTAGCCGCTACGAAATGATTTACAGGAAGCCCTAGTTTATTGGCCATAATACCCGCGCAAATGTTTCCGAAGTTTCCGCTCGGCACAGCAAATACGACCTCTTTATTCTTGTTTTTCAGTTGTTTGTAGGCAAAAAAGAAATAGAACATTTGTGGTAGCCATCGGGCTACATTAATAGAGTTGGCCGAGGTGAGGTTCTTTTCTTTTAATATTTTATCCAGAAAGGCGGTTTTAACCATATCCTGGCAATCGTCAAAAGTACCATTTACTTCCAGTGCGGTTATATTCTGTCCCAGGGTCGTGAGCTGCCTTTCCTGTATATCGCTCACCTTTCCGGAAGGGTAGAGGATAACCACGTCCACACCTTCCACGCCGAGGAAACCGTTTGCTACAGCACCCCCGGTATCTCCGGAAGTGGCAACAAGAACGGTTACTTTCTCCGAATCCTGCTTTCTGCCCCGGTTAAAATACCCGAGGCATCTGGCCATAAACCGGGCCCCGACATCTTTGAAAGCCATGGTGGGCCCGTGAAACAATTCGAGAGAGTAGACATCTTCTTCTATTTTCTCCAGAGGAAAGTCGAAAGATAACGTATCGTTCACAATACTGCGAAGTTCTTCTTCCGGTATTTCGTTTCCGACGAATTGTTCTATGGCCCGGAAGGCAATTTCCGCCTTAGAAAGGTTTTCGAGGTCTTTTATGAAATCAGACTCCAGCGGACGTACCGGTTCAGGAAAATACAATCCTTTGTCCGGAGCAAGTCCCTGTATTACGGCATCTCTGAAAGATGCTTTTTCACTTTTGCGGTTTAAGCTGTAATAGTTCATTATTTTTTACAAGTTGAGATGGTTCAGTATAAATTTCACACGGTCCTCCAAATTGGTTCTCGGGAGTTCCACTATTTCATAATTCAATCTGGTATATGTTTCGCGCATCACTTCATAAGTTTTCAGGGCTTCTTCAAAATCCTGTTTTCGCTCTTCGTCAAGCCGGTATATCTCTTCCCACGCCGGGAAAAGAAATACCTTGCTATTATAACGATACCTGTGTATTTCATTTTCCGATTCTTCAGATAACGAAATATTCTCCAGGCGGGAATACGCAAGAGAATCCGGAATGCCACGGTCAAAGAGAAGGATATCTGTTGGTTTTCTTTCCTTTGCGGAACGGTAAGAATCTATTGAACGGCTTAGCATCATATCCCTGTACTTTTTCTTGTCTTTCCAGGGTAAAGCATTCCCTTTACTATCCATTTGTTCGCGGATGATCTCTCTTGCCACTTCCGGAACACATTCCAGTCCGGGTCGGGATAAGGCCTGGAGGGTTGTGGTCTTTCCTACTCCCGGTCCTCCGGTAAAGACATAAAATCTTTTTTCTTCCTGCGTATTCTTACCAAGCATTTTCCTAAGGATATTTTTCAGGAAAGGATTCGCATCCCTTCTATGTTAATACCGGAAACGTGTACGTCAAAATCTACTCCTGCATCGGCGTATATTCCGGCCATGGCTTCTGCCACTTTTGCAGCGGTGTCCTGTCCTTTGCTCAAGGCAAAAATGGACGGGCCGGAACCGGAAATCCCTCCTCCAAGTGCCCCCGTATCTAATGCGGCCTGTTTCACCTGGTCGAATTTAGGAATGAGCAAACTGCGCAGAGGTTCAATAATGACATCGTTAAGCGATCTGGAAATCAGCTCGTAATCTTCGGTATAGAGCCCGCTTACGAGACCTCCCAGATTCCCCCATTGCTGAATGGCTTTTTTTAATGGTACGGAGTGTTTCAGTACGGAACGGGCGTCTGCAGTTTTAACCTCGATCTGCGGGTGTATGACGGAAGCAAAAAGCTCTCCGGGGGTATGCAGTTTTATAACATCCAGGGGTTCGTAGCTACGCACCAGGGAAAAGCCGCCGAGAAGGGCAGGGGCCACATTGTCCGCATGAAGTGCGCCGCTGGCCAGTTTTTCCCCTTCCATGGCAAAGGGAATAAGTTCCGCTGCGGAAAAAGGTTCCCCGAGAAGCTTATTCATGCCAAATACGGCCCCCGCCGCACTTGCCGCGCTACTTCCTATACCGCTTCCGGGCTTTATCTTTTTGTATATCTCTATTTCAAACCCCTGCGAACTTCCGAGGGCTTTAAGCATGGCCAGGGCAGACACACCTGCCACATTCTTTTCAACCTGGAGGGGGAGTTCCTGGCCCTCGATCCTGGTAATGGATACCTTGCCGTTATCTGTTTTCCGGACCACCATTTCGTCTCCTACCGTATCCAGGCATAATCCGAGTACGTCAAATCCACAGGTCACATTTGCAATGGTTGCCGGGCAAAAAAATCGTATTTCGTTCATTTTGTCATTTTTTAAAGCAGTAGATGTCCGATCGGTTGGTAACAGATAATAAACCGGACATCTTTTATGGATAGCTACATATTCCCGGCCCTTATGATATCGGCGAATATCCCCGACGCGGTAACATCGGCCCCGGCCCCGGCCCCTTTTACAAGCAGGGGCTGTTCATTATACCTTTCCGTAAAGAACAGCACGATATTATCTTTTCCTTCCAGGTTGTAGAAAGGATGGTCTTTGGGTATATGCTGAAGTCCGACTTTAGCTTTGCCCTCTTCAAATTGTGCTACATATTTCAGCCTGCATCCTTTAGAAGTAGCATCCATGTATATTTTTTCGAAATGTGACTTGTAATCTACCAGGGATTTGTAAAAATCATCTACTGAAACTGTATCCAGGCTCTCTTGCGGGAGGAAAGATTCGTTTTCGATATCGGCAATCTCCAATGCATAACCACTTTCCCGGGCAAGGATGAGTATTTTTCGCATTACATCAATACCGCTCAAGTCTATTTTTGGGTCCGGTTCGGTATAACCTTCTGTTTGTGCCTGCTTTACGACCTCGTTAAAAGAGCTCTTATCATCGAAGTTGTTGAATACAAAATTAAGGCTTCCGGAAAGCACGGCCTGTATCTTATTTACCTTATCTCCGGAAGCTACCAGGTTTTTGAGCGTGTCAATAATCGGTAACCCGGCTCCTACATTGGTTTCGAACAGGAAAGGTGCATTGTACTTCCTGGAAAGGTCTTTCAGAAGGGAATAGTGTTCAAAATCTGAAGAACAAGCTATTTTGTTACAGGTTACCACGGCAATACTGTTTTTCAGGTAATCCGCATAAGTTGCAGCTACGATGTCGCTGGCCGTGTTATCTACGAATATACTGTTCCTGAGGTTGAGTTCTTTTACCTTTTCAAAGAATTTTTCCTTCCCGGCTGTTTCTCCGTTTTCCAGGGCTTCCTTCCAGTTTTTCAGATCTATCCCGTTGTCGTCAAAATACATTTTCCGGGAATTGGAAAGCGCCACAACCCTTACATTAAGCCGCAGTTTCTCTTTGAGATACTTTTTTTGCCGGTCTATCTGGTTGAGAAATTTTTCACCTACATTCCCGACACCCATCACAAAGATATTGAGTTGTTTAACATTATCTTCAAAGAAACGCTCGTGTAGGGTATTCAACGCTTTTTTAACATCGGATTTATGGATCACGGCAGAAATGTTCCGCTCCGAAGCTCCCTGCGCTATGGCCCTGATGTTTACATTGTTTTGTCCGAGGGCGCTGAACATTTTACCGCTGAGTCCCTGATGGCTTTTCATATTATCACCAACCAGGGCTACGATGGCCAGATTGTCTTCTACGATTACCGGGTTCAGTTTTTTTGCAGCTATTTCGTACTCAAAAGCTTCATTTATCGCCTTTTCCGCTTTTTGCTTATCTTTTTCGGCGATACCGATACATATGGAATGTTCGGAAGAAGCCTGGGTGATAAGGGCTACATTGATATTGTGCAGGGAGAGCACTTCGAAAAACCGTTTGGAAATACCGGATATCCCAACCATACCACTACCTTCCAGGGAAAGTAGCGCCATACTATCTATGTGGCTGATCCCACGAACGGGACGGGAGGAACCATTGGTGTTTTTACGTATAAAAGTGCCTTTTTTTTCCGGGTGAAAGGTATTGCGTATATGAATAGGGATCCCTCTGAGAAGTACGGGCTGAATGGTTGGCGGATACAGTACTTTAGCTCCGAAATGAGACAGTTCCATGGCTTCTTCATAAGAGATATCGGGTATGGCGAAAGCTTGTTTTACCAGTTTCGGGTTTGCAGTATACATACCGCTTACATCAGTCCATATTTCCAATACGGAAGCATGTACCGCAGCTGCTATGATAGCTGCTGTATAGTCCGATCCGCCTCTTCCGAGTGTGGTAGAATTTCCACCTACTGAAGAAGCAACAAACCCGGGAGCTACGATTGTTTTATAGGTTACGGTACCAAAATAAGTTTCACAAAGGTGGTTGGTAGCGGTAAAGTCAACAGCGGCCCTGCCGTAATTTTCATCGGTTTTGATGAGGGTCCGGCTGTCTTTGTGAATAGCATCCACACCTTCGGAAATAAAGAATTCACCTATAATATAAGAGGAAAGAAGTTCTCCGTACCCAAGTATCCTGTCCAGTAATTTTGATGTGGTTTCACCGATCAGGAAAGCTCCTTCCAAAAGGGTTTCCAGGGTATTTAGCTCTCTTTTAACGGCACTGAGAGTTTTGCTTTGGGAGGAAACAGGGAGTAGTTCCCTGGCAATATCCAGGTGCCGTTTCTCTATTTCTTCCATTATTTGTGTATAGTCTTCGTTCCGCAGGGCAGCCTGTTCGGCCGCTTCAAGGAGAAGGTCGGTAACACCGCTAAAAGCAGATACAACAACTACCTGTTTATCATTTATGGCGTTGCTTTCTACAATTTTTTTTACCAATTTTATGCGTTCAGCATTGGCAACGGATGAACCTCCGAATTTTAAAACTTTCATGTGTGAAAAATCTTGAGTTGATTATAAGTATTAAGGGTTTGAATGTCTGGTTCAAACAGGGGAATATGGATTATATGAAAGAAATTATACCCCAAAGGGGGTAATAATACCTGTAGTAATAATGCCAAAAGATATCATCCCGGATGTAGAAGTACATCCTTTAGAAGTAATGGGTGATATGTTAAAAGTCTCTGACACTTGTTAAAGTATTGATAGTCCAAATGTAGTACATTTGCTAAGAGGAGCAAACATTTTTTTAACTTTTGCGAAATTTTTAACGAAAAAATAAAAACTCAAAATAATGAATATTTTTTCCCTGAAACAAATACATGAAGCTGACAGATTAACAATTTTGAATGAAAATATAACCAGTGATGCACTGATGGAGAGGGCAGGAAGGAAGGTTTTTGAGTGGTTGCATAACAGGTTACAGGGCAATCCGGTGCACATCCATGTTTTTTGCGGTATCGGGAACAATGGTGGTGACGGACTTGTTATTGCGCGTCACCTGCTGGAGAACAAGTACCATGTTAAAGCGTATGTTGTGGATTTCAATGAAAAAAGATCACCGGATTTTCTCCTCAACCTGGACAGAATAAAAAATATGAAGCACTGGCCGGAACATTTCAACGGGGATAATGGGGAAGAACTGCCGAAAATAGGCCGTGAAGATATTGTAGTAGATGCTATTTTCGGGGTCGGACTTAACCGGCCGCCTTCCGGATGGGTGAGCGATCTGGTGAAGCATATCAACACTACCGGAGCTTTCGTACTTTCCGTAGATATGCCTTCCGGGTTGTTTATGGATGCTGTTCCGGAGCAGGGAACCCCGGTTATCCAGGCCACACATACATTGACGTTCCAATTTCCTAAACTGGTGTTTTTCCTTCCGGATACCGGTATTTATACGACTTCCTGGGAAGTGCTGGATATTGGCCTGGACAAAGAGTACCTGCAAAGCACGGAACCCGAAGCCGTATTTATAGAAAAAGAGGAAGCCCTGTCTTTCTATCTTCCAAGAAAGAAATTTTCGCATAAAGGTACTTACGGGCATGCCTTGCTTATAGGTGGCAGTTACGGTAAAATAGGGGCTGTTTACCTTTCAGCAAAGGCTTGCCTGACCTCGGGCGCCGGACTCGTCACTACATATACACCCCGTTGCGGATATTCGGTGCTTCAGACAGCATTACCGGAAAGTATGGCCCTTACGGATGCTAATGACGAACATATCTCCACGATAGCATTTGATATAGAGCCACAGGTGATAGGTATAGGTATGGGACTGGGGAAACATATGGCTACGGTAGATGCTTTTAAAGCGTTCCTGCAGAAAAACAATACCCCCCTGGTAATTGATGCCGATGCCCTTAATATACTATCTGAGAATCCTGAGTTGTTCCGATGGATACCGGCAAAATCCGTATTCACTCCACATCCGAAGGAATTGGAGCGGTTAGTGGGGGCGTGGAAGGACGATATGGAAAAACTGGAAAAAGGAAAGGCTTTTGCAAAAGAACACGACCTGGTCCTGGTTATGAAAGACGCACATACAGTTGTCGTGTATAACGAAAGGTTATATGTGAACAGTACCGGGAACCCCGGAATGGCAACCGGAGGGAGCGGGGATGTTCTGACCGGGATCATAACGGGACTAATAAGCCAGGGGTATACCCCTGTCAACGCGGCTATATTCGGGGTTTATCTTCACGGGAAGGCCGGAGATATTGCTGTTTCCAACACAGGTTATGAAGCGCTTACGGCAAGTGGGATCATAGATTATACGGGAGATGCTTTCCTGGACCTTTTTGCCCGCCCGGAGAATCCGTCGACCGGACAGGAAACGAAACAATAGAAGAGCAGGGAAAATCACGTTTTTTTCAGTTTTCGCTTTTCATAATAAATAATTAGCAATAAAAACTTGGATTTTTTGGTTTGAATGTGGAATTTTGACCGATTTTTCAACTTCTACAGGAATGAGGGATACACACTATATATGCACGGACATACTGAATTTGGAGCAGATACTGGATATCGTCCGGAACAATAAGAAGATAGCGCTTTCTGAAGAAGCCAAACTCAATATAAAAAAGTGCAGAGCGTATCTGGATGAGAAGCTGAAAAGCCCAAAAGAGCCCATTTATGGGATCAATACGGGGTTCGGATCGTTATATAATATTAAAATTTCGGGGGAGCATCTCAGCAGGTTACAGGAAAACCTGGTGATGTCCCACGCTTGCGGGACCGGGGAGAAAGTACCTGTGGATATTGTAAAACTGATGTTGCTTCTCAAGGTACAGGCTCTTTCTTATGGTTATAGCGGTGTTCAGTTGTCCACGGCACAAAGGCTTATTGATTTTTATAATAACGATATTATTCCCGTGGTATATACACAGGGGTCGCTCGGGGCTTCGGGAGACCTGGCTCCTCTTGCTCACCTGGCATTGCCATTGATAGGAAAGGGAGAAGTGTATTATAAAGGGGAAATGGTAGCGGCAAATGAAATGATGAAATTAATGGAGTGGGAACCTGTGCAGCTACAGTCCAAAGAAGGTCTGGCCCTGCTAAACGGAACCCAGTTTATGAGTGCTTATGGGATATCCCTGGTGATACGTTCGTATAAACTTTCTTATCTGGCCGATCTGATAGGGAGTATTTCGCTGGAAGCTTATGATGGCAGGATAGAGCCTTTTGATGCATCCATTCACCTCATAAGGCCGCATCGCGGGCAGGTGAAGACAGCGGAAAGAATTTCCGGTTTCCTCAAAGGAAGTGAACTTATAGCCAGGAAAAAGAAGCATGTTCAGGATCCGTATTCATTCCGTTGCATGCCGCAGGTACATGGAGCTACGAAGGATACGCTGAATTTTGTCCGGAAAACATTTAAAACAGAAATTAATTCGGTTACGGACAATCCAAATATCTTCCAGGATGAAGACAAAATATTATCGGGAGGGAATTTTCACGGGCAGACGCTCGCACTTGCCCTGGACTACCTGGCCATAGCTATGGCTGAACTGGGAAATATTTCGGAACGGAGAACATATCAATTGGTCTCCGGACTGAGGGGATTACCGGCTTTTCTGGTTAACGATCCCGGACTTAATTCAGGTTTGATGATACCACAATATACGGCTGCAAGCATTGTAAGCCAGAATAAACAACTCGCTTCACCGGCCAGCGTGGACAGTATCGTATCTTCCAACGGACAGGAAGACCATGTGAGTATGGGGGCCAATGCCGCTACCAAATGCCTGCGGTTACTGGATAACGTAGAGCGTATCCTCGCTATTGAGTTACTCAACGCATCTCAGGCACTGGTATTTCGTGAACCCGCAAAAACATCGCCGTTTCTGGAGGAGTTCCTGAAGAACTTCCGAAAGAAAGTACCATTTATCAGTCAGGACAGGATCTTACATAATGATATTGCAAATGCCATCATCTTTTTAAAAGATTATAGTATAGATGAGGAAATGCTGACGGATTAAACGGACCGGGTTTAAGAATTGTGGAAATTATAACCGGACGATTTTGTGCTGAAATATAGCAGTTAATCGAAGGTAACCCCGGAAGCATTTACATTATGCTGTATCCAGTTTTTGGCATTTTCCAGATTATAAAAATACTGAAAAGGCTTTTTGCAGAACAATTCTTCTATCCTGGAACTAAGCCTCTGTGCGGATGTACTGACCACAATAGCAATGGCAACAAAATTTTCTATTTTCTCCACTTCCAGATAGGTAAAAGGATCAATGGAATAAGAATATATCCTGTTGGAAATATAGCCGAATGGTTTGCCTTTAAAATTTTCGAGACAAAGAGAGATAAGAATCTTGTTTTGCTCTGATACAACATGTGTCCCTTCGTTTATTTCCGAAATAACGAAGTTCTCGTGGAATTCGAGATATCCAAAGTCCAGTTTTACTCTTTTTGTCATAATGAGCGGGCTGTTTCCCGGTTAAAAAGATACATCAAAAAGTATAGGTTGTTTTGAAAGGACGGTACGAAAGTAAAACGGCTTTGAAGTAAATAGAAAAAAACTAGATGAAAGGCACATATTTTCGAAGAAAAAGCTTTTCATTCGGAAAAAGAAGGATTGTGCAAGCATCCTGAAAAATGATATGTGCGTGAAGGAGGGGGAGAGAAAAGAGGCGTTTCACTGGAAAACAACCTCTTTTTGACAGTTATGAATCTTTATATTCCTTCGGATTGTATTTCAGGTATTTTTCGATGGCTTTGATCATCAGGGAAGCAATATCTTTTTCCGTAGCGGTTTCGATACCTTCGAGGCCCGGTGAAGAATTTACTTCAAGAAGTAATGGCCCTTTGGAAGAACGGATGATATCCACCCCTGCAACCTGAAGTCCCATGGCTTTGGCTGCTTTTACGGCAATTCTTTTTTCTTCCGAAGTAACCCTTATGAGTGAGGCTGTACCACCGAGATGCATATTGGCGCGGAATTCTCCGGGAGGAGCTTCCCTTTGCATGGCTGCCACAACCTTACCGTCTATAACAAAACAACGGATATCCTTACCGTTCGCTTCTTTTATGAATTCCTGAACCAGAATGTTTGCATTCAGGCTTTTGAAGGCATTGATAACACTTTCTGCTGCTTTTTTTGTTTCGGCCAATACAACCCCTTTACCCTGGGTGCCTTCCAATAGCTTGATGATAAGTGGAGAACCTCCTACCATTTTAATAAGGTCGTTAGTATCCAAAGGGGAATTGGCAAACCCGGTGGTAGGGATGTCAATACCGTTGTTAAGAAGCAATTGCAGGGAAAACAATTTGTCCCTGGACTGGTTTATAGCGGCAGCACTGTTCAGGCAAAATATTTTAAGAGATTCGAACTGCCTGGTCAGGGCGCAACCGTAAAACGTCATTGCCGGACGGATACGGGGGATTACGGCATCAAGGTCATTGAGTATTTTCCCTCCCCTGTAATGTATTTCAGGGGTTTTGGCATCCAGTTTCATATAGCACTGACGGATGTTAAAAAACCGTACATCATGACCTCTTCGTTCTCCTGCCTCGATGATCCGGCGGTTACTGTAAAGATCGGGATTACTTGCCAGAACCCCTATTTTCAGTCCGTCTCGGCTTTCTATTTTAAGTTTGTATTCACTCTCCACATCTTCGTCGGACATTTCACCCAATAAAAAGCTGCTTTCAGGGTCTACGAGCATGCGCCCCATCATGGCTTCCCGGCCTAGCAGCATCCGGTATCCCATACTGTCCCTGTTGGTAAGCGTGAGTTCAATATCCCAGGCCGAACCGTTGATATGCAGGGCAGTCCGGATAACATACCTGTTTTCCCGGTTTCCAGTAGAACTTTTTACGACTCTTTTGTCGATGACAAGCGCTTCGCAGTGCGTAAGTTTCTTACCATTATTTTGAATAGGGAAAACATCGAAGGTTACCCAGGTTTCATTGTTTCGCTGAAACGGGTTTATGTTTACCGCATGTAGGGCAGAAGTTTTTGCTCCGCTGTCTACGCGTACTTTTATTGCGGGAATCTGAAGTTGGGGGAGGGCAACCCACTCTTCACTTCCAACGATGGTCTTGTTTTCTGTCATGGTATGTTTTATGTAATAAGGTTGCTTTTTTGCCGCAGCAAATAAACTACAATATATCAAAATTTTAAAAGAAAAAATTGTAAATCTATTGTTATCTTTTTACCAGACAACGGGATACCTGAAAAAATAAAAGCCGTACTTTAAACAGAAACGTAAAGTACGGCTTTATACTTGAATACAGTTATACAAATATTAACTGTTGGTGGGCTCTTCTGCTTTTTTTATAGCTACAGTAAGTTCTTCCTTATCTTTATCCAGATCCATAAAGATGCTGTCGCCTTCCGCAAGTTTGGAAGTGATGATCTCTTCGGCGAGAGTATCTTCTATATACTTCTGGATAGCTCTTTTAAGCGGACGTGCGCCGTATTGCTTGTCAAATCCTTTTTCGGCGATATAATCCTTGGCGGCATCACTTAATTTAAGATTGTAACCGAGGTCTTTGATACGGATATAAAGCCTTTCGAGTTCGATATCTATGATCTTATGAATATCTTCTCTTTCGAGCGGATTAAAGACCACGACATCATCTATTCGGTTCAGGAATTCCGGAGCGAAGGCTTTTTTGAGGGCATTTTCAATAACACTTTTCTGATAATCATCTGCCTGAGCCTTTTTTGCTGCTGTACCAAAACCAACACCCTGGCCAAAGTCCTTAATCTGGCGGGCCCCGATATTGGAAGTCATTATTATAATGGTATTCCTGAAATCCACTTTTCTTCCCAGGCTATCGGTCAGATAACCGTCGTCCAATACCTGGAGCAGCATATTAAATACATCCGGGTGCGCTTTTTCCACCTCATCGAGAAGGATAACCGCATATGGTTTTCTGCGTATTTTTTCCGTAAGCTGTCCACCTTCTTCATACCCTACGTATCCGGGAGGTGCACCTATGAGTCTGGATATGGCAAATTTTTCCATATACTCACTCATATCAATTCGTACAAGGGAGTCTTCGGAATCAAATAATTCTCTTGCGAGTACTTTGGCCAGCTGGGTTTTTCCCACACCGGTCTGCCCCAGGAAAATAAATGACCCTATGGGTTTGTTTGGATCCTTTAGTCCGGCCCGGTTTCTCTGGATGGCTTTGACCACTTTACCAACAGCTTCATCCTGCCCGATAACTTTACCTTTGATAAGGTCCGGAAGCTTTGCCAGCTTGCTGCTTTCTGCCTGGGCTATACGGTTAACAGGAACACCACTCATCATAGAAACCACATCCGCAACGTTGTCTTCAGTAACGGTTTCCCGGTGCAGTTTACTTTCTTCTTCCCATTTTTCCTGGGCAGCTGCCAGATCCTTTTCAAGGCGTTTTTCATCATCACGCAACTTGGCGGCTTCTTCGTATTTTTGTTTTTTGACCACCGAATTTTTGAGGACCCTCACATCTTCGAGTTGTTTTTCAAGTTCGAGTATCTGCTTGGGCACTTGCATGTTGGTGATATGCACCCTGGAACCGGACTCATCCAGTGCATCGATGGCTTTGTCCGGAAGGTAACGATCTGTCATATACCTGTTTGTGAGTTTTACACAGGCTTCTATAGCCTCTTCTGTGTAATTCACATTATGATGCTCTTCGTATTTCTCTTTGATGTTGTGCAGTATCTCTATAGTTTCCTCTACCGTTGTCGGTTCTACGATAACCTTCTGGAAACGTCGTTCCAAAGCCCCGTCTTTTTCGATATATTGCCGGTATTCGTCCAGAGTCGTGGCACCTACACATTGTATTTCTCCCCTTGCCAGGGCAGGTTTAAACATGTTGGAGGCGTCCAGGCTGCCCGTTGCACCACCAGCACCAACAATAGTGTGAATCTCGTCGATGAAGAGGATGATATCGTCGTTTTTTTCCAGTTCGTTCATCACGGCTTTCATTCTTTCTTCGAACTGTCCGCGGTATTTGGTCCCGGCTACCAGGGAGGCCAGATCCAGAGTAACCACACGTTTATTGTACAGTATCCTGGAAACCTTCTTCTTAATGATCCTCAGGGCCAGACCTTCGGCAATGGCACTTTTACCAACACCGGGTTCTCCGACCAGTAACGGGTTGTTTTTCTTTCTTCTGCTGAGTATCTGTGATACCCGTTCTATTTCCTTTTCTCTTCCTACTACAGGGTCCAGTTTACCTTCTTCGGCCAGTTGCGTCAAATCACGTCCGAAATTATCCAGGACCGGAGTCTTGGATTTTTTGGTAGATTTACCCCCGGAAGGATTGTTAAAAGGGTTGTCCCTTGAAGGTTCATCCGCAGCTCCCGGTTCATCCGAAAAAGATTCGGCGGAAGGCAGGTCTATGTATTCATCTTCGCTTGCACTCATAAACTTGAATTGTTCTTTGACCCCGTCATAGTCTACCTTAAGCTTGTTCAGTAATTTGGTAGTAGGGTCGTTTTCATTTCTCAGTATACAGAGCAAAAGGTGCGCTGTGTTTATGGAAGAACTCTGAAAGAGCTTGGCTTCCAGGAATGTTGTCTTTAAAGCGCGTTCCGCTTGTCTGGTGAGATGTAAATTCTTTTTGTCGTTGGCAACAAAAGCAGAGCTTGAATTTGCCGGACTCAGTATTTCCACTTTTCTCCGCAGCGTATCCAGGTCCACATCCATTGCATTAAGTATGTTTATTGCTTTGCCACTACCGTCACGCAGTAGTCCAAGCATAAGGTGTTCCGTGCCTATAAAATCATGTCCGAGACGAAGCGCCTCTTCCTTACTATAAGCAATAACATCTTTTACTCTCGGTGAAAAATTGTCATCCATAATTTTGTCTCCTTTCGAATATCCCCGACATCACTAAAAAGGTATGGGCCGCGGGGAACAGGTTTAAAAATAAAAAAAATCTACAACGATATTACAAAAACCATACCCTTTGAAGTGGAACGTACTGCTAATAGACGAAAAATCTATGAAAAACAAAAATTTTTAACGTGCATTTTATTAACCGTCTCCGGGATGCTGATGCCAGGGCTAGTAAGGTATTGTGTGCGTACCCTTTCGTTTTCTATGGCTCCTTAGGGTAAAAATGCTCTTTCGGGGTGCTGTAAGGGTATTGGAATGCTTCCGTAAAAGCGGGGAATACACGCATTTGCTTGTGGATAGGTAAATGCTGCGAAGGCGCAAATATACTGGTTATCAACAGGAAAAATATACATTGAGCTATGTATCATTACTGTTAATAAAATACTTAAAAAAGCAAAGGGTTTTACTCAAGGGAAGTGGATAAAATCCGTATATTGGCTCGATTTGAAATTAAACCTGTATAATTAATTTTTTTAATATGGCAGAAGGAGAAAAGCTGATACCTATTAATATTGAAGATGAGATGAAGTCGGCTTACATCGATTATTCGATGTCGGTCATTGTGTCACGTGCCCTTCCTGATGTAAGGGACGGATTAAAGCCGGTGCACAGAAGGGTTCTGTTCGGAATGTATGAACTGGGCGTTATGAGTAACCGGTCGTATAAAAAGTCGGCTAGGATAGTAGGAGAGGTTTTGGGTAAATATCACCCGCACGGGGACAGTTCAGTTTACGATGCCATGGTAAGGATGGCTCAGGAATGGAGTCTCCGTTACATGATGGTGGACGGACAGGGAAACTTCGGTTCCGTTGATGGTGACCCACCTGCCGCAATGCGTTATACCGAGGCGAGGATGAGAAAGATCTCGGAAGACATGTTGGCAGATATAGACAAAGAGACAGTAGATCACTCCCTGAATTTTGACGATACATTAAAGGAACCGACGGTATTGCCTACAAGGGTGCCAAACCTCCTTATAAACGGAGCCTCCGGTATTGCTGTAGGTATGGCAACCAACATGCCTCCTCATAACCTTACGGAAGTAATAGACGGAACTATCGCCTACATTGATAACAGCGAGATAGATGTCGATGAACTGATGCAACACATCAAAGCTCCCGATTTTCCAACAGGAGGTGTTATTTATGGGTATGACGGGGTCAGGGAAGCTTTCAAGACCGGGAAAGGACGGGTGGTTATCCGTGCCAGAGCTACGATAGAGGAAGTACAGGGACGTGAGTGCATCGTGGTTACGGAAATTCCTTACCAGGTAAACAAGGCGGAGATGATCAAGAAAACCGCAGACCTTGTTAATGATAAGAAACTCGAAGGTATTTCCAATATCCGGGATGAGTCAGACCGAAAAGGGATGCGTATTGTTTATGTACTGAAAAGAGACGCGATACCGAACATTGTACTGAACACATTATATAAATATACGGCACTGCAATCTTCTTTCAGTGTTAACAATATAGCGCTGGTCGCAGGGCGTCCGCAACTGCTCAACCTTAAGGATATGATCCACCATTTTGTGGAACATCGCCATGTCGTTGTGGTACGCAGAACGGAATACGAACTGAAAAAGGCGGAAGAAAGGGCGCATATCCTTGAGGGACTTATCATTGCATCCGACAATATAGACGAAGTAATAGCCCTTATCCGGGCTTCCAGCAATGGGGAAGAGGCGAGAGAAAAACTAATGGAGCGTTTCTCTCTTTCTGAACTACAGGCCAGGGCGATCGTAGAAATGAGATTGCGACAGCTCACCGGACTTGAACAGGATAAGCTGCGTACGGAGTATGAAGAGATCATCCAGTTGATAGAAGAACTGAAAGATATTCTGGCACGTAAAGAGCGAAGAATGGAGATCATTAAAGAAGAACTCCATGAAATCAAGGATAAATACGGAGATCCCAGAAGGTCCACCATAGAATATGCCGGAGGGGATCTTAGTATTGAGGACATGATCCCGGACGAACAGGTGGTAATCACCATATCGCATGCGGGGTATATTAAAAGAACCTCGCTGTCTGAATACAAAACACAGAACAGGGGAGGTGTTGGACAAAAAGCGTCCAATACGAGAAACGAGGATTTCCTGGAGCACCTTTTTGTAGGGACAAACCACCAGTATATGTTGTTTTTTACTCAAAAAGGAAAATGTTTCTGGCTCCGGGTATATGAAATTCCCGAAGGTACACGAACTTCCAAAGGAAGGGCCATTCAAAACCTTATTAATATCGAACAGAGCGATAAGGTAAAAGCATTTATTTGTACCCAGGACCTCAAGGATGAAGAATACATCAATAATAATTACGTGATAATGGCTACAAAGAAAGGTGTAGTTAAGAAGACATCTTTGGAGCAATATTCGCGTCCGCGACAAAACGGTATCAACGCTATTACCATACGAGAAGATGACGAATTGCTGGAAGCCAGGCTCACCACAGGTAACAGCCAGGTGATGCTTGCGGTAAGATCCGGAAAAGCGGTCCGTTTTGAAGAAGAGAAGACCCGGCCAATGGGAAGAAATGCTTCCGGTGTACGAGGTATTACGCTTGCAGATGCTTCGGACGAAGTTGTGGGAATGATAACGATCAACAATCCGCAGGAAGAAAGCGTACTGGTTGTATCCGAAAACGGTTATGGTAAACGAACATTTATCGATGACCCTGAAGATGGCAGTCCGATATACAGAATCACAAATCGTGGAGGAAAAGGAGTGAAAACTATTTCCATTACGGAAAAAACCGGTAAATTAGTGGCCATAAAAAGCGTATCTGATACGGATGACCTGATGATTATTAATAAATCCGGAATTGCTATACGATTGAAAGTTAGTGACTTACGGGTTATGGGGCGTGCAACCCAAGGAGTAAGGCTTATAAATATCAAAGGGAAGGATTCTATTGCGGCCGTTGCGAAAGTGATGCGTGAAGAGGAGACCAATGATGAGGAATTTGATGGAACCGAGATGGATAATGTGGAGACAAATGATTAATTTTGTTAAAATATTATCCGGAGTTTATTTAAATCCAAAAAATAAAACCTAATCTTGAACCGTTTTAACGGATATAATTAAAAAAGAAACTATTTTAATTCAAGACTCATGAAGAAAAAGATTTTTATTTTTTCTGCATTGTTAATTTCTTCTTTATCTATAGCTCAGAAGAAAGAATTGAGAGATGCGGAGAAAGCGTTGAAAAAAGGAAGTATAGCAGAAGCCAGGACCTCGTTGCAGAGTATAGAGTCCACGATTTCTTCTGCGGACGATAAGTACAAGGCCCAGTATTATTTTCTGGATGGCAAACTGAACTACGAAGAGGCAAAAAGCGGGGGAGAAGCAGATACTTCTTACCAAAAGGCGGTAGCATCCCTCAAAGAGCTTATTGCCGTTGAAAAGGAGAGCGGTAGTGAAAAATATACCGGGGAAGCTTCCCAGTTGATACAATCCATTTCTGCCGACCTGGTAAATTCTGCGGTAGAAGACAATCAGAATCAGGATTATGCAGCGGCAGCCAAAAAATTATATATGGCATACCAGCTGGATACCAATAACCAGGATTACCTTTATTATGCTGCTTCGAGCGCTGTAAACGGAGAAGATTACGACACAGCATTAAAATATTACGAAGAACTCAAGGAACTCGGGTATACCGGAGAAGCGGTGAAATATTATGCCACCAACAAGGAAACCGGTGAAAAAGAAGAGCTCCCCAAAGACCAAAGAGATCTTATGATAAAGGCAGGGACGCATGAAAAACCGGAAGAGGAGAAAAACGAATCGAGATTTCCTGAGATCGTAAAAAATATCGCATTGATCTATACTCAAAAAGGAGATAACGAAAAAGCGATAGAGGCGGTGAAGGAAGCAAGAAAAGTAGATCCTGAAGATGTTAATCTTCTTATGACCGAAGCAAACCTTTACATTAAACTGGGACAAAAGGACAAGTTTAAAGAAGTAATGGAGCAGGCTATTCAGAAAGATCCTAACAATCCTATGCTTTACTATAACCTTGGAGTTATCACAGGGGAGCAGGGAAATAAGGAAGAAGCCAGAAAATATTATGAAAAGGCCATAGAACTTGATCCTAAATACGAAGCAAGTTATATGAACATGGCTTCTTTGGTCCTCGGAGAAGAAGTTGCCATAGTAGATGAAATGAACAGTTTGGGGACTTCCAAAGCGGATAACCAGCGCTATGATGAATTGAAGGCAAAAAGAGAGGGACTTTACAAGGAAGCTGTTCCTTACCTGGAAAAAATCCTGGAATTGAACCCTGATAGTCAGGAAGCAACAAAAACCCTGATGAATATTTACGGTTCTATTGGTGAAGATGCCAAATACCAGGAATTAAAGTCCAAACTGGAGACTATGGAATAAGATTAAAGCGGTAGCTTTTAATAAAACAAAAATAGCGGGTCTTTCCCGCTATTTTTGTTTTATAATGGTAACTCTTTTCTTATTCCTTGACAATATCTTCCTGGTTCCTGAAAACGAGCTTGTCGTCAAATTCATCTAGAAGTACAATACTATCCGTAGTTATCGTGCCCCCCAGGATCTCTTTGGAAAGTTCATTGAGGACTTCCTTCTGTATCATCCGTTTTACAGGCCTTGCGCCAAACTGAGGATCATATCCTCTCCTGGCAAGATAGGAGATGGCTTCTTCCGTTGCATCGAGAACAATGTGTTGCTTCGCGATCATCCTGGTTACATTTTTGAGTTGTAACTGTACGATCTCCCTGATATTGGCCTCGGTAAGCGGGGTGAACATGATAATATCGTCGATACGGTTCAGGAATTCCGGCCGCACCGTCTGCTTCAGTAATCCCAGTACTTCCACCTTTGCGGCTTCCGTAGCACTTAGTATGTCTTTTACGGCTTCGAATTTCCCCTGGATAATATGGCTTCCCAGGTTGCTGGTCATTATAATAATGGTGTTCTTAAAGTCCGCAAGCCGACCTTTGTTATCGGTCAGGCGTCCTTCGTCCAGTACCTGTAGCAATATGTTGAACGTGTCAGGGTGTGCTTTTTCTATCTCGTCCAGCAGGACCACGGAGTAGGGTTTGCGCCTTACGGCTTCCGTAAGCTGACCGCCTTCATCGTATCCTACATATCCCGGAGGTGCACCAACCAATCTGCTCACCGCATGACGTTCCTGGTATTCACTCATATCTATACGGGTAATGGCGGATTCGTCGTCAAACAGGTATTCAGCAAGCGCTTTGGCAAGCTCGGTCTTACCAACCCCGGTTGTTCCGAGGAAAAGGAAAGAGCCTATAGGTCTTTTTTCGTCCTGTAATCCTGCCCTGCTTCGGCGGATAGCATCAGATACAGCTCGTATTGCTTCTTCCTGTCCGACCACTCTTTTGTGGAGTTCTTCTTCCAGTTGCAAGAGTTTTTCCCTGTCGCTCTGCAGCATTTTGGTTACCGGGATTCCGGTCCATTTAGCCACTACTTCAGCGATATCCTCGTTGGTAACCTCTTCCTTGATAAGGGAACTGCCCTCCGATTGTTGCTTATTTAACTGTTCCTGGAGCATATCCAGTCTTTCCTGGGCCTCCTTGATTTTTCCATAACGTATTTCCGCTACTTTTCCGTAATCACCATCCCGTTCTGCTCGTTCTGCTTCCGTTTTAAAATTTTCTATATCTTCTTTGGTGTTCTGTATGTTGTCTACAACCTCTTTTTCACTTTGCCATTTTGCATAGATCTCATTCCTGTCTTCTTTGAGATTGGCCAGATCCGCATTAAGAGATTTTAGTTTATCTTCATCATTTTCGCGTTTTAGCGCCTCAATTTCTATTTCGAGTTGCATAATTCTCCTGTCCAGCACATCGAGTTCTTCGGGTTTGGAATTTATTTCCATTCGCAGTTTGGAAGCGGCCTCATCCATCAGGTCAATCGCCTTGTCGGGCAGGAACCTGTTGGTTATATAACGCTGGGACAATTCCACTGCGGCGATGATAGCTTCGTCCTTGATCCTCACTTTGTGGTGGGTTTCGTATTTCTCTTTAATACCACGAAGTATGGAAATAGCACTTTCGGTATCCGGCTCGTCTACCATTACTTTTTGGAAACGTCTCTCCAGCGCCTTATCTTTTTCGAAGTATTTTTGATACTCGTCGAGAGTAGTGGCCCCCACGGCCCGGAGCTCTCCGCGGGCAAGTGCCGGTTTAAGTATGTTTGCCGCATCCATGGCCCCTTCGCCGCCACCAGCGCCTACCAGGGTGTGTATTTCGTCTATGAACATTACGATATTCCCATCGGAAGCAGTAACTTCTTTGATAACGGATTTCAGTCGCTCTTCGAATTCCCCTTTGTACTTTGCTCCTGCGATGAGGGCTCCCATGTCCAGAGAATAGATCTCCTTGTCCTTCAGGTTTTCCGGAATATCTCCCTGTATGATCCTGTGGGCAATACCTTCGGCTATGGCTGTTTTACCAACTCCCGGTTCTCCTACGAGCATAGGGTTGTTCTTGGTTCTTCGTGACAGGATTTGCAATACTCTTCGGATCTCTTCGTCACGCCCTATAACAGGGTCCAGTTTACCGTCATTGGCCAGCTGATTGAGGTTTTTGGCATATTTGTTCAGAGCGTTGTACGTTTCCTCCGCTCCGGAAGAAGTTACTCTTTCGCCTTTACGCAATTCGTCAATAGCGGTTTGCATCCCTTTTTCGGTTACTCCCTGGTCCTTTAATATCTGTGCGATTTTACTTTTGGATTTGAAGATCGCCAGTATCAGGTGTTCGATGGAGACATATTCGTCATTCATTTTTTTAGCAATGACACTGGCCTCGTTCAAAGCGGCACCTGCTTCCCTGGATAGCATAAGCTGTCCGCCCTCCACCCGTGGAAAATTTTCCAGGGTCTTATCCAGTATCTGTTTTAAGAGCGGGACATTCACCTGTAGTTTTTTCAGCAGAAAGGGAAGTACATTTTCGTCCACTTCAAAAATGGCTTTGAAGAGATGTTCGTTCTCGATTTGCTGATGGCCATAACCCTGGGCTATTTGTTGCGCTTGTTGTATGGCCTCCTGTGATTTTATTGTAAAATTATTAAGGTTCATCTGTATTGTTTTATTATACTGTAACTAATAGATTTTAACCGGTAAGGTCAATTCTTGTTCCATTACCAGAAGATGGACAAAATGTCAGTAAACCCCTGAAAAACAGAAGACAAAATGGCATTTTTATTCAAAAGGTCATCCTGACAATTGTCTTACGGATAAATGGTCAGGATCATTTACCTTTGCATTCTCTAAGACAAATTTATCAGATATAAAGTTATGGGATTTTTTGATATTATTTTTGGTAAAAAGACTCCGGATTCGGAGGAAAGTGATTATGAAAAACAAAAGTCATGGGGGTGGGAGCGGCTTACGGATGTTGGACAGCTGGAGGACATTGAAAAGGAAAGTCATACAGTTCCGGTAGTCATATTTAAACACAGCACCCGCTGCGGAATAAGCAGGATGGCTTACAGGAATTTCGAAAGTGAAATGACCCCGGGAAAGGTACATGCTAAATTTTATTACCTGGACCTGTTGGAATACAAGGATGTGTCCAATACCATTGCTACCCGTTTTGGGGTGATGCACGAAAGTCCGCAGCTCATACTTATCAGGGACGGGAAAGCCGTATACAGTGAATCTCACGGAGGAATATCTGCACCGAAGCTAGTGGACATACTGGCAGGGTGAGAACAGGCTTGTTTTGAATTGCTGAAGATAGAAAGAATAGGGAAGAACGGGTATTTGGAAAACAAAAACGCCCTGCATAGCAAGGCGTTTTTAACCAACCAAAACCTCCCCGATAGTTTTTGTTACCGGGAATTAGAAGCAATATTCGTTTTCCTCAATAATCTTGTCTGCTATTTTTTCGCGCAGGGCTATGACATTGGGTAAGTTCGTGTATTTTGTAAAACGTTTGAGCCCCATCAGCATCATTCGTTGTTCGTCGCCTTCCGCAAAAGAAACAATACCTTCTTTTCCTTTTTCGGTAATAATATCCACCGCCTTATACAAGTATAATCTGGCCATAGCGATCTGTGCTTCGGATTTTTCCTCTCCGTTCTTTTTAGCGAGTTTTTCCGTTCTGAGTATTACGGATTCGGCCATATAGATCTCAATCAGGATATCGGCGGCAGCCATAAGCAACTGCTGATGTTCTTCCAATGCCGGACCGTATTTTTGTACGGCTGACCCGGCAACCATTAAAAATACTTTCTTCAGCTTCCCGATCATTTCTTTTTCCTCGGAGAACAGTTCGGAATAATCGGGAGTGTCGAAAGAGGGGATGCCCATGAGTTCGTCCGCTACACTTTTGGCCGGGGACAAGAGGTCCACATGTCCCTTCATGGCTTTTTTTACCAGCATGCCCACGGCAAGCATACGGTTTATTTCGTTGGTACCTTCATAGATACGGGAAATACGGGCGTCTCTCCAGGCAGATTCCATAGGTGTGTCTTCGGAGAATCCCATTCCGCCGAATATCTGGATACCTTCGTCCGTACAGTGCTGTATATCTTCGGAAACGGCCACTTTCAGAATAGAACATTCTATAGCGTATTCTTCCACACCTTTCAGTTCGGCTTCCTGGTGGCTGTTACCATCGGATTTTCTGATAGCAATCCTGTCTTCTATATTTTTGGCAGCACGATAGCAGGCAGATTCTCCCGCATACATAGTCGTGGCCATATCGGCAAGTTTGGCCTTGATTGCCCCGAACTGTGCTATAGGGGTCTTGAACTGTACACGCTCATTGGCGTATTTTACGGAGTTGGTAATTACCCTTCGCTGCGCGTCCAGACATGCGGCAGCAAGCTTTATACGGCCTATATTAAGGGCATTCATGGCTATTTTAAAACCGTTTCCCCGTTCGGAAAGCATGTTTTCTACCGGAACTTTGGTTTCGTTGAAGAATACCTGCCGGGTAGAGGAGGCCCGGATTCCGAGTTTGTGTTCTTCTTCCCCGAGGGTAATGCCGTTTTCCGGGTCGTATTCTACAATAAACCCGGTAATATATTTGTCATCTTCGATTCTGGCGAATACAATCATAAGATCACAGAACCCGGCATTGGATATCCACATTTTCTGCCCGGAAATGAGATAGTGTTTCCCATCGTCACTAAGAACGGCTTTTGTCTTACCACTGTTAGCGTCGCTTCCTGCGCCCGGCTCAGTGAGACAATAAGAACCAAACCATTCTCCCGTAGCCAGTTTGGGGACGTATTTTTGGTTTTGTTCTTCAGTTCCGTAAAGAAGTATGGGCATAGTACCTATTCCGGTATGCGCCCCGAAAGCGGTAGCCACAGAACCTGTAGCGCCGGAAATATAATCACATACGAGCATTGTGGACACGAATCCCATTCCCATACCGCCAAGTTCTTCCGGTACGGCTACACTGAGAAGACCAAGCTCACCAGCTTTGCGCATGATCTCTTCGGTGAAGGCGTAATCTTTTTTCTCAAATCGTTCTTTATTTGGCCATACTTCCCGGTCTATAAAATCTTTTACCGTATCGCGCATCATCTTTTGCTCCTCTGAAAAATCTTCGGGAGTAAAGACATCTTCGCATGCGGTCTCTTTTACGAGGAACTGTCCACCACGAAGGATATTGTCTTTTTCTGCTTGTGTTTCCATAACCGTTATCTTTTTATTTATTCTTTTCTTGCTTTATAACAACTCGTAAATTCCTGCCGCTCCCTGACCGGTGCCTACACACATGGTAACCATACCGTATTTATTCCCGCGACGTTTCATTTCGTCAAACAATTGCACGGACAGTTTGGCTCCTGTACATCCGAGTGGATGTCCCAGGGCTATGGCCCCTCCGTTTACATTGACAATATCCGGGTCCATACCGAGTTCGCGGATTACGGCAAGGGATTGGGATGCAAAAGCTTCGTTAAGTTCTACAAGCTCAATGTCTTTTAGCTGCATTCCAGCCTGTTTCAATGCTTTCGGAATAGCTTTTATAGGTCCTATACCCATTATTCTGGGTTCTACACCGGCAGCGGCATAGCTTACCAGTCGCGCTATGGGTTCCAGGTTGAGTTCCTTTACCATTTCTTCACTCATAACCATTACAAAGGCGGCCCCGTCGCTCATTTGTGAGGAATTACCGGCGGTAACACTACCGCCATTGGCAAATACGGGCCTTAGTCTTGCCAGGGCTTCTATGGAGGTATCTGCACGCGGACCTTCGTCTTTACCTACAGTATATGATTTTGCCGTTTTTTTCCCGGAAGCGTCCACATAAATCTGTTCGATCTCTATAGGGACGATCTGCCTGTCGAACTTACCTTCGGCTTGTGCTTCTAAGGCTTTCCGGTGCGAATTATAGGCAAATTTGTCCTGGTCTTCACGGGACACCTTGAATTTCCCGGCTACGGCCTCTGCTGTCAGGCCCATTCCCCAGTAGTAACTTTCATGTCCCGATTTGGCTATTTCGTAATCGGGGACTGGCTTGTATCCGCCCATAGGAATGTAACTCATGCTTTCGGCTCCCCCGGCTATAATGCAATCGGCCATTCCCGCCTGTATTTTTGCCGTAGCTATGCCTATCGTTTCTATTCCGGATGCGCAATATCTGTTAACCGTAACCCCGGGAACATCTACGATGTCGAGCCCCATAAGGGAAATAAGTCTCCCCATGTTCAATCCCTGTTCGGCTTCGGGCATGGCATTTCCGACGATAACATCATCGATACGGTTTTTATCCAGTCCCGGAAGTTCGTTCATCAGGTGCTGAATGGTCTCCGCAGCGAGTTCATCCGGCCTTTTGAACCGGAACGTCCCTCTCGGGGCCTTTCCAACGGCAGTCCGGTATGCTTTTACTATATATGCTGTTTTTTTCATTTTTTTAGATTTTTTATATCAGTTAGAAAAGAGAATCATTTTCCCAGTTTCTTAGTATAAATCGTTGCAAAATAAGCCTTTGCCCATTTATAGTCCCATAAAGGTAACCGTGAGGAATCTACCCGGTATCTGTTCTTATATTTTTCCTGCATGGTAAACATTGTTACTATTTAATTGCGGAGCGGCTTCCCCGTTTTAAGCATATGTTGTATCCTTTCCAGGGTTTTTCGTTCTGTACAGAGCGAGAGGAAAGCTTCTCTTTCCAGGTCAAGCAGGTATTGTTCGCTTACGTTTGTGGCTTCGGAAAGGTCTCCTCCTGCCATAACGTAGGCAAGTTTATTGGCGATCTTCTTATCGTGTTCGGATATGTATTTACCGGCATACATGCTGTCAGTTCCTACGAGGAACATACCGAGCGCCTGTTTTCCGAGTACTTTGACATCTTTTCTTCGGATAGGCTGTGTATACCCGGCTTCTGCCAGTAATATGGCATGTTTTTTTGCTTCGGCTATCTGGCGGTCTTTGTTTACCACAATGATATCTTTTCCTTTTTGGAGAATACCGAGGTCGTATGCTTCGTAAGCAGAGGTAGATACTTTTGCCGTACCGATAGTGAGGAAATATTCGCGAAGGACATTGAGTTCGACATCATCTTTTTTGAAGGTATCGGCCGCTCTCAGGGTCATTTCCTTGGAACCACCACCTCCGGGTATTACTCCTACGCCGAATTCCACAAGGCCGATATAAGTTTCTGCAGCCGCAATCACTTTGTCGGCATGCATACTCATTTCGCATCCGCCACCGAGGGTCATTCCATGCGGGGCCACAACTACGGGAATGGAGGAGTAGCGTACCCGCATCATAGTGTCCTGGAACATTTTAATGGCCATATTCAGTTCATCATATTCCTGCTCTACGGCCATCATGAAGATCATTCCTATATTGGCGCCTACGGAGAAATTGGCTGCCTGGTTACCAATAACCAGTCCGGCGTATTCCTTTTCAGCAAGGTCTATGGCTTTATTGATCCCTTGTAATACCTCTCCACCGATAGTGTTCATCTTGGACTGGAATTCCAGGTTAAGAATTCCGTCTCCCAGGTCTTCGATAACGGCATCACTGTTGCTCCACACTTTTTTACTCTCCCTTATATTGTTCAGAATGATAAATGCATCCTGTCCGGGAACTTTTACCTGCGATTTGGAAGGAATATCGTAATAGTATGTATTGCCGTCTTTTACGGTATAAAAGGAGTCGTTGCCCGAATCCAACATTTCTTCTATCCATGCTGCGGGTTCATGTCCTTCGGCTTTCATTACTTTGAGACCTTCTTTTAAACCGATTGCATCCCAGATCTCAAAGGGACCGTTTTCCCAGCCGAAACCGGCTTTCATGGCATCGTCTATTTTATAGAGATCGTCCGTGATCTCGGGGATACGATGAGAGACATAGGCAAACATGGCAGAGAAGTTCTTTCTGTAGAACTCACCGGCCTTGTCTTTACCACCTACGAGTACTTTAAAGCGATCTATGGGCCTATCTATGGTTTTGGTGAGTTCCAGCGTGCCGAAAGAAGCCTTTTTACCAGGGCGATATTCCAGCGTGTTGAGATCGAGGGAAAGGATTTCACTCTTTCCGTCGTCACCTTTAATTTTCTTGTAGAATCCCTGGCCGGTTTTGCTTCCCAGCCATTTATTTTCCATCATGGTATTGATGAAACCGGGAAGTTTAAAAAGGTTGTGAGCTTCATCATCCGGACAGTTTTCGTACAAGCCGTTAGCTACGTGGACAAGAGTGTCCAATCCTACGACATCTACCGTACGAAATGTAGCAGATTTCGGGCGTCCTATTACCGGGCCGGTAAGTTTATCCACTTCTTCTATGGTGAGTCCCATTTCCATTACCTGGTGGAACAGGCTCATAATACCGAAGATCCCGATACGGTTTCCTATGAATGCGGGAGTGTCTTTGGCAACTACCGATGTTTTTCCAAGGAATTTGTCTCCGTATATATTCAGGAAATCCAGCACTTCTTTGGAAGTTTTCGGCCCCGGTATGATTTCAAAAAGCTTTAAGTAGCGCGCAGGATTAAAGAAGTGCGTTCCGCAAAAATGCTCCTGGAAATCTTCGCTACGGCCCTCACTCATAAAATGAATGGGAATCCCCGATGTGTTAGAAGTAACAAGGGTACCCGGTGTGCGATATTGTTCTATTTGTTCGAAAACTTTTTTCTTGATATCCAGCCGCTCTACAACAACCTCGATGACCCAGTCTACACCGGCAATTTTCTTTATATCGTCTTCAAGGTTTCCGGTACTGACCCGGTCTGCGAGTTTTTTGTGATAAATAGGAGAGGGGTTGGATTTTAATGCGGAAGTCAGGTTGTCATTGGCAATGCGATTACGGACGACTTTATCGTCAAGGCTTAATCCTTTTTGCTGCTCTTTTTCGGTAAGTTCGCGGGGCACGATATCGAGAAGCAGTACCTCTACGCCGATATTGGCAAAATGGCAGGCGATGCCACTTCCCATAATCCCGGAGCCTATTACCGCTACTTTCTTAATGTTTCGTTTCATTTCTTTGTTTTCTGTGGTTTGTCGTTATTATGTATTTTAGTACGGATGAAGGAAACCGATCGTATTTACGTTTTGTAAATCTTCTTTTCCACAATGAGATTGTTGATGACATCTACAACTTCAAAAAATGTCTCAAGTTTTTCTTCGGAAATACTGTCTTTTATCACTTCGTTGAACCGGAGTACTACTGCTTTGGAAAGTTCTCTTTTTTCACGTCCGAGTTCGGTGAGACATATAAGAACACTTCTGCCATCACTCGGATTGGGTTTTCTTTCGATAAGCCCCTTGGCTTGCATGTTTTTTAATATACGGGATAAACTGGTCGCTTCCATTCCCATTTTCGGCCCAAGTGAAGTGGAAGGTGTGCCTTTGTCCCGGTCTATGCTCAACAGGGTGAAACCCGTTGCCATGGTGGTCTCGTACTTACCGGCTTCTTCATTATACATCCTGGCGACAGCCTGCCAGGTAGCTCTCAAGGCATAATCTATGGTTTTGTCTTTCATGTGTATTGGTCTGAAAACCAAATATACAAAATTTTATTATGCACGCATAGTAAATAGGCGTTAAATTTTTATATCTGTAAAACGAACCATTAATTTATGATAATTTTATAACAATACCTAGTATAAACTACCTGTTAACAGTTATTTAAAGGTGTTTTGACATACTGCTTAATGAGATCATCAAGAAGCGGGTATGCTTTGGTCCCGGGATATTGTATTGCGGGAGGGCATAATATAACAAAAACTGTATATTTGTTATCGAACACGTTATACTGATTAAACCTTGTTTTTATGAGAAAACACCTGTTACTATTACCGTTATGCCTGTTGTCCGCATTTTCTTATGGACAAGGCAATGAGAAGTTATCGGATTCCGTAGACGAACGAAAAATGAAGTGGTTTGCCGATGCCAAACTGGGAATATTTGTTCACTGGGGAATTTACGCCGTAAATGGTATAGACGAATCCTGGTCGTTCTACAACGGGAAGATAGGACATGAGGATTATATGAAGCAATTAGACGGATTTACCGCAAAAAATTACGACCCGGAATATTGGGCGGAACTTATCAAGGAAAGCGGGGCGCAGTATGCCGTGCTCACTTCTGGTCATCATGACGGGGTTGCCTTGTGGGACAGTAAACAGGGAGGTACGACTACCGTAAAAGACACTCCGGCAAAGCGCGATCTTATCACTCCCTTTACAGATGCATTGCGGGCTAACGGGTTGAAAGTAGGGATGTATTACTCACTCTCCAATTGGTCGCATAAGGATTATAATGAATTAACGAAAGAGAAAAAACGCTACGATATAAAGAAGGAACCCAAGCGTTGGCAGCGTTATAAAAAGTATATGTTCGGACAGATAGAGGAACTGTCCGAAGCGTTTAACCCCGATCTTTGGTGGTTTGACGGTGACTGGGAGCATAGTGCGGAGGAATGGGAAGCTTCTGAGATAAGAAAAAAACTGCTGGCTAAAAAGCCGAATACGATCATTAATTCCCGTTTGCAGGGGTACGGGGATTATTCCACTCCGGAACAAGGGGTGCCGGTATTTAATCCCCCTGCTAAATACTGGGAGTTGTGCCTTACCATGAACGGAAGTTGGGGCTATCAACCCCTGGATACCGAATATAAAACGCCATACGAGGTCATCCGTATTTTTTCGGATATGATGAGTATGGGAGGCAACCTCTTACTTGATATCGGTTCGAAGGCAAATGGAGAAATTCCGGCAGAACAGGAGCACATACTCAAAGAACTGGGAAAATGGACGCATAAACATAAAGAAGCGATATACAGTACCCGCAAGGGGATTGATCTGCACTATTTCTACGGCCCGACGACTTTATCAGAAGACAGAAAAACGCTTTACCTCTTTGTGCCCGGAATCCCTCAAAACGAACTGGTACTGAAAGGGGTTAAGAATAAGATAACTTCCGTAAGTATTGTAGGCAGTGGTGAGAAGCTGGAGTACTATACCAAAGGAGCTATAGACTGGGCAAATTATCCCGGAATATCGTATGTGAAAGTTCCGCAGGAAGCTGCGGATACCTATATGACCGTATTAAAAGTCGGCCTGGATGGCCCGTTGGAACTATTCAATAAATACGGCCCACAAGAGGAGCAAACATCGGAAAAAGGCGATTAGGGAATGTGAACTCCGTATTCGGGTCGTTTTTGGAAAATCAAAAGTCCTTAAAAATTCAAGCTATTGTCCGGTTTTCGGGATTATGGTAGTTTTTGATTATGAAAAACAACACTTTATTAGGAAAACAATACCCGCGTGTCCGGCAGGGGCAAATAGCATTAAAAACTTTTTAAGGACTTTCTCTTTTCTGAATCCGGTAGTATGTGTTTATGCAAACGAGCTACCGGATTTTTTTATTCCGAATATATATCTAGTTTTTATTTCCGTTTTCATCGAGACGATATATCTTGTCGTACAAATCCTTGTACTTTTCTTTAATGATCTTTCTCTTGAGTTTTAAGGTAGGAGTAAGATGTCCGCTTTCAATAGACCATATATCGGGGGTGAGTTCAAATTTCTTTATTTGTTCCCAATGACCGAATCTTTGGTTATAAGAAGCAATTTCTTCCTTGTACCGGGCAATAACTTCCGGGTTTACCACAATTTCTTCGTTGGTTTTCCCAATATTGATACGTTTTCTTGCCGCCCACTCTTTCAGGAAATCAAAATTCGGAAGAATAAAAGCCGCGGGAAGTTTTTCGCCTTCGCCAATAACCATAATCTGTTCGATAAAACGTGATTGTTTCATTTCGTTTTCTATGATCTGAGGGGCAATGTATTTTCCTCCGGAGGTTTTGAACATTTCTTTTTTACGGTCCGTTATGCGCAAAAAGCCTTCCGAGTCTATTTCCCCGATGTCCCCGGTATGAAAATATCCGTCGGTCAATGCCGCTTCGGTTTTTTCAGGATCATTATAATAGCCCATCATTACATTGGGCCCTTTACAAAGTATTTCTCCGTCTTCGGCTATTTTAACTTCAACTCCGGGTATCATTTTTCCTACGGTACCGATTTTCCATCCGTGATTTTTCTGGCAGTTTACAGCAATTACCGGAGACGTTTCCGTAAGACCGTAACCTTCCATTACCGGGATTCCCGCAGCGGCAAATACCCTGCCCAGGCGGGGTTGCAGTGCGGCACTTCCGGAAACCATAATGTCCAGTTTTCCACCAAGCCCTTCCTGCCATTTGCTGAATATCAGTTTCCGGGCGATCCCCAGTTGCATTTCATACCACCATCCGTTGGCTTTATACGGTTTGAATTTTTCTCCCAATTCCAACGCCCAGAAAAATAATTTTTTCTTGACGCCTGTTAATTCTGCTCCTTTGGCATAAATTTTATCGTATACCTTTTCGAGCAACCTGGGCACAACAGTCATTACATTGGGCTTGACTTCTTTGAGATTGTCTCCCATTTTGTCTATGGACTCGGCAAAATAAATGGATATGCCGTAGTACTGATAGAGATAAACCACCATTCGTTCAAATATGTGGCATATGGGAAGAAAACTCAGAGCCCTGGAGTCTCCTGCATTCAGCGGGACCCGTTCGGCGCTACCGAGTACATTGGACACGATGTTGTGATGTGAGAGCATAACGCCTTTAGGCCTTCCGGTAGTTCCTGAAGTATAGATCAATGTAGCCAAGTCCCCTGCTTTTATAGCATTTTTCCGGGCTTCCACCTCATCTTGATTGGAGCTGTCTTTACCTGCATTGAGGATTTCTGTCCAGTGTTTTACTCCTTCAATGTTATCAAAGGAGTATACCTCCTGCAAAGAAGGGACTTTGGCACGGATGGCATTTACTTTGGCCAGCACTTCCTCATCCGATACAAAACAATATCTCGCCCCGGAATGGGTGAGCACGTACTCATAATCTTCTTCTGAAATCGTAGGATAGATAGGCACGGTTTGTGCCCCTGTTTGCAATACACCTATATCCAACAGGTGCCATTCGGTGCGATTGGAGGAAGAGATAACGGCTACTTTATCGTTTACCTCAAGCCCTGCGCGGAGAAGTCCCCTGCTTATACCGTTGGCCTGGTCCACATAAGCCTTGCTGGAGGTTTCTTTCCAGGTACCATCCTGTTTGGTTACCAGGGCGTCTTTCAGGTTGTATTTTTCAAGTTGGAGGTAGGGAATATCAAATATACGTGTAACGTCGGTCATCTTCTGCTATTTTAAAACCTTGTCTTAATTAAAGGTAAGGAAAATTAAGAACAAAGGGATTGCAAAATATGAAAATTGTAGATATAAATCAACGAGGTCTGTAAAAAAATAAGCGAATTGTTATCAACTCGTTAATTCCAACCGTACTAAGGCTATTGTATATATATCTTTTGCAGTATTATGGATAAAGCCCCGGAATTTTTATTCACGCCCCTGGGCTTTATAGGGAAATTTATCTGCAATGAGATTTAGGTTTATTCCGTGTTCCAGAAACGCTTTTAATCCGTCCAGAACAGTGGTAAAGCCTCCGGCAGAATCCTTTATGATCCAGAGAAGTTCGTCACCTTCTTCCACAAATCCGTAATTTTTGATGACTACGTAAGTAGCATTTTCATTAAGAACTGTAAAATCAAAATCCACAACGGTAGAAGTTCTCCCCATGTTATGGAAATCTTAGTATTAACGGATACTTCCTTAACAAAGACAGGAGTGGAAACCTGGTACATTTCCCATTTCTAGGTCAGGGCTTTTCCCGGTTCCAGTTTACCGTTGCTATGCGCAGACCAGAAATTCTTTATGATTTCCGGATCCATGAATGCTTCGAAAACCATTGCTACGGGCTTTCGTATGAGCATTTGTGCTTCTACATACTCCGATTTAGTTTTTTCATGTTTTCCGTTTGTTTATGTAAGTTTTACGAATTAAACCTCTTCCGGTCGTTCTATGAATTTCAGCAATGCCGTACCGATAAAATATGTCCATCCGTAGTTGAAGTTTTCCCTGGAAAGGTCCGGGTTGCTTTCCGGGAATGTTTCAAGACCTTCATGGGTAAGTCGAAGCTTTGTCCGGTCGCCTTCGGGAAATAATTCAAAAATCACCTGGGAATTGCCTGCATAACCTTTGTATCGCCAGGTATAGGCAATTTTTTTATTTTCTATAACCTCGGTTATTTTACATAAATGCAGGTATTTTTTTTCATCCTTTCCGGCCATGAA
The DNA here is from genome assembly GCF_052983395.1 of Sinomicrobium halophytocola. Taxonomy (NCBI): domain Bacteria; kingdom Pseudomonadati; phylum Bacteroidota; class Flavobacteriia; order Flavobacteriales; family Flavobacteriaceae; genus Sinomicrobium; species Sinomicrobium halophytocola. The sequence continues at coordinate 330,225 of NZ_JBRKIT010000024.1, forward strand.
ACTGAATTCAAAACCGACTTCGAGACTAAATTCTTCCAAATCAAAGTACCATTGTTTCATATGATCTTTGTCCGTAAGCGCCTTCCAGACTTTTTCTATGGGAGCGTTAAATATTCGTTCGATAATTAAGGGACTATTTTTCATAAAGCCATAGGTTTTTAAACTGGTCGGGGTTGTCAAAATTTATTCAATTTTCATGGAGAAAATCTTCAAGGGCATCGAGTTTACCGGTCCAGAATTTTTGATATTGCCCTATCCATTCGGAGACTTCCCCGAGTTTTTTTAGGCGGGCCTCGCAATATCGCTCCCTGCCTTGTGGTTTTATCACTACCAGTCCGCATTCCGTCAACACTTTGATGTGTTTGGAAATAGCAGGCCGACTCACTTCAAAATTGTCTGCTATCTGGTTAATTGTAAGCCGTTCACCTGCCAGTAAATGGATAATGGCCCTTCTGTTAGGATCGGCTATAGCCTGAAAGACATCTCTTCTCATATATTATGTAACTAATCGGTTACTAATTTATATAAAACTATTTGGTCACGCAATTTTTTGTGATGATTTTTAGATTATTCCGAATTGACAAAGACGCAAGCCACTAAACTGCTATGGACTTAAATCCCATAGGTTTATGCCAAACCGGAAGTCTGTTTTGCCACGGATGCACAAATCATTTTAAAACAACTGTGGGGCTATCCGGGTATTGGTGGCTAAAATTTATAGAAAGTAAAGTAACCGCAATGAATATTGATATAGTCGGGAGCAGGTTTTAACCTATAACTTGATAATAAATATTTTGGTTTTACTTAGCTTTGAAAGGCAAAAACTGTAATATGAAAGACTGGTATATTATCGATAATATAGAGAAAATAGACTCGCCGACAGTGGTGTTATATGAAAAACACCTGGAGCATAACCTGCAGCAGATGCTCAATATAGTAGGAGGAGATATAAACAGGCTGAGACCGCATCTGAAAACCAATAAAATGCCGGAAGTGGTAAAACGTATGGTCAAGCTCGGATTAAAAAACTTTAAATCGTCTACCATAGCAGAAGCGGAGATGGCTGCAAAAGAAGGTGCGGAAAGTGTTCTGATAGCCCACCAACTCGTAGGCCCCAAGACGGATCGTTTCTTTACACTTGCGGACCGTTTTCCCGAAACACGGTTTTACACGATTATAGATAATTCGTACACTCTTGAAATATGGGAAACAAAGGCGAAAGAGGCAAGGAAGAATGTGTCTGTTTTTATCGATATAAACAATGGAATGAACCGGTCCGGAGTGGAACTGGGACCCCGGTTAACGGAACTCATCGATAAAATAGAAAAAACAGACCATGTAAGCCTGGAGGGATTGCATGTATATGATGGTCATCACTGCCATCCGGATTACAGGGAAAGAAAGGAAAAACTGGAAGCAGGCTTCGATGGGTTGACAGAAGTGATTGCCAACCTTAAAAAGATACATCCGGATTTACAGGTTATATCAGGCGGTACTCCTGCATTTACCACGCATAGCCTGGACAAAGAGAAGATATGCAGCCCCGGCACCTGTGTATTCTGGGATTGGGGTTATGATGAAAAACTTACAGAACAGGACTTTAAATTTGCCGTACTTCTGGTAAGCCGGGTGATTTCCAAACCTGCCGAGGAAATCGTTACCATAGACCTGGGACATAAAGCAGTTGCTGCGGAAAACCCTACGGACCGCCGCGTGAAATTCCTGAACCTGTCCGGTTACCAGCTGCTCTCCCAAAGTGAAGAGCACGGTGTTCTTCGGGTAGACAATTGGGAAAATATTCGTGTGGGAGATGTTTTGTACGGTATTCCTTATCATATATGCCCTACGATCAACTTATACGACGAGATAGCGGTGATCCGCAACGGGGAAAAATCAGAGGTCTGGGAAATTACGGCAAGAAAGCGCCGTATTACCATTTGAGCAGGTTATTAGGGACATGAAAGAACCGAAATAAGATCAAAATCAGTAAATTATCCCGTAATTTCCCTTGGAGATACTTGAGAAATCTTACCTTTGTAGCTAAACGACTATAAATTTAGATACATTTTATTTATGAGTAAAGTAAAAGCAAACGACACGGTACGAGTGCATTACACAGGAAAACTGAATGACGGACAGGTATTTGACAGTTCTTTGGAGCGAGAACCCCTGGAAGTACAGTTGGGGCAGGGTAGCCTTATACCCGGGTTTGAACAGGGACTTATAGACATGGCGGTAAATGAAAAGAAAACTGTGACCATTCCGAAGGAAGAAGCTTATGGTGAAGTGCGCGAGGAACTCTTCCATTCTATCAAAAAAGAGGAACTTCCTGCCGAGATTACTCCGGAAGTCGGTATGGGACTGGTAGCCAAAAATCCCGACGGTTCCGAATACCAGTTGCGTGTTGCGAAAGTAGAAGAAGATCACGTTGTTCTGGACGGTAACCATCCTCTTGCAGGCAAAGACCTTATTTTTGACCTGGAACTTGTTGAGATAAAGGACTGATAGTAAATCAATAGTGTTTTGTTATTTGAAGCTTCAGTTTATTATGTAAAAAAGGAACTAAGTTCATTTGATAATAGTAACACGTGAAATAATTTATCAAAAATCCCCGGAATATTAAGATTCCCGGGGATTTTTTTATAGTTGTTATCTTATAGAAGTTCACAGGCTATCTTCATAGATTCAACGACACGAATGATTCCTGTGGTATCTACATCCCTGTCTTCCACACGTAATATATGATCCGGATCTTCCAGGTCGAAATTAATATCAGCAAGCGGAAAGTGACGGGACAATACCAGTTGACATATATCAGCCCTAACCGGATCGGTAATATCGGTTCGGAATATTTCTATAATAACGGGAACTTCTTTCTTCATACTTTTTCTGATAAATAGTGGAAATAGAAAATAGTCAGTAGCGAGACCAGGCGGTAAGCCTACACCTAAAAGTTTCTGTTCGCAGATCACTCCACCACGTACGAACGCACATCCGTTTCACAAAGCCTGAAATAACCGTAGGCATAATTTTTTTCATCGGTAGTATTTATGATATTTCCCCGTACATTGGCCGGTGGTGTGCTGAACGACCCTCCGCCAGTCGCTTCGAGAATGAGGGACATATAATTGTCAAAACGTTCGGAAATTCCATATAGAGTTATGTCAAGCCGATCACCGATTTCAAGGTCCTCGTCACTAAAACTATCGAACATTTCATTGCCCTGTGTAAATTCATCATTATCGATATCGTATTCCGGGTAAATAAGAAAATCCGTCTCAAACCTGGCCATATAGTGATTATTTTCCTCGGGGTTATCCTGGTAATAAAATGTAACTTCAATTTCATCCCCCAAGAAACCAGCGTCGTAATCCTGCTCTATACGTGTAATTTCAGGAACACTCATAAGTTGTTCACTGGACGTATAGGTCTGCCCGTCTGCCGTAACCGTCAGTTCATAGGTCTCCCCGATAACCGGGATAAAATCGGTACAAACATATATCCCCGTTCCCGGCGTTTCCACAAAATCAAAGACAGTACCGTCGCTGTTCATTATATATACCCCGGCGTTGGAAACCGGGGGAATTTCTTCGGAATAGTAGTCGGTGGTCGTACTCAGTTTAATGGTTTGCTGCGCTCCGTTGGTACCTTTTACCCATTCTATGCCGGCATCGATAACCAGTCGCGGTTCTTCGGTATCCAGGTCAACATCGACCACGTCTTCGCATGAGACCAAACCTGTGATTACAATTAATAGAAATATATATTTAAAAGAGTCCATTTTCTTTAAAATTTGAAGTTATATGATACACTTGGAATAATACCGAATATGGAGAGACGAACTGCTTCGTTTACACCGGTGTCTTCATTGGGCCGGAAGCTTACGGAGGCCGAATTCTTCCGGCTGTACAGGTTGTAAATACCAAAGACCCATTCGCTTTGCCAGCCTTTTTTCTTTTGCGGTTTCGGGGTATAGGTAGCCGAAATATCCAGGTGGTGATAGGAGGGAAGCTTGTCTTCGTTGCGCGAGGTATAATTAGGCACCATAATTCCCCCGATCTCGTATTGCCCTTTCGGATATGTATAAGGCTGCCCGGTCTGGAAGGTGAAATTTGCTCCGAAAGACCATTTGTCATTGAATTCATACCCCCCGGTTATAGCCAGGTTGTGGAGTTTGTCGTAAGGTGACAGGTACCATTCCCCATTGTTGATCCCTGTTTCTTCAGGAGTGCGCCCAGGGGTTTTCTGTTCCGCGCGGGAGAGGGTATAGGCTATCCATCCTGTGAGCCGGCCGGTGTTTTTCCGGAGCAATATTTCCAGTCCATAGGAACGGGCTTCCCCGTTCAGGATAACCTGTTCAATATCGTTATTGGCAATAAGCTCAGCGCCATCAATATAATCGATACGGTTTTTTACCTTCTTGTAAAATACTTCGGTTTCGAGGGAATAGGCATCCTCATTAAAATTTTTAAAATACCCCAGGGCTACCTGGTCCAGGAGCTGTGGTTTTATAAAAGGGCCGCTTGGGGTCCAGATATTTATCGGAGTAGGAGACTGGGTGTTGGAAAGCAAATGCAGGTATTGCGACATCCTGTTATAACTAGCTTTTACGGATGTATTATCGTTCAGGACATACGAAATACCTATTCGCGGTTCGAGGTTGTCGAAGCTTGCTATACTTTCTCCGCTTCCGTAATGGGTTGAACCTATGGGCGTGCCTTCTTCGTAAATTCCGAAATCAGGGTTGAAAACCACTGCCTGGTCATTCTCATACATGTTGATGTCCTCTTGCCCATACCTGTAGAACATACTGTATCGCAAGCCATACCGTACAGATAATTTTTCGGATATCTCATGTTCGGCATCGATATAAAAGGCCGGTTCCAGGGCGTATTTTTTATCCAGCTGTTCAAAATTGATCGAAGAGTTTTCCCCGTTCGGTTTCAATGTGCCGGGATTAAAATCGTAATAAGTAGCATGGGCGCCGTAATGGAGGTTAAAATTATCCGATACGTAATGTCTCAAGTCATATTTGGCGCTATAGGATTCAATGGCATTGTCCCATATAAAATCCTGGGATTCCAGTTCCAGGCCAAAACGATAGTCGCTATAGATCAGGGACAGATCGGAGCTTAAATTATCGGAAAAATCGTGCTTCCACCGGAGATTGAGCATGGTATTTCCGTATGAGCTGGAAAAATTATTACCGAAGTCGAAAATATCCCTACCGAAGTAACCGGACAAAAACAGAGTATTGTTCTTGTTGAACCTGTAATTCAGTCTTGTATTCAGGTCGTAAAAGTATGCGGAATTATCGTTGTCTGCCAATTTTAAAAAGAGGTGCGCATAAGAACTTCTCCCGGCAACCAGGAATGATCCTTTTCCTTTAGCAAGAGGTCCTTCTGCCAGTAGCCTACTCGATATCAGTCCGATACCTCCGTTCATGTGAAAGTCCTGATAGTCGCCGTTTTTCTGATGCACGTCCAGCACCGAAGAAACACGTCCGCCGAAGGTAGAGGGGATACCTCCTTTATAGAGTTCCATATCACTTATAGCATCGGCGTTGAATACCGAAAAGAAACCGAAAAGATGAGAATCGCTGAACATCGGGGAGCCGTCCAGCAGAATAAGGTTCTGGTCGGCAGCGCCGCCGCGGACATTAAACCCCGAAGAGGCCTCTCCGGCATTGGTAACTCCCGGGAGCTGTAACAATGATTTTAACGGATCAGGCTCTCCAAGCACTACAGGGATCCGTTTGATCTGTTCAACCGAAAGCCGGTTTACACTCATCTGCGGTTTTTTGATTTCCGTAATATTTCTGCGGTCGGTGACCACGACTTCATCGAGTTTGGAGGCATCCGGTTTAAGATCGACATTGATAACGGATTTATCTCCCGGCCGTATTTCGCGGGTCAGGTATCCCAGATAGGAGATAAGCAAAATGGCATTTGTCCCGGAAATTCTCATGTTGAAATTACCGTTCATATCTGTTACCACACCATTGGACGTTCCCTTCTCTATGATATTAGCCTGAGGTAACGGTTCGCCTGACTCATCAATTACACGACCTTTTATTTCCCGGAGTGTCCGCGGTTTTCTTTGCTTTACATAGATCACCCCGTTCCTGTTCTGAAAATCCAGCCGGTGTTTTTGTTCCAGTGTTTGCAATAGTTTAACAAGACGGTATTCTCCTTGTTTTATCCCGGCATCGGTCACCCGGGATATTTCTTCGTTGTTATAGGCAAAGGAATAGGGGGAATGTTGTTGTACCTGTTCAAGTATGGACTTTAAGCTACCCGGTCTTACATTCACACTGATATTGTCCGGAATATCATCCTGCTGGGCCACCAGGGCAGGAATGCAACTACATGTCAGGAACACAAAGAGACATACTCTTTTACACAAAAGATTCATACGTTGTTTTTAGTTTAATGTTTGTAATTAAGTTGGCGGAAAAGGAACTGAATATGTTTTCAGGGAAGTTTTGTTTCCGGGGATTCATAAACTTTCAATGTTCCGGAATCTTTAAATTCATAATGAATGTCCAGCAGATGTTGTAACCCTTCCATGACTTCTTTAAGCGATGTCCCGAGCGGATATGCTGCGGTAATGTGTTTTTTTACTGTTGTCCCGGAAAGAGCATCGGTATCTATGTATACGTTGAAATACCTTTCGAGAGCATTCAGGGTTTCGTCCAGGGGAATATTATTGAAGCTCAGCAGGCCATCTTTCCAGGAATTGGCCCCGGTGAAGTCGGACCGGCTGAATGTAGCCGTATTATCATATTCATCAATAACAAGACTGTTGTTCCGTTGCAGGGCAGTACTGTCGGAATCGTGATAGACCTTTACACTTCCTTCTTCCACATCTACCCGGGAAAGCTCCTCGTTGGTATAGGCTTTGACGACGAAACGGGTCCCTGTGACCAGGAGTTCGTTATCGCGAAAATTTACCCGGAAGGGGTGCGTGCGGTCGGGAGACACCTCAAAATAAGCTTCGCCTTCCAGTTTTATGTCCCTGCCCTCCTTAAAATTCTTACGGTATTCCAGAACCGTTGCCGAGTTGAGCCATACTACGGAATTGTCGGGAAGAGTAAAAGCTTCTGCAGGTTGTCCCGCTGCAACTTCCACCCTTATGAAGTCTCTCCCTCCGAAAAACTGAGGGGCTATCCACCAGACTCCTAACCCGAACAAAAGAATAAAACAGGCCGCAGAAGTATAAAGGAACAGCCTCCTGCGTACGGAAGGCCTGTTTTGTTTCATCCCGAGTTCAATTCTGATCTTTTGCATTAATTTGTGATCGGAACTGGTAATGTTTTCCTTTTCGGCAGCATCCCATTCTTTTTCCATCAGCCGTGAAAACAACAACCGGTTAGCTTCCTTTTCCATCGCTTTCAGTAATTGGCGGGTTTCTTCACGGGAAAGTTCATTCCGGAGATATTTTTGCCACAATATGTTTAATCTGTCCATTTAGGTTGCTTTTTTAGACTTTCGTCATATGGTATATCCGCGAAGTGGCAAAAACACCTAATGGTTTTTTGTTAAATGGGTGTTAAATAAGAGAAGAGTACTTTTTAACGCAGGAAATATATTTCGAGCAGCAACAGGGAAATGGTAGAAAAACCGGAGAGTTCTTCCTTAAGTGTGGCAAGGGCACGGTTCATATGGTTTTCGACCGTACTTTTGCTGATGCCCAGTTCACGGGCTATTTCTTCAGTAGATAGTCCTTTGATACGCTTCAGAATGAGGATCTCCCGGGGACGGTCGGGAAGTTTTTCAATGGAAGATTCCAGCGCCCGGTGAAAAGCTTCTTTGGTCATTGTACTGTCCATATCCGTCAGGTCGGGGATGTCTGCGGCGGAAAGATCGGAAATGGCAAGTTGCAATTCGTTTTTCATAGATTTAAGAGCAAGGTTCCTGGCTATGGTCAAAATATATGCCCCTATGCTACCGGACGCATCCATATCGTGGCGTTTTCGCCAGACAGTGATAAAAGTTTCCTGGATAATATCATCGGTATGAGTATTCAGCCTAAGGCGGTACAGAAAACCCCTTATTTTTCCCGCATACCTGTAATAGAGGACAGTAAACGCCTTTTCGTTATCGTGTGACAACAACTCGATTAGAACGGAATCCGGGGTATTATCCATGAAACTGAAAAGGTTTAGTGTATGGTTTAAAGGGAAATATCCTTTAGAAACGCGAAAGTAAAACTAATTATTCCACATGGGCTGTTAAAATTATTTAAAAAAATTGTTGCCTGTGTATGACGGCGCAAAAAATACCTGTCCCGGAAGGCTTTTTTATGTTTTGAGGAGAATATACGATATTAAAAAACATATTATGACATCCCGTTGCACATTTTAAAAGAAATAGATCTTCTGTTGTTGTCATAATGTTCGTTTTGTACCCCTATTATGCACTATCTTTGATATGCAAAAAACCGTGATTGCTTAGCGCGTATCCGGAGAGGTAAAGTATATTTATGGCAGATATGTATAAAGTTCCGGAAGGAACAGGAATAGGGCATGTGCACCTGAAAGTCTCGGATATTAAAAGAGCTCTGGAATTTTATTGTGATTTACTGGGGTTCGAACTGATAACCACTTACGGTGAAGATGCCGCCTTTATTTCCGCCGGAGGGTATCATCATCATATAGGGCTGAATACATGGTACAGTAAAAACGGGCCGCATCCGGCAGCTGATGCTACGGGACTGTTTCACACGGCAATTTTGTATCCTACCCGTAAGGATCTCGCAGTAATATATAACAGGCTGAGAAAGGCGGGATATCCGCTTACGGGAGCTGCGGACCACGGTGTATCCGAAGCCTTGTACCTAGATGACCCGGATGGTAACGGAGTAGAACTTTACCGGGATCGTCCCAGGGAAGAATGGCCCCGGAAACCGGACGGATCGCTGCATATGTATACAAGACCCCTGGATATTCAGGACCTGTTGACCGAGCTTTATAAATAGGGACTTAAGCTAAGTACCGGTCTATTTATATTTATAACATTTTCCCTTCTTTTACATATTCTTTCTTGATACCGTTTACGATATCTTCCAGCTGGATGGTATCCTGCTCTTGTTCCAGGGTTTTCAAACAGGTATACTGTATAATGTTGACAATATTGGCCCCGGTAACGTCATATTTCCGGGATATTTCTTTCAGGCAGACATTTTTGGCCAGGGGGATCTTTTCGGGCAGGTTGTTTTGCCATAATTGCAAGCGCTCGGTATAAGTGGGCATGTCAAAATCTATGATCGACTGGAAACGCCTGCTGAATGCGGTGTCTATATTGCTTTTAAGGTTGGATGCCAGTATGACCAGCCCGGGATGGGACTCGATGCGCTGAAGGAGATAGGACACTTCCTGGTTGGCGTATTTGTCATGGGCATCACGGACATTGGTCCGTTTTCCGAATATAGCATCCGCTTCATCAAAAAATAATATCCAGTCTTTGTTGGTAGCCTTGTCAAACAAGGAAGAAAGGTTCTTCTCTGTTTCTCCTATATATTTGGATACTACAAGAGACAAGTCTATACGGTATACATCCCGGCCCGTATATTTTCCCAGCAAACTTGCCGTGAGTGTCTTACCGGTACCCGGAGGACCGTATAACATTACCCGGTATCCCGGTTTTATCTTTCCTTTCATGTTCCATTCGTTCAGCAATATATCATTATGGTGAAGCCAGGATTCTATTTCTTTTATTTGTTTGAGGGTCTTTTGGTTCAGAACCAGGTCTTCCCATTCCATTTCGGTCTCCAGAAGTTGTGCGGGGAAGTTGGTGCTGAGTTTCGGTTTAAGTATTTTCCCCGTGGTCAGCAGTTCCGTATATTCTTCATCCAGGATCAGTTTGCCGCTCATTTTAGGCTCTCCGATGGGCACTTCCTCCATGGAGAGGATCTTTTTTCGGAATAAACAGGATTCGCTGTGTATGAATTCTATGGCTTGTACACGTTCATCCATATCGCCGCCTGCCAGTAGAAAAAGGGCAGTTTCTCCGGTAGGAAGAATGCCCCGGTGATTTTTGGCCTTTACCCCTCCGAAGAGGGGAAATTCCCCGCCATTAGGTAAAACAACGGATACGATATCGCTGAGATAATTCGGGGACAGGTGAGGTATCAGGGCAAGCAAAAGCAGGAGCAGATCTTGGTCGCCCAGGCGGTGTTCGGATATAAAACGCGCCAGGGGAGAGGAGAGATCAAATTCATCCCTGGGGGGACAAAAACAGGGTTTGGCTACATTTTCTCCCGTTCCGAAAGCAATGTACATCCGGTACTCCAGGGTATTTTTTAAGAGGTCAAAAAATGGCTTCATTGCTTTCAGGTTTTTTATTGTTTTCAGTTGAGGGTCAAGCCCCTGTTCCCGATAACTATTGCAATCGGGATTATTACCGCACTCTAGTTGTGCGAAAAAATTATAGCCTGGTTATTTATTAGGTTAATGGGTTATTTGGTTTATGCGTATTGCATGACTAACTGAATAACCTAATAACTCAATAACCAACACCCAATTTCATGGCATATCAAAACCTCTGTGCGTTTCAGTGCAGGGCGGTTCAGTTATACCGGTTGTATGCCTTTGACAACTTTTCATCGTATCGGTTCTCTTTGTATCCCGGCCCGTTATAACCTTTTGCAAAAGCAGCCCAATCTTTGTTTTTAATATGACGGATAAGATGATTTACTTCCAGGTATTTGCCAAATGCTTTCAAATGTTCTCTTTCGTGTTCGTATTGTTTGGCCACAAAATGATCTACAGACATGTAACCCAGGTCTTTGGCATGGTATCCCATGACCTGGAATGCTCCCCAGGAAGCGGCGCTGTAGGCGGCGTCATGGACATCCTGTAAGTCGGACATCCCGGCGGCCTTTTCCAGGCGGTGATATTCTCCCGCACCACCGGCATAATGTTTTTTGGTCCAGTTTTTATACAGGATATCAGCAGTTCTGGATGACAGGAATTGCTGAGGATCAACACCTCTTTTTACCAACTCTTTCCAGAATACATGCCCTTCGAAGAGAATTTTGGGGCGTCCGTCCACCAGGAATCCCTTACCGTTGCTTTCCACTTCGTTCACGGCCTTAACGGCGGCCAGTTCCAGGTTATAGTGTTGCGCAAAATCTATAAGGTCCTGTTCGGCCAGTAATTTGTCATTGTGTTGCAGGATGTCCTTTTCAGCTTCCAGGAGTTTGGACCAGGTCTTGATGCCTACGACACCATCCACAACTAGGCTGTTTTTTTGCTGAAAATCATGTACGGCGGCATCAGTGTCCTTACCGAAATAATCGGAAACCACCACGGTATAACCCATCTTTTCCAGTATTTCTTCCAGGAAGCGGACGTCGGGGCCGGTGGATCGGTATTTTATTGTTTTCATGATCTTGGTTATTGAAAGCTATTTCTAAAATACGAGGACAGGAAGAATAAATCAACAGGGAAATTCCGGTAAAATATGGGGAATATTCCCCTAAGTATTTGGGTTCTTTAACGGTACTTTACAATTAGATTTCACCATAAAAAGCATCATCGCCACAAAAGCCAGGTATGGCATCATCTCCCCAACTACAAGTTGCCTTTTCTTTGCCAAGGCCTTCAAAGGCTCTTACTGCATCCTCAGTCCATTGATCTCTAGTCACTAGCTCCTCTAAAACTTTGGCATTATCAAAAGTTTCCAGTTGATTTTTATGTTTCAGAAAAGCAGCCATCCTTGAAGCTAACCATCTTCGAAATTGTGTTGTAATGTGTTTCTGGTCTACTTCTATTAGATCCAATTCTTTTAAAGAAATGATACCATATCCGGGTGGAGTATATGACCGGTAATCTGCATCCGGCTCACAAAAAACAAACATACCACCAAAATCAGATCCTCGACTCCATGCCTCATAATTCGGTCTTATGATCGTTTTAAAATTTGCACTGTCATATCCGAAAATCTCCTCTTTGTCTTTAGTTAATTGATCTACTAGTGATGAATCCACAATAAGTGCCCGTCCTTTCTTCCATGTATTTACTTTTTCTCCATTAATGACTACCTGTCTAACGAAACTTCTGAGATATTTAGAATTTTCTGGGGTTACAAGAAGGTTTAAATAGGATTCTGCTTCAAATTCACTATCTAGCTTTCTTGCATTCCCTATCAGCTCCTCTGGTATCTCATTTAAATTTGATATTTGATATTTGTTCATATCTTTAATACTAATATTAATTTTTTGTTTAAGCATAAAATTCAGCCTATTATATTCTAATTTACAATTATAATACTAATTCTTTATTGTGAATCAGGTTCTGCTATAACATCTATAGCCACATCATTTCTTGGAACGTCACGATAAGTTGTATAAGTATCAGTCTTTTTATTATAAATTGTAACATCTCTAAATTCTACGCCATCCATTACAACTCTCAAGTCCCCATATCCTTGTTCTATTTTGCCTTGTCCGAAAGAGGTGTCCCTAATGGCTGTATCTGCAATTGCTTGTCTGGAAAGACTTGGGTTTTGAGCACGAACCTGATCATAGTTAATTACAAACCTATCTAAATTTGAAGCCCATATTTGCCCATTCAAATTAGGAGGACGGTGACCATATAAGGCTTCATAAGCTTCCATATTCAACCTATTAGCCTCTGGCGTCCACTTAAACCCTTCAGCTACCAGTTTGACTCTACCTACCCCTGGTATGAGAGCATTTTGTGGATCAAGAAACATATCTGGTCCAGTTTCTGGAGTTGCTTTAACGTAATGAGTAAACCTAGCACCTGTTTCTGTATCATAGAGATTCCAGGTGTTTTTACTTCCGTTAGATGTCACATCTGTATATGATAACCTAGAAACATCATCAATTATAATCTCTTGTCCTGGCCTAATTGGTACAGGTACTTCTGTTTCTGGAGGAACCCTTTCAGGACCGTCAGGCTCACTAGGCCTTCCTGGTATTGGCTCGGGAGTATCTGATGGCACTTCCTCCGTTGGGCGCCCCTTGCCGCCAGGCAAAAATCTTGCCAGCCAAGCAAAAAAACCAGCGATAGTCATGTTGATCAATAAATCTTTATCCCATGGTTGACCATTAATTAGATTTGTAATGACAGTTACTACGCCCGCAGTTACAGACATTATTGCGACAAAGGTCCAACTAGCTACCGCTACGGAAAAAACTTCAACAGCTACAAATGCGACTACTGCAAATACAGCCCCTGCTGCAGCGCCAAATAGTGCTGCCATTCCTACTTGCCCCCAATCTACACGAGACCAATCCCATCCCCCCGTGAAACTTCCATTAGTAGCTTGATTTACTACAGATCCTACCGCTGCAGCCACCCCACCAATGACGGCAAAACCAACTACCAATACAGCCAAAAGAGCTCCGCCTGTAAGTGCTGTACCCGCTATGAGCAATAAAAAAACTATGGTGAGCAATAAACCTACAATTAAACCAGCCCAAAAGCCCGGACTGGATAGCATTTCGACTGCGTCATGAAACTGGTTGGACAACCAACTTCTTTCCGCTCGGGTAGCGGCTCGGGTTTGACCTTCATCAATACGAGAATTTAAATCTCTTAGTGGAGTTCGGGCTTCTTGAGTCGCTTCATTAACCTGGGTTCCTAAATTCCCTTCAAAATCTACAAAGCCACTTGTGAAGTTTTGATTTATGGTTTGTACTTGTTGTTTAATATTAGTGTCGACTTGCCCGACGATTTGATTTGATCCGGAGACAGCTTGTCCGGTTGCTTCGCTTAGCTGTGTTATGGTATTCCCTTTGCTTTGATCTATTTGTGTTTGAGCACTAGAAGAAAACACATCGATTTGGGACAAAATTACGGATTGTGTATTGCCCAGGTTACCTCTGAGTTCAGTATTCTGTTGTGCTAATTGATTTGTTGCTTCTTGCGCACTGTTTTCAAAACTCAATTGCAAAGAATTGAAGCCGCCACTCATGTCATGGACAACAAGTGCATGAGCTTCGTCTACTTTTTGTTCAGAAATATTTGCGGCTGCAATTTCGCTGTTATTGTTTTGCAATTGCATTTTACTCTTAGTAAGAGCCTGTTGTGTTTGCTCATCAAACAAACTCATCGTTTGTTGCTCGGCTTTATGTAAATCGGCAATTTTCTTATCTATTTCTTTTTTAAGTTGCTGTAGCAGTTTTATTTCCAGATCTACTAACTGATCTAAAAGTTGTGCTTGAGTTTGCTGTAATGATTGGTCAGATGATTCTTCAATTGATTTAACACCAACTTTGGCATTTGAAAATATATTTAATATCTCACCATCAACTTGTGACTTTCCTAAAATTAACTGCGAAGCTGCTTCTCTGCCTTGCTTTTGAAATTCTTCCGAAGCCATAGGTCCCGTACTTCGTATCTTTTGTTCTGCATCTGCACGGCCTCCTGCTATTTTTTCAGATGAATCTGCAGCTATTTCTCGAGCTGTTCTCTGTTTTGCCGATCTCACACCGGTATCTGAGTCGTTTACATTTGCTTTTCGCTCACCAACATTGTATGCTTCGTTTACCGATTGAGTCACATTGGTTTGTAATTGGTTTGCAGAATCGTTTGCTGTTTGAACTGATCGATTTGCTAAAGTATTTGCCTCATTTGTAATATCTGTTTGACCTGTTGTAAAAATAGTGGCAACATTAGTTGTTGAACTATTCTCAGAACCAGTTAATATGCCATCTTGACCTACTCTATGGGAAGATATTTGGCCTTGACTGGTTGCTATATTGTTTATAATAATAGTTCTCGCATTTGTAATTGCATTCGTTATACGCGCTTCAATACTTATACCGGTATCTGTTAAGTCTTGTTGCTGTAACGTAACAAAAGCGGACAAGCTCTCTTTCTTTTCAGCGTAACGATCTAAAAATTGTTGCTGTAATTGTAGATATGACTCATTTATTTTTGTGAGTAACACTTTGCTACCAATCGATCTGGTATTAGATATTTTTGGTAAGTCAGTATTTAAACTAATAGCTGAAACCCCAGTTGTATCATTATTTGATTTAGATTGACCACGCTCAACTGTTGATTTAATCCCAGTTTTTTTGTTTGTCTTAACTTTACCTTTTTTATTAGGTTGTTTCCCTGGTTTTTGGTCTTTTTTCTTTGTTTCGCTAAGGGAAGCCTGCATATTTTTCTCTGCACTTTCTTTCGTTTTTTTAAGTTGAGATTGATTTGGTTGTTCATCTATTGGTGCTATTTGACCTTGATTTAAAACACCATTAGATGAGTTAGCCTTATTTTGAGATAGATTCTTAGCTTTTTCATCTAGTTGTTTAGGTTGTTTATTATCACTTAATGATGATAAATCATTAATAATATCTGTAGATTTTACTTCCTTATTCTGGTCTGGAGCATTTCTTTTCAAATTATCTTTTTGAGAAGGAACTCCAACTTTATTATTAGGCAATTCTTTATTTATTTCATCTTCGATTTTACTTTCTGGTTTTTCTGATTTTCTTTGAATCAATTCTCCCTTCCCTTGCTGCACCGTATGTGTCAGTTCATGTGCTAATAAATGTTTTCCGGAGCGGGATGAAGGATTATATTTCCCCTCATTGAAATAAATGTCATTGCCGTGTGTGAATGCCTGCGCACCCAGTTTTTGGTTCATCTGGACGGCTTTGTGGTCCGTATGTATTTTAACATTGCCAAAGTCCGTCCCGAATCCGCTTTCCATTTGTGATCGGGTAATGCCGTTCATGGCTTGTCCCCCGGAAGAATGCCGTAAATTGTGTTCCATTTTCGGGGGAGCTGTGGTCAATCGGTCAGCTTTGGCCTGGACCTTGGTGTTCTCATCCGTATTTCCATCATCGGCCTGGGACTGCTTTTGCAGAGATTGCTCTTCTTCCTGTTTTTGGATTTCCTCTTCTTCCTTTTCCTGTACTTGTTCTTCTTGAGACTGTTTTTGTACAAGAGGAGTAATACTTTCTACAATAGGTTTTTCCTGTATTTTAAGTTCTTTTTCATCCTGAGATTCTTTTTTTTGAACAACAGGAGAGGCTGCGAAAAAAGGAGTATGGTTTTGGTGTTGTAATGGGTTGTCCAGTTTTTGTACCACTTTGTCCGCATTATGGTCAGCTTCACGTTCGTATTTGTCGTCAGCTTTACCAACAGAAAGTTTTGCCTGTACACCAAAAAAATCCTCGCGACCCTTATTGCTGGAGGCCGGATTGGTAGTAATCCCTGATTTTTTGGCAAAAGCTTGCATAACAATTATGTGGTTACGGTTATGGGACCTGATAATTCGCAATGAGGATTAGTATTGCCGGCAAACCAAAACTGAAGGTAATACCTGCCATTTTCCAGATCGGACCATGTTTTGGTATCAGGTCCGCCAATGGAAAATCTTTTTGTACCCTGTTCAGAATCGAACCAATTATCCACCTGTTTTACAAGTGTGACGCTTAAGTGGGATATGCTCGCGCAACCGGGAGGGCTCCAATTGGAATCTATCATTGCGCGGACAAAACCGCCATTGACATCAAACACCCTGCTTTGTAAAAAGCGGTGTTTTATACTTATAGTACTGCTAAAACTCGCCTGTACGTTTGGATGGGATCTATTTGTTCCCTGTTGAATGGTATGTGTTAACTCATGGGCCAGTAAATGTTTACCTTCTGCGGAACCGGGATTGTATTTTCCCTTGTTAAAGTAAATATCATTACCATGAGTAAAAGCTTGTGCACCAAGTTGCTCACTCATTTGCTCGGCATTGCCGTCTGTATGGATATTCACATTACTGAAATCGGCACCGAAACCGGCTTCCATTTCCTGCTTTTCCCCGGTACCCATCTTATTACCCATTCCTTTTTTGTCGGAAAGTTTACTCTCCAGTTCATTGTTATCCGGAATACCCAATTGCATAGTCTTTGATTTGGCCTGGATTTCCTCCTCCTGCTTTTGAACAGGTTCTTTTTCCCCCGTCTCTGCCTTTTTCTGCACCGATTCATCCTTTTCGCAATCGGCACATTTGGCCTGTACTTCTTTTTCTTCCTCTTGGTTTCCCTGCTTTTGTACGGGTTTTTCTTCTTCTTTTAACTCTTGTTTTTGCACGGTTGATATGGTTTCTGCCAGTGGTTTTTGCTGCAATTCTTCTTCACCGTTTCCCATTTTCTGGATTCCGGGTTGATCTGCAGTTTTATTCACTACCTTATCCGCCACATGATCGGCCTCCTTTTCGTATTTGTCTCCCGGACGACCTACATTCAGCTTGGCCTGTACTCCAAAGAAGTCCCGGTTGTTTTCGTTTTTCAATGCTGTAGAAGCATCGCTCTTTTTTCTTTTGAATTCTCTCATGGTTCTCGTATTACCATTCTACAAAAATCAGTTTCTCTATCCACGGAATTTTTACAATACTGATATTCCACGGCAGTTTTTCCAACAGGATGTCCTGTGTTTTACGTTCCACAATGATCCTGGGATTGTCTTTCCCAACCACAAGTTTCCCGGGACGTTGTATGAATTCATTCCTGATGGTCCCGGCAGAAGTGTTTTTGAGCGCTTTCCATTGCTCAGTTACCGAAGCCAGTAATTCCAGGCTCTTTTCCTTAAGCCGGTCGGGGAGAGGGATTTCCCTGGAAATGGGTTCGTGTGGCTGAATGTTGCACAGGAATTTTTCCAGCAGCATAACATTTTCGGTTTCCATTTCCTTCCCGGTGGCCGTATAATGCAGTAGGTGCGCTGCGAGTTCTTTATCCGTAAAAACATTATCCGGACCAATAAGCCCGCAATCGAGGAAAAAGGGTTTTAAAAAAGGATGTAACAGGATAAGCCCCGCATTATTGACAAATACTTCCTTTTCACTCTCCGCTTCCGCAAATACCATTTCTTCCGGGGTGTCCGGTTGATTATTTGTCTTTTGGTCTGAAATGAGGACATGTTCTCCCGGGTCCATG
The DNA here is from genome assembly GCF_052983395.1 of Sinomicrobium halophytocola. Lineage (NCBI taxonomy): Bacteria > Pseudomonadati > Bacteroidota > Flavobacteriia > Flavobacteriales > Flavobacteriaceae > Sinomicrobium > Sinomicrobium halophytocola. Next base: position 348,132 of record NZ_JBRKIT010000024.1, read on the forward strand.
GAAGAATGAGGAAAGGATATATCAGGTAAATTCTCGTTGTCTTCATCGCAATTGTACGGTGACGCCCCTGCAGTATTTTCTGTTTCTTTTATTCCGGGGAAGAATGCAGATAGCTCGGCCATGCCCGATTTGAGGTCGATTGCATTTGCAGACAGTATCATGCTTGTGATAAGGCTCCAAAATCGCTCTTTTTTTTCTACTTTACACAGTTCGGCTTTCTCTTTCAAATATCCTGTAAAACTATTCCATGCCTGTTCCTGTACATTGCGTACCGGGCTTTCTTCCTCGTCGGTTTTTTTTTCATTTTCCTGTAAGATCCGGGAATAAACGGCGAGAAAAGATGGAGTGAATTTGACATAGTGCGTGATGAGCGGGATCAAAACCTTGTCCGGGAATTGCCGGATAAGCCTTTTTACGGAAATGCTGTCCCGGAGTACATCCATGAAATCCCTCGCAAATCCTTTTTGGAAGATGAGGAGAGGTATATTCCCCGGGTCGGACAGCATATCCACATCTTCCGCAGATGCCCACCAGGGAGTTTCTCCTGTCTTCACAAAATGGAAGAATGTGTTGTAGAGTTTTCTTTCCGGAGAAACCGGTTTTGCTTCTTTATTATTCTGATATTGTACCTGTTGGTGCGTAACTGACAGTTTTTCTATCTCCTTTTTTATCTGCTTCTGAAATATCCTTTTCAGTTCGTCAAAATTTCCCCGGAGATATTGTTCTTCCACATCCAGGTCGAGATGCAGCTTTTCTGTTTGTATGAAAACCGTTTCCTTTGATATTTGCACAGTATTGAAATATGTTTCCAGCATCGGGAACACTTCATTTTTCAGGAAAGTATCCAGGTGTTCCCGGAGGTAGTGTGCCGTTTTCAACGACCCGGTCTCTACCTCAAGGAAAACCCGTTGAATGATATGTTTCTGTCCGTTGTGCATCAGAGAATGGCTTCCAGTTGTTTATTGATATAATCTTTGATGAAATCTGCCTGTATTTCAAAGAGATATTCTTCCAGGAAATTTTTCAATTCGTTGTCTTTATCAAAGAAAATCTGTCTTTTGAAAAGGGTTTGCAGTATTTCCGTAACAGAGTCCAGTAGCCCGGTAAGTATTTCCTGGTACTTTTCCAGGACCGGCAGAGGCTGACAGTGCAATATGAGATACAGCAGTTTTACCTGGGCAATGAACATTGTGGACAACTGTTGGAATACTATGGGACTGTCCTGCCATTTCAAAAGGTATTGTGCGGTAGTCCGGACCAATTCGGTGAACATTTTTTCCAGGTCACCATTGAGGTCACCGTCAAGGTAACGGAGGTCTTCGAGGACTGTTTCATATATTTTAACCGTGGGATCAATGATATTTTTACGGATATCTTCATCCACATCCATCAGTTGTGATATACGTTCGAGTTCTTCACGGATAAGAGCTTCCGTTTCTTCGATACAACCCTCGTTGGAAACCGTTTCGAAGGCAATGGTGTGTTCTACGGTATCCGGACAGGCGCCATTACCGGGAGTGACGGTAAGGGATACGGTAACCTTGTTTTCCTCGTTCACAGGGAGTTTGTAGGTGTGTGTCGGGTTTCTTTCTTCCGAGGTGTTTCCGTCACCGAAATCCCACCGGAACATCGCTTTATCCAGTCCGTCTCCTTCAGGTAAAAAGGTGATCCCGGGTTCGGTTGCCGGGCTTTCGGGCACTTTAAAATCAAATACGGGAGTCCTGTAAACGGTAAGAGTTACATAGGTTACTTGGTCGTTTACGGTAAAACGTATTTCCGAGCCGAGCATTTCTTCCGGGAAACTTTCGTTATCGATGATCAGTTGATTACCTTCTACGGTCAGGCCTTCGATTTCCGTATCGGGTTTTATGATGCCGTCTTCGGGAGAGACCTCAAAAAGCAGCGGGCTTTCGTCCGTGCCGAGGCAAAAGGTATCTTTTTCCAAACGCAGGAAAACTACCGGTTTGGGAACGATAAAGTTTACAGGCGAGCAATCCGAGCAGCAGAGATAGGGCAGGGAGAAATCCGCGATGACCGTGCCTCCGGGAATACTCGTTATGCCTTTTAATCCTGCATTTCCTATTCTTGTCTCCAGTGCCAATAATTCCCGGGACACCTCCGGTTCTCTTATATTCGCACGGATAAACGGATCTTTTAAGGCCATGTCCCTGCCGGGAGTGACCCTCTCCGTTTTGGCAAGATAGACCAGTACAAAGGTGCCGCCTTTCCGCACTCCGGCGTGGTGCTCCAGTCCGGGGTGTTTTTCGGCGAAACCGGATAATTGCAGGTGCAGCAGTATTCTTTCTTTCCGGTCTTCGATCTCTTTTAATAAAAGCTGAAGTTTTTTTCCGGAACAGCATATGGAGGCCAGCTGGTTGATGAGCAGGCCGTAAAATGCCCTCAGATTCTGAGAAAGTTCAACATTCTGATATGTGCTCTGCAACTGTTTTACGAAAGAACATAGCTGTTCCAGTGTGATGTTGTAAGATGCTATGATATCATTACTAACACCTTTTAGTCCGCCGGGCATTTTTCCGGACAGTACATGGGTGTAGGCTAGTATTTTTATGGAGTCGTCGATGACGAGTTTTTTGATCTCGGCTTTTCCTCCCCAGACTTCAGGGTCGAGGGTGTCGTTAGCGATGAGCCCGGCATCTGCTATAATGTCGTTTACGGAACCTGTCTTGTTTTTATCAAAAGCTGTTTTTACAATATTTCCCAGGGCATTTTCATCCAGGGTAAGATTGTCTTCCACAACTTTTCTTTCTGTTATGACAACATATTCTTTGGTTTCCGGGACCTTTGTGGCGTCGGCTCGCATGGAGAGCGTAAAATCTGAGGAAGCGGCCAGTTCCCGTACTGGTGTTTTTACATTGGTCCCCGGTTCCGCTATACTGAACCCGGAAAAGAAGGCAGCCACTTCAGCAAGAATGCACTCCTGTTCTGCGATCCAGGCTTTCAAGAGTACCTGGAGGTCTTCGAACTCACATTCGTAGTCGTCCATCTCAATTTCCTGTTCATTTAACCCTATGGATATCGCCTTTACATCAAAAGCAAGACTGTTTGTTGTTCTTATCGCTTCGATCTGTTCCAGCGTATCCGCGTAATTTTTGCCCTGGTGGCCCTCTATCCTGTAAAAATCATAGGTGTCCGGTCCGTATTGCAGCGGTTGTTGTACCTGGGGAATATTCTCCAGGCCGGCGGTATGGTAGCTCAGGTTGTTCTTTTGCTTGTAGATGGATGTTTTATAATAGTTCCAGCTTTTCAGCAGCTCTTCATCTACCTTATAATAAAACGGAATCGCTTTATGGCCAAGCATCCCTTTAATGAGAGAAGGGGTTATTTCAACTTCTCCGGGGGGAACAGAAAATAAATTCAGTATGTTCTTTGTCCTGTCCACCAGGCTCATGAACTTTTTGCCATAGTCGCGATCGTTGTGGACGGGTGACTTGTAAAACCGGTGACGGTATGACATATGAGCTTCGGTATCGGTTACTTTTCCGAGCATCAGGTGTTTGGGAAAGGCACCTATGTCCGGGCAGCATTCGGTGGTCAGGCGAATGAACAGTTCTTTTAATTCGGTGTAAGTGTCTACCAGGTCTTTGAGGAGGTCATACCGGTACTGAAATTGCACAGGAGTATTTAATATACTGAACCCGAACCAGTTGTTGATCCGGTTCTGGATAATAGCATTGTCCGTATTCAGGTTAAAATGAGATAATATCGCTTCAAAGCCTTTTTTAAGGTGTTCTATGATGTTGTTATTAAAAATAGCGTTGCGATAGCTTGCCTGCAGGGTTTTTAAGGTATTGGTGTTGGCATTGTTCAGGATAACGCGCTTCAGGGCTATATCCTTGAGGTTGTCATAAATAGCCTTGAGATGGTACTTCTGATATATTCCGTCCTGGGCAATAATGTGGTCCGCATCGTCTTTTGTTACGAGGAGAACACGCAGCCGGGAGATATGTTCTGTCCCCTGGTTATCACAATCAATGCCGGAACACAGGTCGGGGTCTTTGGGATAGCTTTCGAGGTAGAGAAGGACCACCATGTTTTCGGTATCCGGTAGTTCGGACAGCGCACTTTCGTCCGTTACCTTGTCTTCCGGAATAAGTTCCCAAAGTTCTATTTGTTCCTCACCCTTATAAAAGAACGGCTTGTAGAATGCCTTATCATCGATAAAGGTTTTGAACGCGGTGTATTTTATTTCAGGGATATCTATATTTTTTAATGCGGAATCCGGTATGTCCTTTCGCAGTTTTACAAGGTCGCCGTCGGTAGTCACTCCGGTACCCTGTGTAATGGTGATACTGTTCTCTGCCGGGTTGAACCGCAGGTTGAATCCGCAAACGATCCCCACACCGCTGAGGGATATCCTCGACAGCCTTATCTGGTCCTCAAAGTAATCGATAGATTCGTTGAGCTGGGTATGGGTGAGTACCTGGTCCTTTTTATAGGAGTGGTACTGGGTGGTTATGGTATCTAGTTTAGTTTCCATGGCTGTATGTTTTATAGTGTTCCTATGTTGGTTCTTCCGAGGATGAGCTTTCCTTCCAGGTGTTCTTCTTCATCATCACAATCGTACAGCCTTCCCACGGGGTAGATGGTGTTGAGTTGTGACAAAGCGTCTGTGAATGCTTCTAGTATATCCTTATCCTGGGCGGTTCCCAGGGATGTTTTGGCCTGCAAAAAGGCCTTGTATGTCTTTTCAAAGCGCAACAGGTCGTTTTCTTCATCGGGAACTTCGCCTTTGCGGTATCCTACCCAGCATATTTTGGCCAGGATATGTGCAGGAAGTTCCTGGCGGACCAGGTTTTCGAGATATTCCCGGAAATCGGGATCTGAAAACCGGAGGGTATAGCCCGGAAGTACGATGCTCACGCGGTAGGAATACGGGTCTATGGTATGGCATTCTTCGCAGTCGTCAGTACAAATCGGTAGAAAACCGGCATCGGCAATGTTTTTGGTCACATCCGGGAGTAAAAGCGGGTGTTCCACCAGGAATATGCCCTCCTCGGTAAAAGTAAATTTCATAAAGTCGATAAGGTCCGTAATGGCATCCCTGACCTCTTCCTGCGTATCGTAAGATTTGGATTGCCTGGCAATGATCCTGTCCGGGTCGCTTATGTCGGTGATCTCCGGATTGATGACGCGAAATGAGAATTTGCCGCTGACCGACTGACGGACCTGGATATTGCCCGTGACCACATCGGAAATGGGCTTTTCTAAGGCCTTTTCCACATGTTCCTTTCGGGTTTCTATGATTTTTATCACTGCAAAACAGAGTTCTTCCGTGGCCAGTTTTATGGTCTTATAATCTTTCATGGAGGAGAGGACAACATGATTGTTCTCATTTCGTATTCTCCACCTGTAGACCGTATCCCCGCCACCGTTGACAAGGCTATAGACCTGTACGAAGGAACGCGACAGGTTTCTGCGAAAATAGTTTTTGATCCCCGCCAGCCTTGCGATCCTTTTTTGTGCACCCGAAACGTTATCGGTATTCCATAATTGCTCGCCGGGTTGATGGTAGTAATTAAATGCGCTTCCCCTTTCTGCGCTCACTGTAGCATATTCCCTGAGAAAAGCACGCTTGTTGGCCAGTACTATTTCGTCGGATGCGGCACCATAGAGGGTCTTCATCAAAAAGGCATAGTTGCCGAAACGTTCGGCAAACCTTGCTATCAAATGATCGAGAAGCCTGTTCTTTCTTTCTGTCGAATTGTCAAGGGAAGCGAAGAGCATATCCGTAAGTTTGTCGTCATCCTCATAGTCATCGTTTACCAAAGCCTTAAGATCCCGGATGTCCTTAACCGTCTGTGCAAAATAGGTTACGGGCAGTTCACCTTCCTTGGATAGCAGTTCCTTTACATTTTCCAGGTGTTTGAAATAGCTGGCGAGTATCTGGTCAAAGAACAGGAGATAGCCCTTTAGTTGCCTGGCCAATGCCCTCCTGGAAGCATCAGCAGTAGACGGCAAGCCGTTTATGCCGATGCCGTAGGTGTCGGGAAAATCATTCTGAATTGTGGTAGTGGCACCGGGAGCGGAATATTTTCCGCCGGGAAACTCCAGTTCCTTGTTAAACCTGGCCTTTTCCCTGTCTGTCATTTCTTCTGCCTCTAACTGTTTTTTATGGGTTTCCACCGCTTTTTTATCGATATTTACCGGAAGAATCCCCTTGGTATAGCTAAAAGTGCTTTTGGAGCATATCCGTGGCTTTTTGTCCTTATCCACACAGATGATCCAGTTGTCATCTTCACCGGGAGTATCGCAGTCGTTCAGGGAAATTTCCTTGATTTCACGTACCTCCTCAATAGCCATAATAATATTTATGATGTCCGAGAGGCGTACTTCCGTGCGAAGTTCCGTTTCCCGGAGTTCTTCGGTGTCTATGAAGCCGTTTTCCAGCAGGGGACCTTCGAATATTTCATGGGATGTATAGTCTTTGTTCAACATTTCCTCCAGGGAATGAAAGGTAACGGCAGGGGAGAAGTACTTTTCAATGGCCCGCAGCACCCTGGCATGAATAAATTCTTCATCCGCTTCCGGCGATATATCTATAACAGCACAGACCGAAATAGGATGTGACTGTACTTTTTTCACTTCAACCAGGTCTTCACAGAGGTTCCGGTTTTGATGGTATTTTTTGAGAATGGCTTCCTTTATCTTTTTTTGTTTTGCCATTTGTTCTGCCTTGCTGAGAGTGCCGAAGTCTTCGAAGTCCACCCAAAGGGAATATAGTCCCTTAAGGGTGAAATCTTTTTTGAAACCACGGGGGGTCGCGGCAAAGTCTTCTTTATTATAGGACAGGAGCTGCTGTTTGCAGTCTACATACACTTTTTTGTCGTACGCTTTTAACCAACAATTTTTCACCCCGGGGATATCTATGAAAAGTTTTCTGTAGTCCGTCGCGGTTACCGGTTTGGAGGACAGAATATCGGAGGCCTTAAAAAATTGCTTTTCGAGTCCGCTATGGTCCTCTTCAGCAAGGATATCGGCAATGGGCATATTAATGCGTTGTCCCAGGTCGGTTATGGCATAGCACAGCATTTCAAGCATGGTAATGCCCGGGTCGTGTATGTTATAATCGGTCCACAGCTTACTGCCCAGATGTTCGATATGTTCCATTCCTTTTTCCCGGAGGAAATCAAAATCAAGATCATCTCCCGTGGCGGTACTTTTGGGTATACTGATGTGTTTGTCTAGGGTTGACATTTTTCCTGGTTTTCTATATTGGAGTTAGTACATGTTTTTATGGTCCCGGTATCTACCTTGTGCTCCCTGGCGGAGACCAGGATGGCGGCAGGACTGGAAGGAGCAACCGAATTTTTCTGGATATCCCCGTTCTTGAACATGAAAACATCCTGCAGGTAATCCACATAATTCAGTTTTTCGATATAATTGACGAGAACGCTCTTATGCAGGGATGTCCCGAACTCTATACCTCTATTTCGATCAAAAGCCCAGGGCGAGAGAAGCCTGGTAATGTCTTCATTCAGTTGTTTTTTATAAAAATTTTCGTCAAACCTGGTATGAAATTTTACTTTTAGTTCCACTTTTACAGTTTCGTATTCGGGGTTCACTATTGCTGTTGTTACATGCATGGAATTGTATCGGTTAATGTATTCCTCCATTTCATTTAAAAGGGTAGTGCTCACGCGCGGCTCATAAATATCAAAGACATTTTTATTGACAATATCCGGGATGACCACCAGGGTTACATGACCGGGAGACTGGTAATACATTTGATTTTTCTTGCTGCAATACCGGGTATGATTCAGACATTTCGATTTATAGACTTCAGGAAATTGTTCTAAGAGCATATGCTCGCAATCCCAGAGCGTCTGTGCCCGATTTTTGTGACGTAACCTTTCACTTACCCTGCGATAGTAGTTCCGGTCGTTTTCCGGGGAGATCCCTCCGAACGAATTGTAGGGCTGGGTAACGGACTTAATACTACTGAGGCGTTCAACGGGTTTTGATATGGTCCCGGCAGGCAGTCCGTCGCCCAGATGGGACAATTCATTATCCCGGTTCTCAAAAACCGCCTTTACGGCCTGGGTGTGTATGCCAATAGCCTTGCAGACCACATCGAAGTCTTTGTACAGCTTGGCACGCAGCCAGTACAAGCCCTCAGGTAACCTGGTGTTGTTATCTGTAGCTTCACGGGGAATGGAAAACCTTACAATACCGGACCGGAGAAAATTGTCGATCCCGTTGTGAATTATATAGTTATCATCCATAGGGATCCATTGGTCATGGCTCAAAACAGACCATTCGACTTTCTGATTTCCCTTGAAACTTTCCTTTTCAGGGTTTTCACTACCTTCCAGCAATTGAAAGAATACGGATAATTGCTGTCCGGGAACCAAGTGTTCAAGGCCTATATAAAATTCGCCGCCATGATTACAGTATACGGGTAAAAGGGTTTTCTTTTCCGGGGTTTCACACTGTCCGAAAGGATGAATGTGAAATACGTCTATATCCCCGTTTTCCGCACTTGCCGTGTAGTCCACGGAAATACTGTCAGCGAACGGGGTATAAGGTTCGTTGGGAATAAGTACGTTATCATCGTCGCTGGCCAGGGCAATGGCATATATCCTCGGAAACATTTCATGCAGGAAAGGTTGTTGCAGCGATAATCGAAGGGGGCCGTTCTTGCCGGGTGCATAGGGAGGTGATGGATTATTGACGGTGAGATCGGTTTCAAACACCCCGCTTTTATCTGTAAACAAAGTGACCATTCCATCGGGAGTATCCGCGCTTTCCCATTCTTCCTTGTTGGATATCAGAACAATGGCCTTAAAGTGGTCGTTGCCCTCTACGATCAGGTTATCCTCATTGAACGACGGGGTGGTGAATATGTTATTAACCCTCTCTTTTTTTCGGGTAGCTGCCTGGTAATTATCAAATATCCCGCTTTTGTATTTGTGTTGGCTGGATTTATACTTGTCATCTTCCCTGTAGGCGTAGTAGAGGGTCCTAAAACTGTCGGGGGTGTTTTTCCAGGTGATATTTATATCTATTTCTTCCCAGCATTTTTTAAATATCTCGGGGTAGTGTATAGTAAATGCCGACCCTTTTACCGGACGTGTGGTGAACGGGTAAAAGGGTTTTTCCGGGTTCATCGCTCCGTGGTCATTTTCTATGGAAAGGTTTTTAATACCTTTTACGCCGATACCGATGCTAATGTTCTTAATGGTTTTTCCTGCCAGTTTTTTGTACAGTCCGTAGCCGTTTTCTGTTCCGGTCCTGCACACAGCCTTTACGAGGGGCAGGGAAGTGCGGAAGTTTTCTTTTAACGCTTTTTGGTCATACGCAATAACGGCATCGATATCTTTATCTAATATTATAGTACATGTCAAGGTGTTCCCATCGGTTCCGGATATGTTTTCATCGGGGGAAGCGGGACCTATCCATGCTTTTTCCCCACTGAAATAGAATTGTAATCCGTCGTTTAATTCGTCTCCTGTAACATGGGGTACGGATTCGTTAAAGGTTATATCGATAGTGACGGTCCTTTCTCCTTCCGCCAGTTCCAGGATGGGGGATGCAACGGCAAAGCCCAGCGGGGCATCCTGTAATTCGTGCAGTCCTTTCCCGATGGCTTCATCCCCGGTATAGCTGTGTCCGAAGGGATACCATTGTACACGGTCTTCGGGAAAACCGGCACCCTGCCCGTCGTGTGAATTGGCTATCGGGCTGTGTTTGATAACTGTGTTGTCCCTGTAAACATTTTTGAGACTGGTAATTACGGCTTTGTTGGCCACCAGTTCGTCTGTGGTGGTGTAGACGCGTTTTTTGCCCGAATTGTCTTTTCCTCCGTCAAGTCCGGCAGCTTCGGGGATCTTTTCTTCGGATAGGTTTTTCGCAAGTTCAAACAAAATATAGACCTTATCGGGAGTGGGAGGGAGCTTGTCTATCTTCAGTACTTCACGATAGTAGAAGTCCAGGTGTCTTTTGGTCAGTTGGTTAAATCGTTGCTTACTGAGTTCCAATAATTTTAAAAAACAGAGGAAAAGAGTGAGGTGAGGGGTGAGGGAGTGTTCGTTTTCCAGGGTTTTGAGGCCATTGTGGATGTCTTCCTTTACCTTGTTGAACTTTGTCGGCATATCCACACTTACCTCTTCCTTGTCCATGCCGAAATGGGCGAAGAAATTCTGCCAGTTGCCCGAAACCTTATTATCAGGACCGAAGTAGTTGATGTGTTCGGCAAATTTATAGGCAAACAACATCCAGTCGGCTATGTCCAGGTCTTGTAACCGGTAGTAGTCCGGGTCAAGGGCGTCGGTATACCGCTGCCCTTGTCCGGTGCCGTCCCTCTTAAGGATTTGCAGTATGTCATTACAGTCTGCCATTTTTCAAGTTTTGAGGTGGTTATTGTTGGTTTGCTATATATTTTATCTGTCTGTTCCTTCTCCTTTATAGAAAGGAAAAACAAGATTTTTCCTTGAGTTTGTTGCTCGGACCCTATAATTAAGCAGTATGAGCAATTCACCTTTTAATTCGTCGCCCTGGGTGATGTCTGTTTTCTCCACATCGATCCGGGGTTCATAATAAAGGATGGCGTTGTTTATAAGCTCCGTGACATAGGTTTTCAGGGTCCTGTTCAAAGGGTTGAACAACAGGTCATCCAGGTTACAACCGTATCTGGGTTGCATTATACGTTCTCCGAGCCTGGTAGAAAGCAGTATTTCCAGGCTTTTGCGGATGTCTTCCTCATTGAAGGTCATGGCGACGGACTTACCTGCCTTGTTGAACTGCGGAGGAAAACTCCACCCGGTACCGAGAAATGAATCTTTCTGGTTCATTTTTTTATAATTTTATTGGTTGTAGAGGGGAATACGTTCATGGATTGTCACCCCTCTGTTTCTCCCTTCAAGGGGAGAAGACATCTTTTTTGACTCGCTAAGTAAGATCTATACCTCGTCCCGATAATAATCGGGATGTATCCGGGGTATTTGCCTTATCCGATTAATACGGTGGGTTCTCCCAGGATTATGGTGCCTCCGTGTGCGGTGGTGTCACCCAGTCTCGCCGCGGGCATACCGCCGATAAATACGGTAGCGGAACCCATAACAATACTGTCCGGAGGGCCGGTGCATGTGGCCATGTCCCCGACTTTTGCCGCCGGTAATCCGCCGATAAGAACGGTAGGTTCTCCGGGCGGGAGGATGGGGCCGCCTACATGGGGTACGCCCCCGGGGTTTACCATCGGGCAGATGTGCATATCGGTTATTCTGGCTGCTGGTTGTCCCATTTTTTTAAGTTTTTATGGTTATTGGTTCTATCATGTCTGAGACGCACGGCCGTGCGTCTTTACGGGGATCTATATCAATTGATCTGTACGATCCCGCCTTTCAGTACAGCCAGGGCGCTGGACGACATTTCTGCGCCGGCGCTGCCTTCGGCCTTGTATTGTGCATTGGCTTTCATGTTGATATTGGTTCCTTCTATATTGACATCTCCAGTGGCTTTCAGTTGGATATCACCGGGGCTTTCCATACTTATCCCGCTACTGTCCATGGTGATGATATTACTGTTCTCATCTTCCATTCTGATAACGCCGGCATCTTCGTCGAGGGTAATGGATTTGCCTCCCGGGGTTTCGATTCGGATGGATTTTTTATCGTCGTCAAACAACACTTTCATTTTACTTCGGGTGATAAAACCCTTTTCGTGATTATCGTCACTCGCGGTGATGGGAGCGGGTTTGGCGCTGCTGTGCAACATACCGAGAACAATAGCGTCATTGGGATCTTCGTTGATAAAACCCGTGATGACTTCGTCCCCGATCTCGGGTCGAAAAAAGGCGCCCCGGTCTTCACCGGCATCGAGAGAGGACACCCGGCACCAGATGCCTTGTTCCTTGTTGTTTACAATGGGAAATTTTACCAATACCCGGTCTTCACCGTCCGGATCGTCCTGTAGCTGGGAAACAACCCCCACCTGTAAGCCCTTTATGGCGGGCAGCAATCCGGAAGCGGAAGGGGAGTGGATGTCATAAGTTTCCGAAAACCACTGCGGATTGAGTCCGAACTGGGCATCCACGGTCCAGTTCCCTTCGCTGATATGGTGTTGAATTCCAGTAATATAGGCTTTACCGTTAAACCGGTCGCCCACACCCTCCAGTTTCAGGATCGTTCCTGGTTTTACCGAGGGAATGCCCTGGAATTTTACCCTGCCGCGGACCCGGGCAAGTCGCTGAAAAAGCGACCTGGCATCGGCCCAGTCCTGTAGCTCAACATCTGAGACACCACCGCCGTGGCGCAATTCCATATTCTCCAACGCGATAACCTGCGACAGGTCGTCCGGGGAGAGGTTCCCGTTAAGGCTTACGTCCGGATTGTCGGCCTCGATCTCCAGTAATTCCTGGTCGGCCGGGTTCCAGCCATAGGAGGATATTTTATTGAACTGGTTCCGGGCGTCGATCTCGGCATCAAAATCGAGCATGGTGGTCCCGAAGGTCACGGTTTCCACTTCTTCCGTATCCAGGTCGGGTTTTTTCACAACGAGTTTTCCGTCATCGGCAAAGCACAATTTTCCATTGGCCTGCGCTCGGGAAACGACAAAATCCCAATCCGAAGCGTTGTATTGTACCAGTTCCCTATGTGTGTACTTGGTCGCTTCCACCTCGTTTTCGAGGGCATAGGAGCTTATGATTTCTTCGAAAATATCACTGTCTTTCGCATCGTAGAAATATTTGCTCTTCCGGCCCACGGTCAATTTAACGGCTTCGTCCCGGCATTCAATGACCAAAAGGGAGGTATTGCTTCGTATTTTGATATTGTGCTTAATGATCATCCCTTTGAATATTGTGGCTTCGTCCGAATGATACCCGGCCGTGATCTCTATTTTTTTCCCGGGAACCAGCAATTCTTCATTACTGAGCTTAAAATCTCTTTCGGAAGCCTCACCGTCGATCAAAACCAGCTGGGCGGTGGGGACACGGTTGACTTCCTTTGCAACAGCAATACTCTTCACCTGGTATTCCCCTGAGAGTTCTTCGCCCTCAATGAGTACCTTGTGGGTTACGAGATCGGCACTGCGGCCTGTTTGTATGACATCACTGTTGTTCATAGGTTCGATTTTTGCAAGGGTGGAAAAAACAATTCCTGCCCGGTTTTCAGTTTCCGGAAATTGCCCAGTCCGTTTATCCTGGCCACTTCCAGGTAGTACCTGGAGTCACCGTAGATCCGGTAGGTCATGAGCGGCAGGGTATCCCCATCCCTGATCACACGGTAATGGGTCAGGTCCGGCGACTGGTTGTTTTCTTTAGCAGTCCTTAGGTTGTCTTCTACAAATCCCTTGAACTTTCCTCTGGCCACGGCCCTGATCGGCGTACCGTCGGGTTTAAAGAGTTTGAACTCGATGTCCATTTCGGTCATGGCCCCTTTAAAGAGCAGGCTGCCCCAGGCGATCATCAGGTAATTGGGCTTGTGCTCTTCGCCGTCATAATCGAGGATCACTTTTTTAAAGGCTTCCAGGTCATCGATAATACCATCATCGGTATTTTCATGGCCTGCGATGACACCGGTACGGTCAAACACGAATTCCAGTTCCAGTTCTTCCGGTAGTTTCTTATTGAATTTCGGTGCGGCCGCACTAGTGCCCGAAGCCTGGTCTTCATTCTGTTCCGTCTTGTAGTGATAGGTATATTTCTCCGGGTTCAGCAGGGTGGTAAATTCACCATCGCCAACTTTATTGTTGAATTCCGGGTCGCTATACGCTACTACTTTCAGTTTTTCGAGTTCACCTGTGCTCATTTTGCCTTGTTTTACCGTTCTTTTTGCCTTTGCAGGGTTTCCATGACATACTCCACACATTCCGCCGTCATATCCTTTTTATTCTCTTTGGACGTACCGGCAGGAGAGGAGTTCTTCTTACTCTCATCCACATGGATCTTAATGTGGAGTTCTTTGATCTCAATCGCCATTGCTGATGGTTTTAAAGTAATTATAACACAGTTCTACGGACTCTACCACCAGTTTGCTCTCTTCCGCATTGAAGTCCTCTACCGTCCATTTTACGGGATAAGCGTGTACTATGTTCCACGTAAGCAGCGGTTGTTGTTCTTCGTTGAGGAGTTTTACGGTGAGGTCCACGGGTTTGAACTCGAAGTTCTCTATGGCATCCCTGCACCAGTCGATCACTTTGGAACTGACCAGCATTCCCCGTTTTAAGACCAGGTTGGGGTACTTGGTCTTTACCGGGAATTTGTGTTTGAACCGGTTTTCTCCGCCTTCGGCAATCTCTTCGGTCTCGATATCTACCGAGAGGCCGGAGACGGACTGGAACCTGTGGTCTTCTTCCTTAGAATCGATACCCGTAAACTCCACCAGGAAATGAAAGCCTACCGGCGGATAGTACGTTGCCATGATCTATTCGTTTTGGATGGTTAAACCTTCGTGGACCACTTCCATGGATTCTATGGCGGTTTCGTTGCCGTCTCCCTTGAGGTCCGTAGACTGCACTTTGGTGGGCCAGGCATTTTTTATTTTCCAGGTCACCACGGGTTCGTGCTCTTCATTCAGCAGCTTTATGGTAATATCCCGGCGTTCTATGGTGTTCAGTTTTACGGTGTTCCACCATTCGTAATATTCGTTATCACTTTTGAATGTGCCTCTTTTGAGGGTGATATTGGAGAATTTCTGCATCCCCGGCATTTTTATCTTGCTGTATTCAGGGCTGGCGCCGTGACGGTATTCGATGACTTCCGTCTCCACGTCGAGTCCGGAGACTTCGGTAAATCCTATTTGCGTTCCTCCCCAGTCTACTGAGAAATGGAACTTCGGTAATGGATAGCTCATAATATTGTTGTTTTAAAGTTTTGTTTCAGTGGACTAAGAGACTAAGATTCCTGCATTTTGTGAGAGAATTTCAGGATAATGAATTCCGCAGGGCGCACTACGGCCATGCCTATTTCAATATTCATACGGCCTTCCAGGATATCCAGGGCGGTCATGGTTTGCCCCAGGCCTACGCGTACGTAAAATGCCTGTTCCGGTTTGGCCCCGGCCAGCGCCCCGGCACGCCATTGCAGGGTAAGGAAGTTCTCTATCATGGCCCTTACTTTTACCCAGGTATTGGCATCGTTGGGTTCAAAGACAAATTGTTCTGTGGCCTTCTTGGTAGATTCCTCCACCATATTAAAGAAGCGTCTAACGGGAACATAGCGCCATTCGTTGTCATTGCCCGCCAGGGTACGTGCGCCCCATACGAGGGTCCCTTTTCCGATAAATGCCCGGATGGCGTTGACAGACTTTCCGGTGGTATGTACGTTCATGCCGGCCTGTTCTTCGTGCGAAATGGTCACCGTAGGACGGATCACATAATTCAGTCCTGTGTTGGCAGGGGCTTTCCATACGCCACGGTCATTGTCCACGCGGGCATAAATACCGGCCATAGTCGCGCCGGGAGGCAATGCCACCCTGTGATTGTTTATTTCGGACAGAATGGTGTTGTAGGTGGCATTATCGAGGGGTTCTATATCGCTCAGCAAACGGCCGTTCAGTTTTCCGTTGTTCACGTCTATCGGTTCGGCTGTATTTACCTCGGCGATTATATTCCCCAGATTAGTCTCGATATCAGAAAAAAGATCCGTTATCACAGATGCTGATGTTTCGGTACTGAGATCATAAGCCAGTAATTTTTGCAGTTCCTCCAGGAAATTCAGAGTGTTGATGTGAAGTATGTTTTCCACCTTGGTACTGGTATCTGCCTGGTTGAGTTTGACCTGCAGGTCTTCGAGGTTTTTGGTGACGGCTATTATTTTGTCCGTACCTTCAAAATCGGTATTAAAAACGTCCAGCGCATCCGAGATCGCTGTTTGTATGGCACTGTTTTCTTCTGAGGATGCGATTGCCGCATGGGCTTCCTTATTCACCTGTTCTTTGGTGTCTATGACATTATTTAAATTGGTGAGCATAGAGATTACCAATGCAGAAAAATCATTGACCTTTACGGAATTGGTAGCAAAGGTACCGTCGATATCAAATCCGTCGGTATCGTCGTGCATAAAAAACAGGACTTCCCGTATTTTTCCCGTAACATTTGCCCCGCTAAGGTCTCTTAGAGCCTCGATCTGTACCGGAAGCGCTGTCGGAGCACTGATGGCATCCAGGTTTTCCTGTACGGTTGCAATGGCATTGGGATTGTAAGAGAGGTGTTCTATCACAATATCATCTCCACTGTACTGGTAGTTAAGGATGGTCTGGATAAACGGAAAATAAGTAGCTCCGTATTTCAGGTAATCCTTGTTCAGGTTGATACCGTTTCTGAGGGCGGCAAGGGGTTCCAGATCTTCGGACCCGTTGTTGTACTCCCTGTCGGAAAAGGTATCGATAATGGTAAACCTGTCCTGGAGGTCCTTGCACTGCATCAACGCGTTGTTGTACAGCGAATAGAAGTCGGAGTCAACGCCGAGGTTTGTCGCATCGGGAAAAACGATAAGTGTGGGCTCGTCTTCCTTGCGTACCACACCCAGTCCTCCGTTTAAATCGGCAAAGTCAATACCGGGAGGGGTTTCGGAATCCGTCCAATCTTCATAAGCGCCTGTGGAAACGATATAACAGGGCCCTCCGCCGTTGGCAAAGTACATCTGTAACGAATAATACATGAGATACGGGGATTTTACCGCGGGTTCCGGTACATTGATGGTACGGTTTTCCGAGCCGTCCACCAAAGCATCCTTTAATTTTACGGTGATCCCTCTTTCGTTTTGCGCCATGCCGAAGTATGTGGTATAGTCGAGCAGAGAGGTTATCCTTTTGGGTTTAAGGATCAGGTCGTCTGTCTCTACCGAAGGTTTGGACTTCGCAAATTCCGTATAGCCTATAAAGGCCGGAATGGCTGTTTCTACTTGTGCAATAGATGGCGGAAACTTGGAGATCTCCTCTATATACACACCTGGTGTTTTGTACGTTGTTGCCATAATGTTGGTTTTTAAATGAATATTTCCGAATAGGTTTTGTTCGCTACGGTCTTAATGGAATACACGGAAGGATTGGGATACCTGTATGTCCCGGCCCCGGGAGGGGGGGCGGCAAAGTCGGTATCCGGGTCTATTTCTATGAATCCGTTCTTAGTCAGCGGTTTTTCCGCCTGGGTCTCTGCCTCGAAGCCTTCCGAAGGCTTCAGGTATTTCCAGAATGTCTTCCGGTTGTCAAAATGTATTTTGAATCGGGGAACAATTGCAGGTAAATCGCCCGTGTTTTCCAGTATGTTATCATCGGGGGAATCGCCCTGCATATGAAGTTTTATACAGCCCGATATCCCGATTTTTTCACGGTCTTTCAATTCCCCGAGAAAATCCCGTGTCCCGTCTTCGCTCAGGATGTGGTTTTCATCGATAAAGACGTTTTCCGCAAACCCGGGGATATAAGCAAAGTCCATGCCTTCGGTGGCGGGCTTTACATTGGTGAGGTACAGCACCCGGTCCTTTTCGGCGGTATACCGGGTATAGTTCATAAAATACGGGTCTTTTATCCTGATGAGAAAGGTCAGGGAGGCTGTAGTGTCGATAGGGATAAACGGTTGCTGTTCGTTGTCGGGGTCTGTTTTCACCCCTATACTGAAGTGATCCTTCCGGGAACGGAAAACCAGGTTGTGACCGGCCAGGAACCGGGAAGTATCACCGGTGGGGGTGATCCCCAAGAAGGCGCGATGGTCATAGTCCTTTAACCGGATATCCTTTTCTTCGTTGTTCATGGCGTTAAATTCATCCGTACCGTCGTTGAGATGGTAATTGTGGTAGAGAAACACACGGAACAGGGTTTTATATCGGATTTGAAATGACATCTCAGTTTTTGTTTAGAGTTCCGTTTATTTCCGTGATAAGGCCTTTTTCGCCGACTATGCTGTCCTTTCTTTCTATCTGAACAATGCTCAGTTTGTACAGGGCGGAGGGAAGCTGCCTGCCCCCCAGGGTGCCCCATATGAAATTGAGTTCTTCGAAAGTAGGGGTGTAGAGTTCTATGGTAAACTTGAAGTTTTTAACATCCGCCATGGAAATACTGTCCCGGTCGTATATGGTATTGGTCTGGGTAAAGACTCTTTTGCCCTGGAAGAATTCCATTATTTTGGATACGTCTTTTAAGGATTTGTTATATGTATTCCTGTTGGCGCTGAAAAGAAGAAAGAGGTTCAGGTGAATGATCGGGTTTTTGTAGATCATCTTGTCCTGTTCATATGTATTGTTCGGAAAGTTTTTTAAAGTGGCCTCTTCATGGAAATTAATAAGGGTAAGGGCCACCTTGTCCGTCAGGTTGTCGGCATTTTCGCCCTGGGAATCCAGTATGGCGATATTTTCGAGTATTACGGACTTATCCAGGCCGGAATCTTCCAGGTACTGGTTGACCTGTTCTGTTATTATCTGCGCTATTTCAAAAAGCATTTTGTGGGATAGTTTTAATTGATATTCAAAAGTATCCCTACACCACAAAGAGTACAAGGGTGTTTTCCCCGGAATTAAAAGGGGATTTTTCCCCTTTTCGTAAAAGAGGCTTTATTCTTCATGCTTTTCTCCATACTTTTAACTAAACCAATAAAAAAAACATATATTATGAAAACTACCTTATGTAAACCGGCTGTACGATTACTGGCCTTATCTTTTTTAATCGTCCTGGGATCGTGCCAGCCTCCGAAAGTGGAAAAACCTGAAAAGACCATTGACAGGGACCGGGCTGCGAAACTGAGCAGCAGGTTTGTAGAGGAGCTCACGGAGCTTATGGAAGGAGCACAGGATACAGCCAGGCTCAACAGGATGCAAAAGGCCGGGTTTATCCCCACGGCAAAAGCGGATTTCGAACTGACCAGCCATACCTATTATACGGTAGAGGAACTGGAACACTATTTTGCCTGGGTAAAACAGGAAGCTAAAGAAAAAGGATATAAGCTGGAAGGCTACCGGTTCTATTTCGGTATTTATCCCGATGATGAAGAACTGGGAGAAAAACGGAATTTTATGACCATGTTCATCTCCCCGGCCGGAAGAAAATCGGAACGGCAGGAAGGGGCTGTGGTGAATGTGCCGTTTATGTTTTATAATGCGGCCGAGAATATTGAGGAAATTGATCCTTATAATTATGGTGGAGCTGGAGATCCGCCTAAGGCATCATATTAGTATAATTGCTCATAATTAGTCTCAATGGTCATTAGTAATGGAGTCGAGGGAATACTTTAATCCTGTTATTTCTCGACTCTGCTCGAAATGACAGTACAAGGTTAAATTTGGAAACACTTACAATAAGTATTAGATATATAGCTCTTTTATCCGCTATTATAGCTACCCTTGCATATTCAAGATATGCAAGGGGAAGAGCTAAATATTTTTTATATTCTATTTGGTTTACCGTGATAACGGAATTTTCGTATAAAATAGTTTATTATCAAATTTTAGACGGTAAATATCCAATTCATTTTATTGTCAATACGTACACCGTAGTTCAATTCCTTTTTTATTTCTTTTGGTATAGATACCTAATAAAAATGACACATTATAGGAATTGGATTTTGATAATGGGATTCCTCTTTATGGTGTTTAATATTTTGAATACTATCTTCTTACAGGATTTTATTTATGAAAGACAAACCTATTCGTATATTATAGGAACTATTTTTGTTATTATTTCGATCTGTCTCTATTTTGTGGAAGTATTCAATGATGATTTTATCCTTCACTTTCAACGTTCTGTTTATTTTTGGTTTAGCCTGGGGATTTTGCTATTCTTCATTCCCTTTCTTCCCTTTATGATTGCTTCGGAATTTTTCCATTACGGGGGCGATTTGTATTCTTTGGTTATCTTTATACTCAACGTAGTAATGCACAGTTGTTTTGTTATAGGCGTATTATGGAGCAAAAAGAAGTACAATTACTGATCCTGGCCTCATCCATCATCCTTTTGATGTTGCTGGTGGCCCTTGTCATCATCTTTTCTTTGTTCCACCGGAGGAAGACCAAGCTTCTTATCCAGAAAGCGGAAGACAAAAAATACTTCGAAGAAGAACTCGCCAAGACCCAAACGGAAATACAGGAACAGACCCTGAAAAACGTAAGTTGGGAACTGCATGACAATATTGGTCAGTTGCTTTCCGTCGCGAAGATGCAGCTCAATATGTTGGAACGCGAGGTCCCGGATGCGCAAAAGAAACAATTTGCGGAAGCCACGGAGGTCCTGGGCAGGGGAGTCAGTGAAATACGGCAGTTATCGCATTCCCTGAATGCCGATTTTATTCTGAATGTAGGTCTGGAAGAAGCCCTGAGGGCCGAGGCCACCCGCTTTAAACGGCTCAATTTTCTCAAGATCGACTTTAAGGTAAAAGGGGAACCCATGCCTATGGATAAAAAGGACGAGGTTATCGTCTTTCGCATTTTCCAGGAATGTTTTTCCAATTGTATCAAGTATTCCAAGGGGACCTTATTGTCGATTTTTATGCAATACTCCCCGGAAGATATCCTGGTTTCCGCGACGGATAACGGCATTGGGTTTGACATGCAGGAAGCGGGGGACGGGGTAGGTGTTCTCAATATGCGAAGGAGAGCGGAGCTCATCGGGGCAAAATTATCCATAAAAGCTAAAAAAAATGAAGGAGTTTCAGTAACTTTGGTTTATCCCTTTAAACCAACCAAAACCCAAAATGAATAAGAATGGTATTGCCATAGTCGATGATCATTTACTTTTTGCACGATCCTTAACTTCCCTTGTTTCCACCTTCGAAAAATATGAGGTGCTTTTTCACGCCATGAATGGCAAGGAATTCATTGCCCGGATGGATAGCCGGGAAAACTATCCGGACCTGGTGCTCCTTGATATCAATATGCCGGTAATGGACGGTCTGGAGACCATGGCATGGCTCAAAGAGCATTGCCCGGGCCAGAAGGTACTTGCCCTCTCCATGGACGACCGGGAAGAAACCATTATAAAAATGCTCCGCCTGGGAGCAAAGGGCTACCTGCTGAAGGACATTCACCCCAATATTTTTGAAAAAGCGATAGACGATGTACTGACCAAGGGATTCTATTTTTCGGATAGGATCACTAACACCATCCTGGATTCAATAGACAAAAAGGACAATTCTTCCGGATTTCACCTTAAGGACAGAGAAGTACAGTTCCTGAAACTGGCCTGTACGGAACGCACGTATAAAGAGATAGCGGAAGACATGTTCCTTTCTCCTAAAACCATCGATGGTTATCGCGAGGTGCTCTTTGAAAAGTTGGAAGTGAAGAGCAGGATAGGACTGGTATTGTACGCTATAAAAAACAAGCTTATTGAGGTTTAGAAAGCAATAATCTTTTATTTGTACGCTTTTTTGATCCGGTCCAGGTTTCGTTTGTTGTCCCTGTCCTTGATCGTTTCCCTTTTATCATACGTCTTCTTTCCTTTCGCGAGGGCTATTTCTATCTTAGCCAATCCGCGGTCGTTGATGAACAGGCGCAGGGGAACAATGGTAAGTCCCACGTTTTTCACTTCCTTATTCAGTTTCCGAAGTTCGTTTTTGTTCAACAGAAGTTTACGTTCACTGCGGGGCTGGTGATTGTAGTGTGTGCCATGCGTGTATTCTTCGATATACATATTGACAACGAAAAGCTCTCCTTTATCATTGAATTCACAAAAACTCTCCGCAATGGACGCTTTGCTGAGACGTATGGATTTTATTTCCGTTCCGGTAAGGACAATTCCGGCTACGTATTTATCCAGCAATTCGAATTCAAAGCGGGCACGTTTGTTTTGTATGTTGATCTTTTTTTGCATAAGGACAGCAAAAGTAATAACTATTATCGGAATTACGATACTTTGAATTTGGAACCTTCGATGTGATTATGCAAGTTCCAGGGCAAGTGTTACCATTTCTTCCAGTGAAGTCTGTCTTTCTTCTGTAGTAATGCTTTCCCCGGTGACCAGATGATCGGTAACGGTAAGGATGGCCAGCGCCTGTACTCCGAATCTGGCAGCTATCGAATAAAGTGCGGCGGTTTCCATTTCCACACAAAGCACCCCGTATTCCGCCCATTTTTTATAGTAATCCGGGTCATTGTCATAAAAGATATCACTGGTAAGGATGTTTCCGGCCTTTATGGCAATCCCGCCCGACTCGGCAGTTTTGACGGCTTTGATAAAAAGCTGGTAATCCGCAGCAGGGGCAAAGCTGTCCTGGTTAAAATGGATACGGTTGATATTGCTATTTGTGGATGCCGACATGGCCAGCACAATATCCCGGACCTTAACATGGGGCTGGTACGATCCGGCGCTTCCTATGCGG
Organism: Sinomicrobium halophytocola; assembly: GCF_052983395.1. Lineage (NCBI taxonomy): Bacteria > Pseudomonadati > Bacteroidota > Flavobacteriia > Flavobacteriales > Flavobacteriaceae > Sinomicrobium > Sinomicrobium halophytocola. The sequence continues at coordinate 370,395 of NZ_JBRKIT010000024.1, forward strand.
ATAAGTTGTTTTGCTCCGTAGTCGTTTATTAACTCGTGTGTATAAATACTTATGGAAGGTATTCCCATGCCGGTGCCTTGTACGGACACCTTTTTTCCGCGATAAGTGCCTGTATAGCCATACATACCGCGTACATCGTTGTACTGTACTGCATTTTCGAGAAAATTATCCGCTATCCACCGTGCCCTGAGCGGGTCGCCGGGGAGTAATACGGTTTCTGCAATATCTCCTTTTTCTGCTCGTATGTGTAAACTCATATCAATAAGATTCATTAGAGGCGTACCCTTCCACAATGGCGATACCGCTGGAGGTACCGATACGGGTAACCCCCAAATCTATGTATTTTTTGGCAACCTCAAAACTTTTTATACCTCCGGATGCTTTTAGCTGTACGCGGCCTTTTACCGCAGTCCGCATTAATTCTATGTCATGAAAAGTGGCTCCGCCGCTCCCGAAACCTGTGGACGTTTTCACAAAATCGGCCCCGGCATCTGCTACGAGGGTGCTGGCCAGTGTTTTTTCCTTGTCATCGAGGTAACAGGTTTCTATAATGACTTTGAGGATCCGGGTCCCGATGGCCTTTTTTATGGCATTGATCTCCTGAAGTACTTTTCCGGGGTTACCGGATTTTAGCCACCCGAGGTTAAGTACCATATCTATCTCATCGGCACCGTCTGCAACAGCCTGTTCGGCTTCGAACAATTTAGACCTATTGCTCATAGCACCGAGGGGAAAACCGACAACGGAACATACATGCACATCGGTGTAATCTATCAGTAATTCCCGGGCCTGGAGAACATGGCAACTGTGTACGCAAACAGAATAAAAACGATAATCGGCAGCTTCCTGACACAATTTTTCTATATCCCTCAAGGTTGCCGTTGGTTTTAAGAGGGTATGATCTATATACTGGTTTATGCGCATATCGGATACATCGGGTATTTATTTGATCGGCGGGAATTCCGGCGATACCTATCATGCCATTTTCGGAGAACGGAAACTCAGGTGGCGTTCCTCAAAGGTAGTGTTTTTTACCGGGAGCATAACTTCACGGAAAAGCTCAAGGAATTCTTCGGCATGCTTTTGTACCCTGTTAGTTTGGAGGTTAAAGTGAACGAAATTCACCCATGCCAGTGATTTAAGGACGGTCTTGTCCTTGTTCCACATGCGGGCTTCTACCAGGAGGTGTTTATCGGAGTATTGAATAAGTTGTGTTTCTATAACTATTTCCTCCATAGTAAAAACGGGTTTCAGATAGGCTACCTGGCTGCTGCTTACCACCCATCCGAGCCCTTGCTCCCTGACGATACGGAATATGTCCAGGTCATACTGTTCCAGCAACTGGTCTTCACGGGCATTGATGTAATAATCCAGGTACCTGGCATTATTAAGATGGTTGAAGGGATCACAGTCCTGAAACCTTATTTTCGTCCTGCTTTCTAAAATACTCGGTCTTTTTTCCATGTTTACCTGTTTATTTTTGTACCAAATGGTATATTATTATTTAAAAAATTCAGGAAGGTATTTTCTTAATGGCATTAAGCATTGCGCCATTCTCCGTGAATAATACGTTTCAGTATTTTTGTAGTACTAAGGATATAGGATGTATCGTCCATGGTAAGGCTCATGAAAATAGCCCCTTCGATCATGCTGAACATCTGCCGTGCGCTTTCTGAAGCATTGAGATTAGCTTTCAGTTCCCCGCTACTTTTACCTTCTTCTATGATATCTGCCAGGCTTTTTTCGATTTTACGTATAATGTTACGGACGCCATGCAGCAGTTTTTCGTTCTGGTGATTGGAATCTACCCCTATATTGAGTATAGGGCATCCGCCCATTGCCCTGGAAAAATCGGAGTACTTACTGTAAAAATCCACAATGAGCAGGAGTTTTTGCAGGGGAGAGGAGCCCTTTTCCTGGTATTCCCTTACCTGTTGAAGTACATGTCTTACATTGAATCGGAAGGCTTCTATGGCCAGTTCTTCCTTATTCTTAAAATTTCCGTATATCGCTCCCTTGGTCAGTCCGGTAGCTCCTGTAATGGTACTCATACTGGTAGCGGCATAGCCGTTCCTATTAAAAATAGGAGCCGTGGTTTCAATAATAAACCTGGAAGTTCTCTCTGATTTTGTTAACATAATAAAGGGTAATTATATGCAAATATAATAAAATATACCAATTGGTATTTATGGATTTCAGAACAAAGGAGAATATTTTTTAAGAATCAGCGCTAAATTGTCGGCTACAAATACACGGATGTTTACAAGTGCTCCCGTACTCCAGGCGGTTAACGGGATTGCTTAGCTTCTGAAAAATTGTATTCCGGGTTAATGAGGTATTCGGTTATTGGGGCACTAAGAGACTGTCGAAGTTTTTCTATGTTGTCTAAATAACCCTAATAACCGAATAACTCATTGACTAAGTGACAGAGAAAATTATTTACTGTCCAGCGGAGGTGGTCCGTCGGGCAGGATGGCCTTATATTCGGAATCTCCTTTTCGTTCACGGAATTCCTTTTTGACCCCTTCTACTTTTTCCGGGTCTTCGAACAGGTCTAATGCTGTCATGGCAAGCACTTTGGCGGCATATGACATCCCTTTGTGCCCTATGGACATACCGCCACAGGCTACTACAGCCCAGGAGTGCCAGGGGGTGTCCTTTGGCGCGGTAGTAACCCCCAGTCGTATTTCCGGGACCACCCAGCTAACATCGCCCACATCGGTAGAACCACCGCCGGGATGTTCCAGGGTTTCTTCGAGAGGACGGATTTCACTGTCCATACCAACAAGAGGTTTTCCGGTAGCTTCCTGTATTTTTTTTGCAAAAGCCGTTTCTTCTTCCGTATAGGTTATAGATCCCAACAGCTCAAGGTTTTTTTGCATAATGGCCCCTCCGGTGCGGTTGACCAGCACTTCGTGGAGCCCGGATACCAGGGAGATCTTATATTCTACACCGGCCATCATTGCCGCTCCTTCCGCGATCTTTTTTACTCTTTCGTAAACTTCCATTACACCATCCCGTTTGGTATCACGGACCCTCGTCCATACCCTGGCATATTCGGGGACTACATTAACCACCTGTCCGCCATCCTGTATGTGGTAATGTATACGGACCGTCGGTTTGACATGTTCCCGGAGAAAATTGAGCCCGGTCGTGTACAGTTCCATGCCATCGGCGGCACTGCGGCCGTTCCAAGGATCGGCGGAAGCGTGGGCGGCTTGTCCGTAGAATTCCACAATGAAGTCTACCAGTGCGAGGGAACTTTGCACATTGGCCATGGTTTCTGCGGAAGGGTGCCAGTCCAGGCATACATCCAGGTCGCTGAACAGTCCCTCACGGGCCATCCAGAGCTTGCCGAAAAACTTTTCTTCAGCAGGGGTACCGTAAAACTTGATGGTTCCCTTGAGCTTGCCTTCCGCCATAAGTTCCTTTATAGCTATGGCAGCACCCAGGCTTCCCGTTCCGAAGAGATTGTGTCCGCAACCATGCCCGGGTTTTCCTTCCTCCAAAGGTTCTTTTTCAGGTTGCGCTTTCTGGGATATTCCCGGCAGGGCATCAAATTCACCCAGGATACCTATTACCGGGCTTCCGGAGCCATAGGTGGCTACAAAAGCGGTAGGCATTCCGGCGACACCGCGCTCAACGGTAAAATCATTGGCTTCGGCATAATCGGCCAGCAACTTGGAAGATTCTGTTTCGTCAAAAGCAGTTTCGGCATGTGCCCAGATCTTGTCACTAATAGTAATAAGTTCCTTTTCATGAGCCTCTACGGACCCGATGACCGCTTTTTTGGCCGGAGTCATTCCTTTTTGTGCAAGGGCGGAAAAAGCGCAGCATAGAAACAATGCCAGTAAAGGGGAGAATGTTTTCATAAAGTATTGGTTTATAAATGAGTTAGTTTTCCTAAAGTACAAAATGAAAAGTCTATTTCCGAATTGCCGAAAACGATTTTTCAATACCACAAAAGAAGGGGATTAAGATTGCAGGAAAAGTAAAGTTTAGCCTTCGTGAATTGTATTTCTTCATTATCTTTAAGGCGAAAATAGTATTCATTAATAATAACTAATTCAATATCAATAACCATGAAAAAACACATTTTAGCGCTATGCGGTTTTGCAATTGCTTCCGTGATGGCTACAGCACAAGTAAAGACTCCGGCTCCGAGTCCGTCTTCAAAAGTTGAACAAACAGTGGGACTGACAGATATTTCCCTGGAATATTCCCGTCCTGCTATGCGGGGAAGAACTATTTTCGGCAGCCTGATCCCTTACGGAAAAGTATGGCGTACCGGCGCCAATGAAAACACAAAGATCACTTTTAGTGACGATGTTAAGATAGGAGGGAAGGAACTGAAAAAAGGCAGCTATGCTATTTATACTATTCCCAATGCCTCTTCGTGGGAGGTTATATTTTACAGCGATACCAATAACTGGGGAAATCCGCAGGAATGGGACGACAGTAAAGTAGCATTGAAAACAACCATAACACCGGACAACCTTCCTTTTGATATCGAGTCTTTTACGATATTATTCGGGGATATTACCAATAATTCGGCAGAACTCGGTATCATGTGGGCAAATGTGTATGCAGGAGTGGAAATAGAAGTACCTACAGAAACTAAAGCCGTAGCAAGTATAGAAAGTACGCTCAACGGTCCTTCTGCCCGCGATTATTTTTCTTCTGCGGTATATTACCTGGAGGAAGGTAAAGACATTAAAAAATCCAAGGAATGGATAGATAAAGCGTTATCCATGCAAGAAGAAGCCCCTTTCTGGATGTTGCGTCAAAAATCATTGATCTACCATAAAGCGGGAGATAAAAAGGGAGCTATCGAAGCTGCAAAACAATCCCTTGCTGCGGCAGAAAAGGCAGGTAATGCGGATTATGTGAAACTGAATAAGGATGCATTGCAGGAGTGGGGAGCCAAGTAGTATTCACTCTTAAAGACGGTAAAAACCGTTTAATTCGTCATTCCGGGCGGAATTGGGGGCATTCGGGCTTCCCGGTTCCGCCCGGAATGATACTGCTTTAATCTCTTTATGCAATAACTATTTTACGGAGACACACGGAGGTTTCACAAAGGGCCCAAAAAAGCTCAATTCAAATCAAAATACCGAAAATTACGGTAATGTTCTGTATTTTATATATTGAACTCGTTTAAAAATTAACGCTTGACCAGTAAGCAAATAAAAACAATTGATCGGCCATAAAAATGTCAAACTCCGGGACATATGAATCCTATCGTATTCCGGTACCTCCTGAGTTCCTGGAAGTATTTACACATTTCTACTTTGCAGCAAACCGCTCGGAAGAAAATATACGCAAAAGCCTTTTACCTTCATATCAAACCATACTGATATTCAATTTTGGCGGAAAGACCTTAATACAATCCGGAGAAGAGCAGACGGAGATAGGGAAATGCTTATTGCTGGGGCCGGTAAAAAAAGTTTTTGACTACACCCTTGTACCCGGTTCGGAAATCCTGGTTGCCAATTTTAAGGATGATGCTTTTTTTCGTTTTTTCGGGAATGTTTTAATAAAAGAAAGAATAGCGGTCCACCCGGACCATTTAACGGGCGACAACTGTTTTTCCGGGTTATGGGCCGAACTCAAAAACTTGCCTGCGAATAAGGGCCGGGTAGATTTTATTCTCGATTTTTGCCGGCCATATCTGAAGGACAGGAATGTTCTTGCAAGCCTCCTAGTCAATTTCCGAGCTGAAAACCTGGATATTATCAAAACCCTTGCGGAAGAAACCGGGCAGACCGAAAGGAATATCCAGATTCAGCATAAAAGACAACTCGGATATTCCGCAAAAGAGATACGCCGTTATTACCGGTTTTTAAAGGCTATTGAAATGTTGCAACAGCATGTGCCGGTATCTGACATTAACTGGTTTGAGGTGATCCATACGTGCGGATACTACGATCAAAGCCAGCTTATACGTGATTTTAAATACTACCTGGGGCTCACCCCGGTGAAGTACCTCAAATTCCAGAAGGAGATCTGCAATCCCGTAAGCTGAATTTCGTTTTCTTACAATTTCAGGAATTTCGTGTGTTCTACTTTTATCTTATCAACATTAAAAGTAGAAAAGATGAAACCGACATGATAAAAATAATCATTAAACACACAGGGGTAATGATTATTTTTATCATTTAAGGTTTCATGTGACCATTAAAAAACGATAAAAATAAGCACATGAAACATTTAATTATTTATGCACATCCCAATCCGGAAAGCGCGAACGCATGGTTGAAAAAGAACCTGGAGGATTACCTGAAAAGAAACGGGCACAAAGTACGCACAAGGGATCTATACCGGATTCGGTTCAACCCGGTACTTTCCCTTAGTGATGTTCAGGGACAGCGCAAGGGGGTTGTTGCCGACGATGTAAAGGCCGAGCAGGAATATATCTCCTGGGCAGATTGTATAACGTTTATTTATCCTGTCTGGTGGACCGGTCTTCCGGCAATGATGAAGGGGTATATAGACAGGGTATTCAGTTATGGTTTTGCATACCGGTATGACAATGGAGTACAGAAAGGGCTTCTCAGCGGGAAAGATACAGTAATCGTGAACACCCATGGAAAATCTGCAGAAGAATACAGACAAACGGGAATGGACAGGGCGTTGGCTCTTACTTCGGATTCGGGGATTTACACGTACTCCGGACTGAAAATTGTTAAACATTTTTATCTGGACCGTGCGGACCGTGCTACGGGAACGGACCTGGAGCGGTGGTTGAAAACGGTACTGGAAACCTATACGGCAGGTTAATACATTAAAAACTGATGAGATAAAGAAGGGTGCATGCAAGGGGCTTTAATACTCCGTAGGCAGAAGTAAGGTACGGCCTATAAAATAAATTTTCAGTAAAAATACATCAAAGATTAAAAACAGGTAAAACGGTTGTAAATAAAGGCTTTACAGCCGTTTTGTGTTTTTTTGTAATGCGGTAAAAAGCAGAAAAAAGCGAGGTTTGGCAAAAGTAAGGTTACTAAAACGTTACTTTTAAATATCGAAAATGAATGCTTTAATAGTTTGTATTTCAGCTTTTTGCACAGTTTTTCATATTGTTCCGTGGCTCACATAAGTTTAATTTTATCATTAAGAATCGTGAGTATGGAAACGACAAAAAAATCAACGTTTAAGGTACTGTTCTACCTTAAAAAGAATGCCCCAAAGAAAAACGGATTAGTTTCTATTATGTGCCGAATTACCGTAAACGGTACACAGACTGCATTCAGTACCAAACTGGATACTTCTTCAACAAATTGGGATTTGAAATATGGCAGAGTTTTAGGAAAAAGCCGAGAAGCCCAGCAGGTAAACAGTAAACTTGACAAAATACGTTTGGGCATCGAGGAATGTTATTCCAAAGTCCTGAAAAACGACGGAACGGTAAACAGTGCAAAACTTAAAAATGCCTTTTTAGGTATGGAAAGCGGAGAACTTACCTTTTTCAAATTCTACGAACAATTTCTTTCAGATTTCGAGAAAAAAGTTAATAGTGGACTTAGAGTTATAGGCTCTTACCGAAGATATAGAACACTCTTAAAACATCTTCGCAATTTTGCTCGTGTAAAATATGGTTATACAGATTTAACATTTAATGACCTTACTTGTGATTTTGTACAGGACTTTGATTACTATTTGCGTGATGACCAAAATTTAGGGCATAATACCATTTGGATTTATATGATTGGCTTTACAACAGTTTGTCGATTGGCAATGAGCAGAAAACATCTTGCTTTCAATCCGTTTAGTGAATACAAAAACACCAAAAAAGATAAAGACCGTGGCTATCTACTACGAAATGAATTGGAACAACTTGTAACATTCAACTGTGCTACAAAGAAAGATGAATTGGTAAAAGACCTGTTTGTTTTCAGTTGCTTCACGGGGCTTTCCTATTCAGATATGAAAGGACTTAAAAACAGTAATATCCGAGATTTCTTTGACGGTAACCGATGGATTATCATACGCAGAAAAAAGACATCAACATCATCCAATGTAATGCTGTTGGATATTCCTAAAATGATTATCGAGAAATACTCAGGATTTTCAAAAGATGGCAAGGTGTTTCTTGTTCCCTCGAACACGGTCTGCAATGATAGTTTGAAACGAATATCCAAACTTATCGACTGTCTTAAAGAAAAGAAAGTAACTTTTCATTTGGCACGGCACACTTTCGCTACGCTGTTTTTAAGCGAGGGTGTTCCGCTTGAAAGCTTGAGCAAAATGTTAGGGCATAAGAATATTGCCACTACACAGATTTATGCCAAGATACTCAACGAGAAAGTTGCAAAGGATATGGAAAAAGTATCACATAAATTTAAAAGTATGGAAAGCTCTTTTAGGCAAATGTAACTCTATCACGCATTTTCTTTATTGGTAAAAAAATGAGGCAACTATATTCGTAAATTTATAGCCTAACAATATTATCAATTCAGAATTTCTAATGTCAGCAATAGCAGCCTTACGTGGTTATAGAACCCAATTTTTATATTCATTATATCACATCTTATCCTCCTTGTCAAAAGACCTTGTATTTAGATTGGAAGGAGAAGAAGATTTAGACGTATTGGATGGTAGTGGTCAACTTTTATATGCCATACAATTAAAGAATTTAGGAAGATCAATTACATTATCTGATATTCTATCCGAGCATAAAACTTCATTCATTAAGAGGTTTTTAGCTAAATATTCAGACGCAATTCCAATATTGGTTTCTTATGGTGAAATAAGCCAAGAGCTAAAGAATTGGGAAAAGCATAAAGATACTGTTTCCGAAAAACAGAAAACAATTCTGAAAAAATATAAGATAACAACAGATGAATGGAAATTGGTTAAAAGTAAAGCTCAATTTATAGAGATTAGCGAGGAAGAGATTGCTGAAGAAATTGAAAAAATGATTAAAAGTAATTTCCCTGAAGTTGATCCTATTCCTACAATAGGATTTCTGTTGAACTGGTTACAGTTTATTGCAGAAAAACAACATCCTACAACTACTAAGGATTTTTATAGCAAGATTCAGGATTTTGCGATATATATAACGGAGAGAATTGCTGTTCATAATCAATATGGCGTAGTATTAAAACCATTGCATAAGGTTTCTACAGAAAATGCTAATCAAACGCTTTTAGAAAAAGAATTCTACAATGCGACTTTAACCAGGTATGAACACATTTTGTTGGGTCTTGATGTTAATAGGGCAAAATATCTGGAACTAATAAATGATGAGTTAAAAGACAATAACACTATTATACTTAAAGGTGCGTCTGGTCAAGGGAAGACAGCTTTATTGTATAGTTATGTTCATAATTATGTCAATGATTGGCTTTCTTACGAATTGAATATTCAACAAGAGCCCATTACAACTCAACAGTCAATCCAAGCTATTGCTTCTATAAGTAGGAAACTGGAAGTTCCAACCGTATTTGTAATCAATGTAAATCCCAATTCAACAGATTGGCTCCAGATAATAAAAGAATCTGCCCATTTAAATCATATTAGGTTTTTAGTAGCCATAAGGAATGAAGATTGGTACAGGGCATCGGCAATCGGAGTAGAATTTGAGCATAAAGAAATAGACTTATCCTTATCTAATGAAGAAGCGGAAATTATCTACACTAAATTAAACGAACGAAATAAAATTACACATTTTACAGACTTTGAACAGGCTTGGATTCAAATTGGTGATGATGCCCCACTGTTAGAATTTGTGTATTCCATTACTCAGGGAAGCTCGTTACAAAATAAGCTGAAACAACAGATTCAACAGTTGCGTAACGAAAGTCATCAAGGTCGTAATCCGCAGATTGAGTTTTTAAGAATTGTGAGCCTTGCTGATTCTTTAGGAGCTAAGATTGATGTATCTAAATTAGATTCAAACATTGATTATCAATTTATAATCGAAAAGTTAGAGAATGAATATTTAGTCCAGAAATCATTGAATGGGAAATACATTCAGGGATTACATCTAATTCGTTCACAGAAGTTAGTGGAAATACTTTTTGATGAATTTACAACGTATAAAGAAGAATATGCTTATAAGTGTGTTCCGCTGATAGACGAGAAAGATTTGTACTTGTTCTTATTACAAATGTTCCATCTTGAAATACTGAAGCCTAATCAATTTGTTACTGATTTAAACAATAAAATTGTTGTAAGGAATTGGTCTATATATACTTCAATTTTAAATTCTTTTATATGGCTGGGCACTAAAAATTATGTTGAAAATAACCGTAAAGTTATAGATGAATGCAGAACCATTTGTGGTGGTGTTTGGACAATGTTTACAGACTTTCTGTTTGGAAGCAATTATGACAAAAATGGAATGCTTGATATACTGAAAGTGGATGACGAACGGAGAGAAAAAATAAATGACATCAATCAGAGATTATTACCTAATCAGAATGTTTTCAATTTAGCAGCTGAAGTCATCCATAAACTTGACTTTCCAGAAGAAATACCTTTAACCATATTTGGATGGAAATCTTTTGGAGAAGCATTATTTTGGCTTAAAAACATACGCAATCAAAAAGAGAAATTACCACCATTTGCAGAAATTACCTATGAATCTGCATTCAAAATAATGGATAGTAAAAGCTTATCTAAATTGATGTTAGGTATGTATTCTTATTCAGTAGAAATGGATGCTATACGAAAAAAGTATCTTGATATTTTCGTCGAACAAATAAAAAAAGAATTTGATGTAATCCATTTATCTGTAGATGACAACGAAGTGAATGTACATTACATCATTGATATTCTAAAAAATGATGTAGAAAGGTCAACCAATGATTTTATTGTATATGTTTTAGATGTTATCAGAACCGCTCTTCCAGACAAAAAACAATTTAATTCCCAAGGATATGGTCATCGTTTACAAACTTTAGGAGTGGATTATGATGATACACACAAAACAATATCTATCGAAAATCTTCCTTTAGAAGAATGGGTAAATATCAATTCCTCAATCATCAAACTATATGAATATCAATTAAGACCAGAAGATTGGAATGATTACACGAATCAACTAAATGACTGGGAAATAAATATCAAAGATAAAATCAAAGAGTTTAATACCTTATTTGAGAAATTGTTTAAAGGCAGTGTAAATTATATGCCCGTAGTTCCAATTATGCAGAATATGCTTTTTGAAAGATCGGAAGGCATCAAAGAGCCTAAATTTATTACAGATCCATTAGGTATTTATGGCGGTAAGAAAAAAGGAGCAACCAATGAAAATGAAAGAGAGCAACGTAATAAAAAGTTGCAATCGAAATACGAATTGTTCTTTAAAAGTGTTTCAGACTTTAGAGGAGATATAGAAAATTTTATCCAGCAGTCAGCCGGTACATTATATTCAAAGGCTAAATTAAAAACTGATGAAGAGCATATACACGATGAGAATACCGAACGTTTATCTCAAATCAATCTTTACAATGCAATTGAAAAGCTTCAAGTTTATAATAGTCAATACAACACTATCTTAGGGAATATTGATAATACACATCATTCAAAAATCGAAACGAATACCTTATTTACTACAGCTTCAATATGGAAAGATTTTTTGAATAATAATAGTAAAGGAGAACGGTCAGCAAAACGGATTTTTAAGCTAAAATCAGATTTCGAAAACAAAATAATAAAAGACTTTAAACAGGCTTCAAAATCCAATTCTTTTTCAATCAGGTATATTAATAATAAGACAACGAATGATAAGCCTATTATTTTAATTGATGGAGAAAGTCCTTTTTGGGCGTTAATGGGGTATAAAGAAGCTTATCAAATTGTACAACAGACAATAGATAATCCTGAATACACAAGTTTGAAATATTTGATGCTACAATTTTGGTTTTCGAATTTTTATTTCATCCAGACCATTCAGAAAAAAAGCCTAAACAATCAATGGAATGAAGTCAGATTATACAACATAAAAGATAAGTTGTTTGAAGAATTATCTTTAATTAATTCGATACCACAACCGATTGAGGCAAAAATTATTGAAAATCTGAATATTGAGGGATGGGTAAATTTATATCCGGAGTTTAATGATATAACTAAAGCTACGGAAGTGTATGGGAAAGTACTTTTGTTGACAGATCACTTTTACGATTTGAGATTGTTTGATGAAATTGAACTGACGGAATCCGATCAAGAGAAATTACAGCAATACATACAAAAAATAGGTTTAGAGTTACAGGAATCTTTTCAAACAATACTAGATTCATTAGTTGTATGGATCAATATGTTTCCATTTGACGAAGACAGTTACCTTGATAGTGAAGAAGAGCAAGAATATCTTAAAGCAATGATAAATATTAAAGACCATATTTTCCCTGAACCAAAAGGAGATGAAGAAGATTATCAATTGGTAATGAATATGGAAATAATATCTAAATGGGTTGAGCGATTAAAAATATGTACAGAGAGTTGGGGAATATTTATACTATTGCTTTATGGGAAGTACATTGATAAATTTAATCGCATTGGTAGTTTTTCAAGATAAATATTTAATGATATAATATAAAAAAAATGAATTTAGAAATAAAATCAAAGGCTCTAAAAGAGATAGTTTCAACATATAACGCAGAATGGTTTCTTGGGGACATATCTTTTTTAATGAAAAATATAGGTCGGGCTCAAGACCAATTAGGAAAATTATCCTCACCACTTAGGCAATTATATTACCTTGCAGGTTTAAATGTAAGTTCAAATCCTGCAAATGGTGTTGATATTCAATATGACCCCGAAAAATGGGACCGGATAGTTCCCTTATTAAATGAAATAGAAGCAGAATATCATAAACTGTTCTTTACAGAAAATCCTGAAGAAATTACCGAAGAATGGAAAAGGATAAGGCAGGTTGCAATGCCTTCTTTTCTTTCTTATTTTAATCAAGGACCATTAAACTATGAAGAACAGGTAATAAATTGGATTAAAGATTTATTTGTTCCAATGGATGATATTATTGAAAATGAGATAGGATTGGTAACACAAGATTTTATTCAATTTTATGAAAATATTGACCAACTAAATCAAAGAAACTTTCAAGCATTCTCAACTAACAAAGCATTATTAAGACCTAATTGGAAAGAATATACAAAAGTAGAAATTGGTGTAATTGACGGAGTACCTGATTTTATAAGGGAAATGGGCGAAAAGGATATGCACCTTTATACTTTTATGGCTGACCACGGAATAATGGATAGATTTTATCCCGAAGAGCTTGTTTCTGAAATCCTAACCATTGAGAAAGTTCAAAAGATTTTACAATTACTATCTACAAAACGAGAGGAAAAGGACTTTTTATACTATACAGAAACTAAACCAGGCAATCCACTATACGAAAAGCCTATATTATCAATTGATGAAAAAATGTATCAAGTTTTTGAGGTAAAACAAGTTATACACGCTATTGAAACATTGCTTGAAAAAGTAACGACTACAACAACAGAACATAAAACCAAATATGTAGATGTAAAGGGTAAATTATTAGAAAAAAATATAGTGAAACTCTTTTCTAATTTCTTTGGCTCTGACTTTAAATTATATCAAGGCTATTATGTGGACGGTTGCGAACAAGATATTTTATTTCTATGGAAAAACTACGCTTTCATAATAGAAGCAAAAGGTTATTCACTCCGAGAACCCTTTAGAAATCCTGAAAAAGCATTTGTTCGGATAAAAGATGATTTTGATGCTTGCATTGGTTATGGTTACAAACAAACTCGTAGAGTAGAAGAGAAATTTATTAATCAAGAACCTCTAAAAATTACCGATAAAAATGGTAATCTTATTGAAGAAATTGATACAACACAATTTGAAGAAGACTTTCCAATTATAGTAAACCTTAAAACATTTGGTCAAATCCAATGTGATTTATCTACACTAATTCAATTAGAAAAGGATAATGATATTTTTCCTTGGGTTGTTAAACTTGATGACCTCGAAGTGTTTCTTTTAACGTTAATGGCTCGTAAACAGAAACCTGAAAACTTAGTGGAATTCTTATTAATGAGGGAGCTTTTACACGGTAAACTAATTTGTACAGATGAATTGGAAGTATGTGGAGCATTCTTGAATAAGAAACTAAATCAAAAACAGATAAATTACGCTAATACAATCGCAACTACTCCAGATTTAGCAGATATATTTGATGAGCAATATCGTAAAACAATGGGATTTAGAAATGAAAAGTATTTATATGAAAAAAAAAGTGGAAAATTTATGTTTTATTGAAATAACAACAAGTAGTTCATCTGTAAAAAATCATTAATGCTTTAAGGTTAATTAAATAATACGGCTACAGTTTCAAAACATTCTTTTAATCAATCGGCTAGCGCTGATAGTTATTTTCTAACACCTTGATAATATCGCTTTCACGGAAAAGGATTTTCCGTTCGAGCTTGATAAAGGGTATCAGTCCGTCATCTCTGTACTGTTGCAATGTTCGTTTGCTGATGTGAAGCATCTCGCAAACTTGTTCGCCTGACAGGTAGATTTCCCCTTTTAAGAGTGGGTGGAAATATTCCCTGATATAGAGTAGCTCATTTTTAATGCCTACCACAGCTTCGAGCAGAGCAAGCATATCCTCGTTTGAATTTTCAATCTGCTTCATTTCTTTTGCTTTTTTAATGGTCGCTCTCCCTGCATCAGTAATTCCACTTCGGACAATCTGAAATAAGTCTTCCGATTGATTTGCGTTGCCCGAAGAATACCTTTTGCCCTATACGTCTGTAAAGTTCTTTTGCTGATATTGAGTAATTGGCAGACTTCCTGTTGGTCGAGCCATTTCGTTGCCTGTTGTAAGGCTTTGTAGGGTGCAGTAATTTCGGCAATTAATTTGGAAACTTCCTTTACTTCCCTGTGCAGTGCTTTCAAAATCTGAATGTCCAAAACCGTTATTTCCATATCTACATCATTTTGAACCTCAAAAATATAAGGTACTTATACAGAGCTTTCTAATGTTGCTTTCAGAGGTAGCATTTGGCGTTCAGTTGCCAAATTGAATAGTTGAAAATGTACCCAAAAAGAATAAAAAAGTAGCAAAGGTAAAGCGGACACCCGCCGCACCACCCAACCAAAAGACTACGGCATAATGGCAGGGCAAATAAGGTGGCTTCGCCGAGTTATTGTGTTGCCCTGCCACCCTTCGGGACTTATTCCGTTTCCTTTTGGTTTTTCCGCTTGTCCGCCTTAATTGAATGGCTTTCTTTTTTTCTGTTTTTTTCTTTTGGAAACAATTTATGAGGAAGAAACACATTGACTTTAAACGTTGGTACGTATCTACCTATGTACGTTTTTAAAAGCATACAACTATAAAAGCGCAAAAGCATATTTATTTGCAGGAGTACAAAGAACTTTAAATGAGTAAATATGTATGCAGTTCTGTACAATTGTTTTCTTTCAAAATGCTTTCCTGTTTGCAACGGTTTATCCTGTTTGCTTCTTCATCTTACTCATTTGGATTTTATCAGTCTTTTATTCTTGAATGGCATCTTTTGGCGTTCAGTGGTAGTGTTTGGCTAAGTATCGAATGACAAGCGTTCCTTTATTTTGTAAAGGAACTATGGAGATATTTCTAATACAAAAAACAAGTATTTATTGACAAAATGGGAAGCAGTTTCAGACTGCTTTTTTTGCTAACTCCAATCCGTTCCGCAGGACGGATTATTGTGTTCATCGGAACACGGCAAGTTGTGTTTTGAGCTGCTCGAAATAAATTCCGCTGCTCAAAACCACTTGCCCTTACGCAGGGGGCTAAACCATTTCTCCGAAGTCGAATGGTTGAAAAATTAAAAATGGATTGTTATGAATGGAAATCAAAGAAAAAAATGGAACAAAGGCGGTAGAAAACCAAAGCTTAACCCTGCACAAAACAGGTATATGTTCAGGCTTACCGATGAAGAAAACGCCCGATTTCTGGCAATGTTTGAGAAATCTGGTGTGCATACAAAGGCTAAATTCATTACTTCCGTGTTGTTTGGAAAAGAAATAAAGACGATAAAAATTGATACGGTTACAATGGATTACTATATGCGGTTAACCAATTTCCACAGCCAGTTCAGGAGTATTGGTGTAAACTACAACCAAATCGTGAAGATGTTATACCATAATTTCTCGGAGAAAAAAGCGGCAGCTTTCCTTTATAAGTTAGAAAAGCAAACGGCAGAAATGACGTTATTGTGTCAAAAAATTATTCAACTAACCGAAGAATTTGAAGCAGAGCATCTGAAAAAAGAATAAAGGTCAAAAATGAGCTTATCCCACAGGAGCATCCCTACAGTTTTGATATTGGATTATTCAGTTTGTTACCCGAAGCACAGGGTAAAAATTACTTCCAAATAAGATGGAAAGGAGATGCAAACGCAGAATTGATTGGATGATGCCGTTGATAAGCATAGAAACCATTTTAGACAGCGTAGTAGATAAATATATCTACTAATATTATTACATCTTATCTTTAATTCTTTCCCGATGTTGTTTTCCCCATTTCTCCATAGCTACCAAAACTTCAGTAACACTATTACTATATTCCGTAAGTGTATATTCTATTCTTGCAGGATAATCATCATAGACTTTTCGGGAAACTAACAGATTTTCTTCCAGATGCCTTAATTCTTTCGATAAAACACGATTTGTAATTTTCGGAATTGATTGCAAAATTTCGTTGAAGCGATTGTGTCCGTTATAAATAGAAATGATAATAGGCAGTTTCCATTTACCGCCAAGTACAAAATGTGTGTCTTGCACAAATTTTATTTTATCCTGAAAATTCCACTCTTCTTCTTTTCTACGCTTATTCATTTTAAGTATCCTTTTGTATACAAGTAACAAAAGTATATCTTTTTGTGGATACTTTTGTTGTAAACAAATAAAAATTGATAAAGATGAGTAAAACTTGGTTTATTACAGGAAGCTCAAGAGGCTTGGGTAGGAGTATAACAGAAGCTGTTTTAGCGAAAGGTGACAACGTTGCAGCCACAGCAAGAAACCCGAAACAATTAAATGATTTGGTGGAAAAATTTCCCAATCAAATTCTTGCTTTGCAATTAGATGTGAGCGACAGGGCTCAAATCCATAAAGCAGTAGAACAAACGGTAAAACACTTCGGAGGAATTGATGTGTTGGTAAACAATGCGGGCTTTGGTATTACAGGAGCTATAGAAGAATTTACTGATGAGCAGATGAACAGCCAGTTAGATGTGAACTTATATGCACCTATCGAAATTACAAGAGCGGTGTTGCCTTATCTGCGTAAACAACGTTCTGGTAGCATTTTCAATGTGAGTTCAGTTGGTGGTAGAGTTGGTTCAGCCGGCTTTTCTATGTATCAGGCAGCAAAGTTCGGGTTACAAGGATTTACCGAGGTTTTAAGTAAAGAAGTTGCCGCACTTGGCATCAAAGTTACCTCTATTGAACCAGGTGGTTTTCGTACCGATTGGGCAAGCAATTCAATGACTTATGCCGAACCGATTGATGATTACAAAAATATCCTGCAATCTCTTAAAGATTATCTCAAAGACATTATGCCGTTAGGAAATCCGGACAAGGCGGCACAAGTGATAATTGATTTGGTAGAACATTCGGAACCGCCTGTTCACTTGGTTTTGGGTTCAGATGCTGTGGCTATTTTAGAAGTCGTTGATGCCGATAGAAAAGCAGAATTTGAGAAATGGAAATCCGTAAGCATTTCTACCGACTTTGATGATGTAGAAAATCCTTGGCTTTCTGAAGAGAGAAGACAAGATATTTTAAAAGTAAAATAATAATCAAATGAAAAAATTAGAAGGAAAAGTAGCCATTGTAACAGGGGCATCCAAAGGTATCGGCGCGGGTATTGCCAGAGCATTTGCCGAGGAAGGTGCCAGTGTAGTAGTCAATTACGCAAGTGATAAAGCAAGCGCAGAGAATATCGTAAATGAAATTATCGCAAAGGACGGTAAAGCTATTGCAATATATGCTGATGTTTCAAAAGAAGCAGAAGTAAAAAAAATGTTTGAAGAAGCAAATACAGTGTTTGGTCGTTTGGATATTTTGGTAAACAATGCGGGTGTTTTCAAATCAATCCCTATAGAAGAAATAAGCGTAGAGGAGTTCAATCGTCATTACAGTATCAATGTTCTTGGGAATCTTTTGGCGACAAGGGAAGCAGTAAAATATTTTGGAGAAAAAGGCGGCAGCATTATTAATATGACTTCTGTAGTGAGTGAAAAAGGCGTACCTACCTATTCAATTTATTCAGGAACTAAAGGTGCTGTACAAAGCATTACGCACGCGCTTGCCGCAGAATTAGGGCCAAAAAATATTCGCGTGAATGCTATAGCTCCAGGAGCAATTGAAACTGAAGGAACACAGGTTGATTTTGGTGGTGGCGTTGCTGAACAATATATAAAAGCCACTCCATTAGGCCGTATGGGCTTTCCGAAGGATGTAGCTAAAGTAGCCGTGTTTTTGGCAAGCGACGATTCGGAATTTTTAACCGATAGCCGCATCGAAGTCTCAGGAGGACTTAAATAAACAATTTTCAATAAAACGTATTAACAATAAAAATTATATTAAGATGAGTAATCAAAAAGAACAGGTTTGGTTTATAACAGGAGCTTCAAATGGTTTTGGCTTAACACTTGTAAAGCAATTATTAGACAATGGGTATAAAGTTGCCGCAACTTCAAGAGATAAAACAAGCATTGAAGAAAAAATCGGTAAGACCCCGAATTTATTAGCACTTACAGTTGATATTACCGACGATAACGAAGTAAAAGCGGCAATTGATGAAACGGTAAAAACTTTTGGAAAAATTGATGTTGCCGTAAACAATGCAGGTTATATGCTTTTGGGAGCATTAGAGGAAGTTTCTGCCAAAGAATTTCAGCAGTCAGTGGCTGTTAATGTGTTTGCATTCCAAAATGTAATCAGGAATGTAATGCCTTATTTCCGACAACAAAAAAGCGGGCACATTTTCAATTTTGCTTCGTCTGCGGGTTATTCTGCCGATGCAGGTGCAGGAAGCTACAACGCTGTTAAATCGGCTGTGATTGGATTCTCTGAAGCATTGGCGCTGGAAGTAAAACCATTCAATGTGAAAGTGACCATTGTTTCTCCGGGGCTTTTCAGAACAAATTTTTTAGGCGCATTTCCGGTAGCCCAAAATAAAATTGAAGCATACGGCACACAACATCTGGTTGATGCTATGAATCAATTTAACGGACAACAGCCGGGAAATCCCGATAAACTGGTTACGATTTTAATTGATACCGCTGGAAAGGAAAATGCTCCTTTACATTTGTTGATGGGGGGAGATGCCTATGAAAGAGCTGTAAATTATTACAAATCTCAGCTTGAAAATCTGGAACAACTGAAAGCGTTGAGCTTCTCAACCGGATTTGAATAAAATCTTGTATTTGAACACAACCCTAAGAGATTTGGATACAGTCAACATCTTGATACTCATTAATTTTGATTTAGAAATTTAAAAGTAAAAGTTATATGAACAAACGTACCAAAAACCAGAATTTATGGCTGTCCAGGAAAGTGAAACATATTGCTTTCACAACAACCATTATGATGTGCGTTTATACAACGGGTTTCTCTCAAATAGAATTACATAACAATTTAAATAGTAATAAAATGAAAAATCAAGAAGTCTTGACTGTAGACTATACGCAATTAAATGAAGGAAAGAACAGGGTTTATTTTATGAGTCAGGGTTACAAATTGGCGGGAGATTTATATTTACCCAAAGGGTTTGATAGTGAAAAGAAGTATCCAACTATCATATATACACGTGTTGGTACGCAGGTTAAAGAACAAACTGGCGCAACTTATGGTAATAAGCTTGCTGCCAAAGGTTATGTCTTTTTGGTTTTTGACCCTATAAATTTTGGAGATAGCGAGGGCGAAGTAAGAAACTACGAATCGATGCACAATATGATTCCGAATACAACAGATGCGATTAGTTTTTTGAGGACTTTAAAATTTGTGGACAGAGAGAAATTTTATGGGCTTGGAGCTTGTGCGGGCGCACCCTATATCTGTAATGTAGCAATTGGCGATGTTCGGATTAAAGCCGTTGCAACACTTGTAGGTAATTTTGATGCAGCC
The DNA here is from genome assembly GCF_052983395.1 of Sinomicrobium halophytocola. Classification (NCBI taxonomy): domain Bacteria; kingdom Pseudomonadati; phylum Bacteroidota; class Flavobacteriia; order Flavobacteriales; family Flavobacteriaceae; genus Sinomicrobium; species Sinomicrobium halophytocola. The sequence continues at coordinate 390,513 of NZ_JBRKIT010000024.1, forward strand.
GCAAGTTTATTTGGTGCTTATCCCAAAGAAGTGCTTGACAAAATGTTGGAAGTAGCCGCAGAAGGCAAACAACGCTACTACGAAACGGGTGAATACGACACTGCACCAACATTTGGAGGAATGCCAATACCACCGCCAGAAAATGCTTCAAAAGCATTGAAAGATGCTTATGAATATTACTTCAACAGAGCAGGACACGACAAAATTCCAAATTATTCGCCTTATTATCCTACAATTGGTATGCCTGTTGACCCTGCAAGAGTATTTGTAAATCAGGCAAAATATTTTACCACACCATTTTTGGTAATTGCGGGAAGCGAAGCGTTTACCCACGATATGGACAAACAAGTTTATGAAATGGCAGCCGGAGAAAAAGAATGGTTTGTGATAGAGGGTGCATCGCATATGGACTTGTACGATATAGATAAATATCTTGACCCAGCAATAGATAAAATTGACGAATTTCTCAAAAAGTATTAGGAAGGAAAACAATGGCAATGGAAGATAAATTAGCAGACATATATAACGTTCAAAAGTTTAAAGAATTCGGTATTGAACTAATAGATCTAATTGCCGACCATCTTAAAAATTCTTATGATAACAAAGTAAAAGTCAGTCATTGGGTAACACCTGAAGAACAATTGGCATATTGGAAAAATTATAAATTGGATAGCAATACGCCCCAACAACTTTTTAAGGATATTATAGACAGGTCAATTCATATTCATAACCCACGATATATCGGTCATCAAATATCGCCCACTGTTCCATTGGCAGCCTTATCTCAATTAGTGAGTGCCATATTAAACAACGGAATGGCTGTGTATGAAATGGGAGCGGCAGGTACCGCAATAGAAAAAGTGGTTATTGATAAAATAGCAGAAAAGATAGGATACGATTCTAATGCTGATGGCTTTGTTACATCAGGCGGTTCGCTGGCAAACCTTACAGCACTACTGGCCGCAAAAAAAGTGATGTCAACATCTGATGTTTCAAATGATAGTTTAGCAGTAATGGTTTCATCTGAAGCTCATTACAGTATTGAGAAAGCTCTTAAAATTATGGGGCTTTCAAATGAAAGCATCATTAACGTACCCGTTAATGATGCTTTTAATATGCAAACTGATTTGCTTGAGGAATATTATAATAAAGCCCATTTAGAAGGAAAAAAAGTAATTGCAGTTGTTGGAAGTGCCCCATCTACTTCAACAGGAATGTATGATAATTTACAAGAACTTGCGAAGTTCTGTAATGCAAAAAAAATATGGTTCCACGTGGATGCAGCACACGGTGGTGCGGCAATTTTTTCTTCTGAATATAAGCATTTATTAAGAGGATTGAGTAATGCCGACTCTGTAACAATTGACGGACATAAGATGTTGATGACATCATCTGCTATGAGTTTCTTAATTTTTAAGGAAAAACAAAACTCTTATGCTGCATTTATGCAAAAAGCCCAATACTTATGGGAAAAAGAGCAGGAAGAAGATTGGTACGATTTGGCAAAAAGAACTTTTGAATGCACTAAAAGTATGATGTGTATTCAGTTTTACTCAATATTGAAGTTTTATGGAGAAGATGTGTTCGGGCAATTTGTTACAAGACTGTATCACTTAGCCGAAATATTTTCAGAGAAAATCAAATTCCGAAATGATTTTGAACTGTTGATTCAACCCAACTCAAACATTGTTTGCTTCAGATATAAATTAAAGACTTTGAGTGAGTCCAAATTAAACCGTCTTAATGGTGAAATACGGGAATGTTTATTGCACAATGGAGATTTCTATATCGTACAAACCACTTTAAACAACTCGGTTTATTTGAGAGTTACATTTATGAATCCGAAAACAGATGAAAAGATAATGGATGAACTCTTATCCGAAATTCAACGTATTGCAAAGCTATTTGATAAAAAATGACAGTGATAAGAAATATCGCCCTACAAATAAAAATTATAGTATAATGGAAAATATTAAACAAAAAATATGGTTTGTTACGGGAGCATCAAAAGGCTTGGGACTTTTGCTGACAAAATTATTATTGGATAAAGGCGAAAAAGTTGCTGCGACTTCACGAAATACTAATCAATTAAAACAAAGTGTTGGCATTGAAAACGATAATTTTCTGCCTATTGAATTAGACATTACAAACAGCGAAGATGTTAAACAGGCAATCAACAAAACAGTTGAACATTTTGGAGGATTAGATGTAGCCGTTAATAATGCAGGATTTTCATATATCGGAAGTTTGGAAGAATTAACCGATGATGAATTTAGAAAAGCATTGGACGTAAATTTATTCGGAACGGTTAATGTTATCAGGGCTTCAATGGCACAATTTAGAAAGCAACGTTCGGGGTATATTATCAATATCGCTTCTGCGGCAGGCTATATTGCAGGTGCAAATATCGGAAGTTATGTTACTTCAAAATTTGCAATGGTAGGGCTTACTGAATCATTGGCATTAGAAATTGCACCGCTTAATGTGAAAGCTACGGTTGTACTGCCAGGTTCTTTCAGAACTAATTTCCTTGATGAAGGCTCATTATCTTACACAAAACACCGAATAGAAGAATACGATAGTGATAAAACGTTTCAAAGTTATTCAGGAAGAGCGGGAACACAACCGGGCGACCCTAAAAAATTAGTAACTGAATTGTTTAATTTAGCTAATATGGAAAACCCACCTGTACATTTAATTTTAGGAGCAGACAGTTTTAAGATGATAACAGATACAATGGCTAAAAACCTCGAAAAATTTGAAGCCTATAAGCACATTTCTACATCTACTAATTTGGAATAAATTTACTAAATGAAAATGGAAAAACCATATAACATAAAATCGATTTCGGAGTATCATAGTTTGTTAGGTGTTGAAAAGCCAAAACACCCTTTGATTGGCTTGATAAATCACGAAAATATAAGAAACTACAGCGATGAAAGATTAAAGAATAAAACTTATAACTTTTTTACGATAAGCCGAAAAATCAACTATGACGGAACAATGAAGTACGGTCAGCAATATTACGATTTTCAGGAAGGTGCAATGGTATTTCACGCACCCAAACAAGTTATTGTGTCTGAATTAGCGGATAATGTACAGTTGAAAGGTTGGACAATGTTAATACACCCCGATTTTTTAAGAGCATACCCTTTGGATAAAAATATCCAACAATTTGGTTTCTTTTCTTATGCTGTAAATGAGGCATTGCATTTGTCTGATGAAGAATCAAAAATAATTGAAAGCATAATGGACACTATCCGTAAAGAGTACATTTCGGGCATTGATGTTTACAGTCAGGATATTTTGATTTCTCAAATAGAATTACTTTTGAATTATTGCAACCGATTTTACAATCGTCAATTTATCACAAGGAAAGCGGTTAATAATGATTTGCTGGTTAGGTTTGAAAAATTATTAGCAGACTATATAAACGATGGACGCTTACAGCAAAAAGGCATTCCATCCGTTCAGTTTTTTTCTAACGAATTAAATATGTCTGCCAATTATTTGAGTGATATGTTGAGAAATCTTACAGGTCAAAGTACCCAACAGCATATACAAGACAAAATAATTGAAAGGGCAAAATACATTCTCACGACAACAAATCTTACCGTTAGCGAAATTGCGTTTGAACTCGGTTTTGAATACTCTCAATCTTTCAGCAAATTATTTAAAAATAAGACTAATCAAACACCTTTGGAGTTTCGGACTTCATTTAATTAAATAAGTACAAAAAGATTTTACCAAGTAATGCAGGTGCTTTTTATTCGCCTTGCAATAAGTATGCGTATGCCATTAAAATCCCAAATAAAATAAACAGAAGTGGAGATTGAAGCAATAGCCTGAATAACTATTGCTTTTAGTGTTTGAAATGGTCATCCTACGTAATATATATTAGTCTTAACCGAAATGGCAGTTTCATTAAATCATATCATCTCAGAGATACAGCGAAAAGAAAACGCAATTTCGCTATCCGCACCCAATATCATTGATGAAGCGTACCAAATGATAATATACCTGCAAGAATACTTATTGTCTGTAAGAGAGGATATTACAAAACAAGGTTTTAAAAACCAATGGGAGGAAATCAATTTCTTTCGTAATATTAAACCGTACATCCTCTCCAAACTCATTTACCATAATAAGATATTCCGCATACAGACAGCTTGTCCTGTGGACAGAGGGAAAATGTACGCAAGTTATTTTTCAGAACAATTACAGGAATTAAAACAGGAATACAGGGAGCATATTTATAATTCAGATTTTTACAGGTATTATCGTTCGGGAAGAACAGACCGTGATGAGACTTACTTTAGATTAGGCAACATTAATTTCCACGACGGTCTGAACAGTTTTGTTTTTGAAATTGACCCGCTGTTTTCAACATACTATGATAACAAAGTGGCTCGTATAATAGCCAACGAGTTACTCTATAACTACATTCTCCAAAAAATAAATGATGATGAAATGGCAGGTTCATTTTCTTCAAGGGATATGTCATCTGATAGTATTCTTTGGACGGATACCAAAAATGCTTTGATAGAATTGATTTACGCTCTTTATGCAAATGGTTCTATTTCCTACGGTAAAATAGGGATACGAAAAGTGAGTTTGGTATTAGAAAAACTGTTTCAGATTACTTTAGGGGATTTGCACCATTCTTTCCACCGAATGAAATATCGAGCAGGTTCCCGAACCACATTTTTAGACCAACTGAAATCTTCTTTGGAAGAATATATGGGCAAGGATTTATAGGGGAATCCTTCGCAAATCAACCATTAAGAATAGTCATAATAGGCAACATAATCTCCCTTGAAATATTTGTGTAAGTTTGTATAACTAAGTAATAGAAATAGTTATGGCAAACACTATCGAACAAATCAGCATTGCGTTTATCACTGATAAAATCTCAATTATCAGCATTAGAAGAACTGCCCCAAGTTTGTATTATTGACATTGATTTTTCGGATAGCAAGGTACTGGCACAGCTTCACGAACTTAAAGCAAAATACCCGACCTTAAAACTTATTGCCCACAGTGACGATGATAGCGAGCAACTCGTAATATCTCTTTTGGAAATCGGGTTTAACAGTTACTTGCTTATTGGTAGCGATGCAGACAATTTTAAGAAAGCAATCGAGGGAGTTTGCAATGGAAAAAAATATTTTAGTGTGGGTGTATCGGAAATTGCACGGGAATATTTCAGCAATAAAGAACCCACCTAGCTTAAAAAAGCAGTATATTTGCTATGAGCTAACGGAAACGTATTGAAATACAAAGCAACAAGCACCGTTACCAAATCGTTACCTGACTTCTTTGGTTATCTCTATAAAAGCTTAGTATTCAACCGATACAGCTTTTTCCTGAAAACTTTAAAATATAAACAAAGAGAAATACCCTTATCCATGGGAAGTGTTGCATATATCCTCATTATTTCAAGTGTTTCCCCGCTCTTCGTATTGTATTCTATCCAGTATTTATCACCTCCCGTAAGGTACAGGCGAATAAGTATAAAACCGTAGTTTCCGGACAATTCCCGGGCCTGTGAAGCGATGTCACAAAACAGGTGATCTTCCCTGAATAGGGACATAACCGCTTTTACACCATCCGTATAATAAAACAGGTGCTCCGGATGATAATGCAATTTACCGGAACTGCTGAAGTTTTCAATCTTTTTCCGGATTACCTTATTGATATTTCTTCGTATAAGCGTATTCATGGTACTAAAAGCAAAATGGGATTTTTTTGTTATGGATCAGGGAGAGACAGGGATAGGGTTACTTTATCGGATTTCAATACTTTTAATTCTTCTTGCAAAGGAAGGGAGGTTATCTATTTGGGATAGGAAGTTTTCAGAATTTTCACCTTTGATCTCCTGTATGACAATCCCTATTTTATATGCCCCGGACGGGACATTTTCGGGAATGTTTATTTCTTCTTTTATATAGCTTTGAGAATAATAATTTTTGTTAAAATTCCAGTTTTTACTGGTCTTCTGATTTTCGGGTTCTATAAACATCATAATAGTATAAGATGCATTGGCCGAGGATGAAGTACGCGCTTCCAATAACACTTTATCTCCCCGGGAAACCGTTTTTAATCCTTTTCCTTTGTCTGTACTGTATTCGAAGGTTTGGATATAGACATTGTTGCCGATAGAATCATCATCGCCTGAGCAGGAAACCAGGCATATGAGCAGGAGCATGCCAATTGTGATTGTTTTTACTTTCTCCATAATTTATTTTTTTATAAAAACAGTGTTTTTCAGAATTCTGAAAAGTTTATAAGGTTTATAATGACTGCCAGAGACTCATAGGTGCGTGCTTTAACTTTTTTCGGGGGCATATGAGGTAACTTGTTTATGTACGAACCTATAGCCGGTGTGAATTCACAAAATGTGTTTTCTATGTCATCGAGCAGGTGTTCGGGATAAGGACAGGTTTTTACTTTTTCATAAATGTTGTCTATCAATAAGCGCGCCATTTTTTTATCCCTGGTTTGCAGGAATACGGCGGATAAGGAGTGTAATTCCCGGAGCTTCCTGTACCTGTTCATCTTTTTAGTTTCGGGAGTGCTGGTATACATCGTACACATAAGTTTGGGTGTTGTTGCTTAAAAAGGGCCGCCCGGTGGTCTGTACGGACGGCCCGAAGGTAAAAAAACCTAAAACATGAGAACAAGGTTTATTTTATTCAATTGTTATTGTAAAAGTTACTTGCACAATGAACTCTTAAGGTTGCATCTTCTGCACTGGTTAATGTATACCCCGGATTAGTATATTGTGGCCAAAACCTACCTTCATTATTCACAATGAGTCCTTCCGGATTGGTAAAGAAATTTATAAGTGGCATTAGGTATTCTTTAAAATCAGAAGCATTTCCATTTACTTCATTTAAGTATTTGAATTTAAGTTTTTTATCTTCTTTTTTAAATTCTACGGCATAAGATGCAAAATATCGTGTCTGACCATAAAAAAAGTAAAGATCCAAGGTATGTGTGTTTTGCGGATCGTCTGCTTGTTTATTAAATTTTAAAACAATGTCCTGTAGTCGGAACTCCGGATGATCTTTTTGTGCATCTATGTTTACCTGAGAATACATTTCTCTGAATCTTTGAGTATTTAGTACCTGATCAAACCTTTCCCCGGGAGAAAAAGCCAAAGAGTGAACAGAAGAACCAATATTTTTATAATCATCATTGATATAAGCGGGTTTGTTCGAATACATGATTTCGGCAACGAATCCTTCGGATCGGGATACAAATTTTCTGTTTTCCTTGTCCCATGTGAAGTCCGTAAATTCTTCCGATTCTATTTCCAGAGGCGGATTGAGGACCAGGCCCTCCGGGGTGAACCCTACACCAAATGATCTTTCGATTAGTTTATTGCCATCTGTTGGGGTTACGGATTTTACAAATCTCATAAGGGAGTTATAGTTGAAATTATACAACGAGCTCTTTCCGTTCCCGGTGATTTTTATTACCTGATAAACGGGATCTTCAGGACGGGAGGTAATATTGTTTATCATTTCCCTGTTCTGTGTAATGAGGTTAGTCCGGTCTTCTTCGGAAGCTTTTTCAAAAATAACTTCGGTATTATTTTTAACGCCTCGAAAAATGATCATATCCCCATCTGTACCGTAGAAGCTAAATTCATTATCTCCTTCGAATCCAGTCCCTTTCAGTACTTCGGGTACATAAGAATCATTGAGCTTATTAATATGATTTTTGGTAGAGAAAGTAAGTTTTACCGTATTTCCGAGATTAATATCGTATATACTTGTCTTCTCTTCGATATCCTCATCGATGTCGGAAGCCATTTTCACATGACCTTTTTCATCGAAATCCATTAATAACGTAAACCCTCCGAACTGATCAGGATTTGTAAAATATATAGCTTTCCATCCGTGGGCAGAGGAAGTCAGAAGCTTTTTGAGCTCCTGTTCCCTTTCACTGATTCTCTTCGTAGCCGTTTCGTTAAAAAGTTCCTGGTCATCGTCATTTTTACAGGCACAAAATAAAATTGAAATAACACATAGGACATATACATTCTTGATTATAGTTCTCATTTTCCTGCAGTTTTATGGTTAGTTACGATTTCTTTCATTGCAGTGGTGGTCTTTTGCTGCAATTCATAGATATCAATGTCCCATTCCGATTTGAAATAGTCAACGACAAAAGCTTCTTTCTTTCTCAGGAGGGCTACTCCTTTTTTTGCTTCTTCAAGCTCTATTTTCAGATCGTTTATATCGGACTGTACAGAAGCGTTATCGTCTGCATCTTCTTCGAGTTCCTCCAGTTGTTTGTGTATGGCATTGACAAGAAGGTTTACCTGGTTATCAAATTCTTCTCTGGACATAATAAGCATGGCAGAGACCATCTCGGCGAAATCTTCAAAATCATTGGCTCTTGCATACCTGCTGATATACCCCTTTTTCAGGGCTGTCCGAAGGGAATAGCTGTTGCCGTTTCCAAACCATTGGGAAGTGTATCCCGAGGGTGTAATTTTAGCATAGGTAGGATCATAAGGTTTGGTTTGGTTAAGAATGTGACAGTATTCATGCTGGATGGTATGAAAATATTGCTGTGTATCTTCCAGATCACTCAAATCGAGTTGATCTACATTAAAGAGCGCTATCTTTAATCCCTGTTCTGCAAATCCGAGGGTTATGGTACCCGATTCGTTGACATTATACCCTCCAACCAAAATCAACTGACGGGGAGAAATGTTTTTAATAAAGTCTTTACCGGCAATTTCGTTATAAGGCTCCATCCATACTTCAAGCACTACTTCCAGTAAAGGTCGTACATTTTCTAATGTAGGGGGGTACAGGTATTTATTGAGATCTACCTGATTGTCATCCCACTTATAAAGGACATCTATATTGTATGGGGCTACAAAATGTTCCCTGATCCACACATCTAATTCGGAAAGTTGTGGCTTTTCCGTGTCCAATACGCTTTCGGAGGAGATCGCATCCTCTTTGGTACAGCCACCAAATAGGATTATAAGGCTTAATATAGAGGTATATTTGAATATTTGTTTCATTTTATGATGTTTTTGTTATGATTAACAAAATATACTTATCTGGGGTTCGGGGTTATTCCGCTGGCCCTGGCCACGGCCGGTATTTGCAATTCTCTCCTGGGGTCGTCTTTGGATAGAATTGTCGCGTTTCCGAAGTAATCTTCATGCATAACTTCCATATTCCACCTTTTGTGGTCCAACCATCGCATTCCTTCATGATAAAATTCTATTCTCCTTAATTCGGATAAGCACTTAATGAGAAATTTAGCGGATTCCGGGATATCGTAAAAAGGAAAAAATTCATTGGTTTCAACTCTGTAAAAATTGTCTATATCGTCTTTATCTATTGTGTGTACGGAAGCAGAATAGTCTTCTGTCTTTTTAGATAAAAAGTTATTGATATCCTGAATGGCTTCATTTTCTCTTCCGACCATTGCCAGGGCTTCTGCCCGGTTAAGAATCACCTCATCGTAAGAAAGAAGCACGCACATAAGATAGGCAAGACCGGTCTGGGCACTGATATTGGTAGTTATGAAGTACTCCGTGAATTTCGGAACATTCTTGTTGTAATCTCCGCTGGAGAAAACCGGATAACTCCATTGACCTCCCGTGGGATTTGTTTTTCCGAAAAAGAGGGAAGTACTTAATCTTGCACTCAGGGCATATCTTTCATCATCAAACAGTCTTGTATATGTAGACTTTGCCGAGGCTATCAGTAAATTGGATTTTTCTCCGGACGACTGATATTGAATACCGTATTCTCTTGAGGTGCCCAGGCCTGTATAGGTCTCCTCGTTCCAGGGTCGAAGGTTTGCGGCAGGATCCGAGCCCAGGACGTCATTGGCATATGCTATGACGTTGTTCCATTCGCCTTTGAATAAATAGAAGCGGGTGGCAAAGGCCTTTGCCGCATTTACGGTAAAGTGAAATTTAGGCTTTTCGTAATGGTCGGAGATAAGATCCAGGCCGAGTTCCAGGTCCTTTTCAATTTGTTCGTAAACTTCTTTTACGGTACCTCTTTCATAATCTTCCATAACCACGGTTTCCGGTTCCAATACAATCGGAATACCCGGGTCGGAGTCTGCCGTATCCGGGTTATAGGGTTTTGACCAAAACGTGACTAACATAAAATGTGCATAGGCACGGGCCAATAAGGCTTCGCCCCGTTGCGGCGATAGGTCTTCCCCGTTGTTTTTTTCCAGTTCTTCTGCGGCTACAAGAGCATGGTTGGCCTGTGCTATGGCTTTGTAGCAGGCATTCCAATAGTACGTAGGAGTATCCTCAGTGTCGTCGTTGAGGTCCCTCCAGGAAAACATCTCGGTATTTGTCCGATCGTTGGTGATGGCATTGGGTCCCTTATCAGCGGCATTATCACTCATACTTTCTGCAAATAGAAAATAAGTTCCGGTCGGATAAGCCCCGGTGAGAAGTTCATCAATTTTTTCTTTGCTGTCTATTTCCGTTCGGTTATCAGGCACCTCGTCCAAAAAAGAACTACAGGAGCTATGGAGCACCGAAATCCCCACACTCAGAACGATGTATTGTATATATCTTTTCATCATTTTTTGTTTAGAAACCTACATTTAATGTTAGCGTATATTGCCGGGTTATGGGATAGGCTACCCCTCCTGACCGGAAAAATTCGGGATCCTGGCCGTTCAGTGCAGCATCGGAATAGATGAGAAAGGGATTGGTGGCCTGAACGCGTAACAGAAAAGATCGCATACCGAGCTGGTCGGTCAGTGTTTTTGGAAAATTATAGGTCAACGCTATATTTTTCATTCGCACAAAAGAGCCGTCTACGATCCTCTCCGTAGAATAATTGTAAGCATTGTAAGCCCGGGATAAAGCCCTGCTTTCATAATTGTTGATCGTCCGGTTCGAAGCAATGACCGGAATATTGGTCGTATTTTCATCTCCCGGTATAAGCCACCTGTTTTTAAATTCCCCGGGGAATACACTCAGGTCCGTATAGGAATCGCTATATACAGGAGTGAGTCTTATTTTGTTTCCGGCCTGCATGGTGATAAGCGTGCTCAATTCCCAGTTTTTGTATCTGAAAATGTTGGAGAGCCCCCCTGTAATATTAGGCTCTACAGGACCTTCATATTTCAGGTAATCCATGATACCTTCTATTTCCTGAAAATCGATACCTGTTACGGAATTGCGGCCGTCTGCAAAATTATAGGAGGGGATACCTTCGTCGTTAAGACCGGCAAAATCGAAAGAAAAAATGGAGTTCCGTTGATATCCCACAACATTTCCGCCGACATCCCGTACAAGGTTAAATACGTTGGGTTGACTTTGTATTTTGGTGATTTTCTGGTCAAACCAGGCAAAATTCAACGTAGAATTCCATGAAAAATCTTGTGTTACGATATTTCTGGTAGACAAAGCGATCTCTATCCCTTTGGTTGTCATATCTGCATTATTGGCGAGCTTGATGTACTCTCCGCCAATCCCCGAAGTTTTGACATAATCTATAAGGTCGTACGATTTTTTCTGATAGATATCGGTGCTTAGAGAAATGCGGTTATCCAATAGCCCGAGATCGATACCTATATTGGCTTCATGCAGTTTTTCCCAGGTAAGTTCACTGTTTTCCAATTGGTCCAGGAGGATAATGTTTTCCCGGTCATTCGGATTAAACCTGTTGCTTATTCCGTTCCTGAATATGGCAAGTGCATTACTGGCAGTTCCCAATCCGGCGACTAACCCGTATCCTGCCCGGACAGACAAATTGGAGATGATCTGGTTGTCCCTTAAAAAATCTTCATTGCTCACGTTCCATTTACCACTGATATTCCATGTAGGTAACCATTTGGAACTATTGGAAGATTTTCCCAATCTGTTGGACCCTTCATAGTTCCCGGTAGCACTGATGACATAGCGATTATCAAAGGCGTAGGTGCCTTGTGCAAAAAAGGCGACACCTCTTTCCCTGGTTTCTGTTTTTCCGAAATAGTCGTTGGATTCCAACAGGTTTTTCTGCAATATCCTATAATCGGTAAATGGTATTCCACCACGACTGTATTGATAACCGAAACCGGTGAAGAAGTTATTTCCCCTGTCCGTGTAGCGGTATTCCTGTCCGAGATATAGCTTTATATCGTGTTTGTTATTTAATGTTTTAGAGTAATCAAGAGCATTTCTGAAATAAAAGCTTTGTAGATTGTCTTCGGCAAGATTATAGATACCACCGTTGGGTAGCGCTACCTGGGGAAGGGCCAGGGGATTGTCGGGGTCCCTGTAAAGAAATATATTCTGGTCCGCCACCACCTTGGTTTCGTTGGCCCTGTAGGCTGCTGCTACGTTGGAGTTTTCGGAAATATTATGTTCCTTGGTGCTTTTTACGTAGCGTACCGAACCGAGGAAGTTATATTTCAGGTCTTTATTGAACTTGATTTCCAGTTGTCCCTGTAGCTTTAAATCCAGCACTTTGAGATCTATAGCATTGTTCTGCATTTCATTGAGCACATTAAAAGGCGCCCAGTTGAACCTGTAATATTCCAGGTTGCCGTTATTGTCCCGGGGTCTTAGGGTTCTTGACGTATTCAATGCATAACTAAACGGATTGATATCAAAATCTCTCGTGTATTCGCCATCCACCGTATTGGTTTGACGGTTGTACGTTCCCGGAGCTTTTTGATCCCGTATCGATCCCTGTACCAAAACTCCGGCAGTTATGGCATCGGAAAAATGATAGGTGTTCCTTACGTTTCCGGTAATCCTTCGGATACGGTCTGCAATGCTCCATCCCGGGTCGGTAAAGTATCCTATAGAAGCGTATTGCGAAGATGTTTCTCCCCCTCCCGAAAAACTGAGCGTATGGTTTTGCGTAGGAGTCGATCGGAACAGCGTCTTAAACCAATCGGTATTAGCCATTTCATATTGTCGGAGAAATTGATTCCTGCTTTCCGGGGTATTGACCACATTAAATTCACCGGTTACCGGATCCGGAGTATTTATGGCTCTGTACATGATATTGTAGACACCTCCGTATCTTCCTTGTGTAGAGGAGGAAAGGTTCAGGAAACCTTTTCTTTCCATTTCCTGATAAACGCCCATAGTTTGCTGGGAGTTCAACAAATTGTAATCGCTGTATACCGGGATGCTCCGTATGGTAAATTCTGCTTGATAAGACACGGTACTTTTCGCATTTCGTTTACCGCTTTTTGTGGTAATAATCACGGCGCCGTTGAGCGCACGTGCCCCGTACAGCGAAAGGGCAGAGGCGTCTTTGAGGATTTCGATAGATTCTATGTCATTGGCGTTGAGCCCGGCAATAGCAGAGCTTACCAGTGTGGTGGCATCTCCCGAAACCAACTGATCAAAAGACAGGTTGACGATCTCCTCCTGTACGGCTCCGTCCACTACCCAGAGGGGTTTGGTATCCCCGAAGATAGACGACCCTCCGCGGATGGTAATTTTCGGCGCGGCCCCGAATGTTCCGGTGACGTTTTGCACGTTCACCCCGGCGGCCCGCCCTTCGAGCATACGGCCTACATCGACAATACCGTCGATCTTCATCTCTTCGGCCTTGATGGTCTGTGATGCCCCGGTAAATACTTTTTTGTCGATATCCTGGTAACCGGTAACGACCACACCCTGAAGTTCAGAAATGTCCTGCTCCAGCGCTACGTCTATCGTATCTTTCGATACGGTGACTTTTTGAGAACGCATGCCGAGATAGCGGAAGATCAATATATCTCCTTCTTTTGCGGTTATGGTATAATTCCCGTCGAAATCGGTAGTAACGCCGTTGGCCGTACCTTCCACGATTACGGTAACCCCGGGTAAGGGTACACCTTCCGTATCGGTAACCGTACCGGATACCTGGTCCTGTAGTGCAGAAGAGGATGCCGGAGAAGTCGTTACCTCCTTTTTGCCTTCTTTTTCCATGAGAAATACCCTTTCATCACGTATTTTAAAGGTGATGGGCATGCCTTCAAACAATAGTAGGAGTACTTCGTTTACAAGTACCTGTTTTACATGAAGTGATACGGATTGCTCCGGATTCAGAATATCTTCCCTGAAGAAAAAGCTGTAGCCGGTTTGTTTTTTTACTTCTTCCAGGGCTTCTTTTATAGGTACATTTTCGAGGGACAGATCTACTTTTTTCTGTCCGTATCCCGAATAAGCAACTATCTGGAAGATAGAAAACAATATGAAAAAGAGTGATAGCTTCACTTTTAAATGTTTTATTTTCATAACTTTGAAAAGCTTTTTTTAATGGTTTCGTGTGCGATATGTAAATCATTGATGAAGTCCGGAAGGGGAAATGTTAGCGCATTTTCCCTTCTTTTGTTAGTGAGGCTCTATGTCATAGGTTATTATGGTTTTAAAGGTTGTTAGGATTGAGATTCGAACTTATTAAGGGGATTTTTATTTCTTGATGGTTACAAGGTCGTCTTTTAACGAATATTCAAAGAATTTTATGGTTGTAAAAGCTTTCAGGACATCTTCGACACTTTCGTTCTGAATATCGAAATCCCCGTAAAAGCGGACATTTTCCAGTTCTTTATTTTCGTTGATGATCCGTACACCGTAGCTTCGCTCAATTTTTTTGATGACTTCTGAAAACGGTTCCTGTATAAAAACCAACCGGTTTTCTGTCCAGGCGACATCGTTTTCTATGATGATCTTGTTTACGGAAATCGTACCTTTTTTACTGTTGAAGAAAGCGGCCTCTCCGGGAGCAATGGTTACCGGGATTTCTTCGGAATCTTTTCCGCTTACCTGTACGGAACCTTCCTGCAGGGATGTTTTTATACAACCGTCATTTTCATAAGCCCTTACATTAAAGCGGGTACCCAATACTTCCACCACCATTTCCTCGGCATTTACCAGGAAAGGTTTTTCTTTATTTCCGGCCACGGAAAAATATCCTTCCCCTTTGAGGTAAACCTGTCTTTGTTTTTCTCCTTCGAAACTTACGGGAAACCGAAGGGTAGATTCCGAGTTCAGAAATACTTCCGTACCGTCGGCGAGTAAGATATTAAACCTTCTGCCTTTCGGAACCGTAAGCTCATTGAAAACAAGCTCCCCGGCAGTATTCCGGTTTTCCATATTGTAATCCAGGCGGTCATTTTGCTGGTTAATCACCAGGTCTCCATGCCTGTCTATTATTTTCGTGCTGTCATTGCTCCGAAGCTCCTTTATGGTGCCATCACCGAGTTTCAGCGTTACGGGTGCGGGCTCATACTGCAGTTTTTCTTCGGGACTGTATAGCAGCAGCGCATAGGATATTCCCAGGGCTATAACAGCTATAGCAGCATATTTGAGCAGTTGCGGGAAGAGACGTAAGCTCCTGCTTTTTGCCTTCGGTTTATTGATCCTGCTTAGGATTTCCGCCAGGGCATCCGGTTGGGGTTTATCCTGTATCCATATATCAGTCAGATAGCCATCTTTAATAAGTTCTTTGAAATACAATTCATTTTTCTTATTTTCTGACAACCATTTCGACAGGATTTCCAGCTCTGTTTCCGTAATCGTATTATTGAAATATTTAATTATGATATCTTCCATAAATTATATCAATTCAAAAGAGTATTTTTGGTAGTGACTGAAAAATTATGGAAAACCCTTAAAAAATTCTATTTTTTTTTAATCTTTGCGAAAACACGTTTACTGACGCTTTGGTAACTACCCCATCCTTAGCAGATAAATAAGGCATACGGAGCGTAAACGGGTTTATCTGTATCACGGATACCTCTTTAATTTTAATTATATGAATAAGGACGCATTGAGATCTTTTGTTGAAGATGGAGACAGCCAATCTTTTACAGAAATTTTTAATGCCTATTATATTCCTTTGGTAGCATACATATGTCAATATACAAAGGATAGGAGTGAGGCAGAAGATATTGCTCAAAACAGTTTCGTCAAGCTTTGGGAAAAGAGAAAGAATCTTTATATACGCACATCACTCAAAAGTTACCTTTACAGTACGGCCTATAATCTTTTTATAGATAGGTATCATCGGGAGAAGAAAACCAATGACTATGTGGAAAGTTTGAAAGAAGAGGCGTTATATGAGATGAACACGCAGACTGAGGCCGATTTAATGCGGCAACTGGAAATGCTGGAAAAAGCCATAGAAGGGCTTCCCCCCAAATGCCGGAGAGTTTTTATCCTGAATAAAAAGGAAGGGCTTACCTATAAGGAGGTAGCTAAAAAACTGGATATTTCCGTAAAAACGGTAGAGGCACAGATGCGGATAGCCATGATAAAAATACGGGAAAACCTGAAAGACAGTCCTCTTGTACTTGCTATTATTCTGGGAATGTAGGAGAGGATCATAAAAAATCGCCGGCCCGGGAATATCCGGGCCCGGCGATTTTTGAAAACCTTAAGAAACTTAAACATTCATTCCACCGGAGACCTCAATACGCTGTGCATTTATCCAACGCGCATCTTCCGTACATAAAAAGGCAACGACCCCACCTATGTCATCGGGCAATCCCGCACGGCCAAGGGCAGTAATACTTGCAACAGAATCGTTTATTTCCTTATTGTCACGTACATGTCCGTTACCGAAATCCGTTTCTATAGCTCCCGGCGCTACTACGTTAGCAGTGATCCTTCTCGGCCCGAGTTCTTTTGCCAGGTATCTCGTAAGTACTTCTATAGCTCCTTTCATAGCAGCATATCCGGAAGAACCGGGCAGGGAAAAACGTGCAAGTCCGGAGGAGATGTTGATGATCCTTCCACCGTCATTTAAAAAAGGGAGTGCTTTTTGAGTAAGGAAAAAGACTCCTTTGTAATGGATATTTATCATGTCGTCCAGCTGTTCTTCTGTCGTTTCGGCAAAAGGAGCATATAATGCCGTTCCTGCATTGTTAATCAGGAAATCGAAATTCGGCTTTCCTGTTTTCGACTGTAGATGAGCGGTAACCTGTTCGAAGAATTCATCGAATGTCTCTACCTTACCGGTATTTAACGGATAGGCAATCGCTTTTTGTCCGAGGGACCGGATCTCTGCTACAACTTCATCCGCTTTTTGCTTATTGCTGTTATAAGTAAGGATAACATCAATACCTTTTGCGGCAAGACTAATAGCCATATTTCTTCCGAGCCCGCGGCTGCCGCCAGTTACCAGTGCAATTTTTTGAGTACGCATATCTATTTGATTTTTAGTACTACAAAGTTCGGGTATTCTGTCACCGGACTGTTTGCGTAAATCTATCCGTTATTTGTAAAAATCAAATAATATAATTTATCGGTAGCTCAAAGGGGAGACGGATGACTGTTTTTTGAAGAAATTGGAAAAATGGGCTACTTCCTCAAATCCCAGGCTATAGGCTATTTCCGAAATATTCCAGTCCGTTTGTTTGAGTAATATTTTGGCCTCCTGGGTTATACGGCTGCTTATGATATCAGTAGTGGTCTTTCCCGTATTTTCTTTAAGGGCTTTGTTCAGGTGGTTGACATGAATAGCCAGTCTGTCCGCATAATCTTTTGCCGTACGCAATTTAAGTCTTTGCTCGGGAGATTCAACCGGAAACTGTCGTTCCAATAATTCTATGAAAAGGGAAAGGATACGGGTAGATGCATTTTTACCGGAATGCAGGGTCGTGGCGGGTTGTAGTTTCTGACCGTAATGTATGAGTTCCAGCACATAATTGCGGAGCAGGTCATATTTAAACTCATAGTCAGAGACGATCTCCTTTTTTATTTTCAGGAAAACCTGTTCTATCTCCCCGGCCTCCGCCGCAGAGATCTCAAATACAGGATATCCTCCGGACCTGAAAATAGGTAACTCGTCCAGGATCACCCCGGTTTTGTTCTTTACCATAAATTCTTCCGTAAAAACACAGAACGATCCCGACTGATTATCGTCTTGTGGTACCCAGTTATACGGTATTTTCGGTGTACCGAATAACAAGGCATTTTGCTCTACCTGAATAACCTTGTCGGCATATTCCGCACGGTTTTTACCCCTGATAAGGCTGATCTTATAATAAGCCCTTCGGTTATAAGGCATGGTTTTTTTGTGCCTGGCATTCCGTATGGTGTCTGCCACATCAAAAATATTAAAATGTCCCACTTCCTTATGAATTCCCGAAGGCAACAGCGTTTCAATATCCTTCCCGGTGAATTCTACCGCTTCCTTATAAAAATCTTCGAGGGATGTATGCTCTATATTCATCGTGGAATGTGTGTTGATGTTTGCGAAAATCAAATATACAACATAAAATCGGGATTATTTAACTACCTCGGGGCATCCCGATACCTATCGGGACGCGAGGCATGAGGCGGAAACTATAGATTACTTTTCGACGCAAGCGTCGGAGCATTTAAATCTCACTTAGTGAGTAAACATGCCGGGGTTTAACCCGGGCAAACGCATCATATGTAATAAGGTTTCGTGTTCGATGAAAAGTTAAAGAGTCCGGGAGTTCGGAGTTGATGAATTTGGGACTGAAAGTAAACTACGGTTAAGTCAGAGGGAGAAACGATAGCGGGTAACATGTGCCCCATTTGGAGCCTCCCGGTTCGGGATATCCGGTCTAAGCGAAAGCAGGGCGTACACCGTACCGGTCTCTGTTCCGGGTTTTAACTCTTAACACAATCCAAAAAGAGTATCCCAAAACCCCGAACTCATCAACTCAGAACTGCAAACGGACAAACCGGGACTGTTGCAGCAATATATTTTTGCTGGCGTATTATCAAAGTATAGCGTATTTTCGAATAAATTTTCCCATATGAAAAGATATCTTTTGCCGTTGGCTTTGCTTGTGCTGTCCAACTGCTTTATGACCCTTGCGTGGTATGGCCACCTGAAATTTTCGGAATGGAAAGGCTTTTCCAGGCTGGGTTTGTTCAGTATTATCGTAATCAGCTGGGGACTGGCATTTTTTGAATACTGTTTCCAGGTCCCGGCAAACAAAATGGGATTTTCGGAAAACGGCGGTCCGTACAGTTTATGGCAACTTAAGGTCATCCAGGAAGTGATTACCCTGGTGGTATTTACCGTTTTTTCGGTTATAGCTTTTAAAGGAGAAACGTTACGATGGAACCATTTGGTAGGAGGGATATTCCTGGTGCTTGCCGTGTATTTTATATTTAAAAAGTAACCCGTTTCCGTTATTATAGACAAAGGAGGAATTGTTTTGTCTGTTCTTGGTTATATTTGCCTGTATCGCCAGAGAGAACTTTGTTTATATTTTGACCGGAATATTCGACATACAAAACATAGCTGCATCCGATTCGTATGATTTTTCCCGGATCGATATTTTTACCGTTGTAATCCTGGTAGGGGCCATCCAGGGCATGTTTCTTTTTACCTTACTTATTTCCAAACCGCACAGGCAGCCCTATCACTATTTACTGTTTGCCGCACTGGCCCTGGCCTGCGCACTGATACAGATGGAGATCTTCCTGGGATACAGCGGACTCCTGACCAAAGCTATTTTTCTTGCCGATTTTTCGGAACCCCTGGTGTTTGTTATAGGCCCTTTATTATTCCTGTTGATGCGCAGTCTAAGCGGCGAACCCTTTCGGAAGAGAGAATGGCTGCACTTCATTCCTTTCGTCCTGTATTTCATATACCACCTGCGATTTCTGGCCGAAAACGATGCCGTAAAGTTCAATTCTTTTCTCTGGGCCTTTCATCCCGAACTCCCTTTGAGAGAGGTTTCCTATAGATATTCCTTCGATCCGCTATACATCCGCCGCAACCTTGAGGTTTTTATTTCCCTGCACCTGGGGATATATCTCCTGTTGTCTTTCGTAAAAGTGAAGATCTTACAAAAGAGTATCGATAAGAATTCCTATTTTATGTCGTGGATCAGGATATTACTAGGAGTGTTTTTGCTGGAATACATATTATACCTGGCGGTCCGTTTTCATTTTATACACGATCTGGGAGATCATTTTTCGGCTGTTTTTATCACGATCTGGTTCTTTTTGTTCAGTTACAAAATGTTGACGGATTCCGGTTTTTTCCAACCTGTAGCCCGGCAGAAATACGAAAAGTCCAGTCTTAGCGAACACGATAAACAGCATATACTGCATAAACTTAAATCCCTGGAAGAAACCGAATTTTACACCGAACCTTCCCTGAGCCTGCCAAAACTGGCAAAACAACTCGGAACCACTTCGCATTATTTATCACAGGTTATCAACGAAGAAGTGGGAAAGACATTTTTTGATTACATCGGGGAATTACGTGTAAATAAGGCTAAAAAAATGCTTACCGATCCGGATACACTGAATTTCAAGATAGAGGAAATAGCGGAACGGAGCGGTTACCTTTCCAAGTCGGCCTTCAATGCCACTTTTAAAAAAATAACGGGAATGACTCCCGGAAAATTCCGGAAATCTGTTCCCGGAAAAAGTTCGGACCTATAAGTTCGTCCTCCTGCCCGAACGGGAAATTCTGCATCTGAAGTCTCTCCTGACTACTTTTACCATCGAGACCGGAATGGGAATCTTAACCAACCCTTTTGTCCGGAAATACGAATTAATATAAATCCTTTCAATGATGATGCACCTGGGGTATATTTTAGTTTACTTCATTTCCGTTTATTTCCCCTTATCCGAAACCACCCGCGAAAACAGCTATGAAAGGGAAGAAGCCGGTATTGGACAGATGACCCTGGAATTCAGGGACAACAGCAGGGACAGACCGGTGGTAACCGAAATCTGGTATCCTACAACGGACAGCCTGAAAACATCTGATATAATGTTTTCCCCGTTTGTGAGGAAATATACGGTAAGAAATGGCAGACTTCCGGAAGGAAAATATCCTTTGATAATGATATCACATGGCACAGGGGGCAGCAGGCTGTCTTTGGAATGGATGGCCCAGCACCTGGTGCAAAAGGGGTTTATGGTAGCCGCAGTAGATCATTGGGGAAATACATATGACAATAAAATAGATATCGAATTTGTAAAACCCTGGGAAAGGCCCCTGGACATGAGTTTTGCGCTTACGGAATTATTGAAAAATCCTTCTTTCGGAAATATCATTGACAGCGATCGTATCGGGGCCCTGGGATTTTCCTTTGGCGGGTATACCGTTCTTGCACTTGCCGGAGGAGTTCTGGATTACGATATTTTACTCGATTATTATACCACGGAAACCGGAAGGGAGGAACTTGATCGTATAACCGAGATCCCCGATATGGCCGGTCTTGTTTTTGATCCGTCTTTAAAACAAATGACCAAAAGCCTCCCCAATCTCAAAGATACACGCTTTAAAGCCTTTTTTGCCATATCCCCGGGTACCGCACAAGGATTTGTAAGCAGGAAGCAATTTGAAGAAGTTACCGGGGCGGTATTTCTTGTAGGATGTGCGGCAGATAAGGTTACTCCCCCGGAAAGATATGCCGGGCATTATCATAAGCTTATAGAAGGCTCACAGTATTACGAGTTTCCGGGTAAGACCGGGCATTACGTAATGCTGGCCGAAGCCAGGGAAGATATAAAAGAAGAACTTCCGGGAGTTTTCCGCGATGACGCGCCGGTAAACAGGGGAGAAGTACACCGTAATACGGGGGACCTGGCCACAGCTTTTTTTAGCCGGGAACTCCGTTGATCGGTCGTGGAAATAGTTAGAAATATGCGTTTTGGTTTCTAAAAAGGCATAGTTATTAAGTTATTGGGAGATTAACTTATTTAGGGAACACTGATTAACTTATAACATAGAAATAACTAAAGAACAATTTTCCCGCCTGCCGGATGGTTTGCTTTTGTATTTCGGGAGACAGGTTTATTTACCTGTCTCTGAAATATTACTCGTCGATTATAAATTCATAATTTCCGGGTTTTAGGGAAATGGTAAATCCGTCTTCATGCGGAGGAATATTTTCTTCTTTGCTTTTTTCCCTGACGGTTTGCCCTTTTAAATACAAAACAGCCGTACTACCGGGAGGAATACTACAAGTATACCGTATTTCCCTGCCTTGTCTGTTCCAGGAAGATACGATATCGCCGTATGGCCCCTGGTGTTTTGCTTTAAAACCGGATAAGTCCTTTACAAAGTTGGGTTTCAGAATGGTATTGCGGAATCCGGGTTTTTCCTCATCCGGTAAAATACCTCCCAGGCCACTGTAAAACCAACCGCTTACAGCCCCGAACATGATGTGATTCCTGGAAATATCGGAAGAAGCCTCTATATCCCAGTTCTCGTACAGCGTCGTGGCGCCGTTCTTAATCCACCATCCCCACGAAGGATAAGTGTCCTGTGTGGCTACCGTATAGGCCAGGTCCGCATAACCGTTCCGGCTAAGGGCTCCCAGTATGGTCCTGGTACCCAGCAATCCCACATCGATATGATTGTCCGACCTGCGCACAGCTTCCGCCAGCCGGTCCGCAACTTTTTGCCGAAGATCCTCCGGAACAACTCCCCAGTATAGCGGGGCGCTTAACTCGGTCTGGTAACCGTTGCCGTAAATTCCTGTTTTCCGGTCCAGATATTTATCATTGATAGCCTTTTTAATATTATCGGCCAGCTGCGCATATGTTTTATGATCTTCTTCCTTACCAAAATGCTTTGCCGCTTTGGCCAGGATGGTGGCATCCACAAAGTAGTAAATGGAAGAAGTGAGTTCTTTGGGAGTTACCGATTTAACAGGGACCCAGTCTCCCAGCCCCCAGTCGGTCAAACCGTTCTCATAGCTTATTTCGGTAATATGGTCCACATATCTTTTCATGGGCTCGTACATGTCCCTCAATATCTTGTCATCTCCATAGAAACGGTATAATTCCCAGGGAATGATGGCTATGGTACTTGTCCAGTCCGGACCGTTGCCCCAGTCATAGCCCCAGCCACCCCAGGTAGGGATTATCGAAGGCAATACACCGTTAGACTGTTGTTCGTCCCGGTGGTCGGCCATCCATTTCTCATATACGGTTATGGCATTAAAATTATACAGCCCGGTTTCTATATTGATATGCGCATCCCCGGTCCAGCCGTTTTTCTCCCGTTGCGGGCAATCTGTCGGGTAGCCGAAAAGGTTCGATAGGTACGATGTATTGGCTGCCTGCCATATTTTGGGTATAAGAGCGTTGGAAGCGTCTATTTCTCCCGCAGGTTTTACATCCGTATGCATAAATATCCCCGTGACGCTCGTTTCATCAAGTGTTATGGGCTTATCGCTTTTTACTTCTATATATTGAAAACCCTTGTAATTGAATTTCGGCATAAAAGTTTCTTCCCCTTTTCCGTTAAGGTAATAAATATCGGTCTGGAACGGATCGAGCGTGTCTTTCGGACGGTAATGCACATCAATGTTAGACAAATCTATATGTCCCGTGCTATCCAGTTGTTCTGCATGGGTTACCCACAGCTTGGTTCCTTCGTCTCCTTTCACTTTTATCCTGGTGACCCCGGAAATATTACGCCCCAGGTCGAATATGTATTGTTTATCACTCAGTTTGTTTACACTAACCGGGGTAATTTCTTCCGTATTCCGTATGGGAGGAAGCGCTTGCGCGGTGATTTTGTCCGAAGGAGGAGTTGCTGTTATGGCGGATTTCCATGAAGCATCATCAAATCCCGGGGTATTCCATCCCGGCTGTTCCCGCCTGGCATCATAGTGTTCCGCGGTATAAATGCTGTTGAAGATTACCGGGCTTAAGGACGTTTTCCAGGACGGATCGGTGACCAGGGTTTCGGTTTTCCCGTCTTCGTAAGTGAGGCGGATGTTGAGACAGAACCGGGGCCTGGATCGCCATCCTGCCTTATGAAAATCCCATACCGCGGTTGATTGATGGTTATACCAACCATTCCCGAGCAAAACACCTACAGCGACCTTTTTATCCAGAAAATAAGGAGTTACATCGTAGGTCACATATAAATTTCGTTTGTCAAACCTGGTATATATGGGATCGAGCAGGTGATCTCCGATTTTATTTCCGTTGATATACAATTCATATAAACCTGCTGCCGTGATATATGCCTTGGCTTTAACCACTTTCTTTTCAGGGGTAAATTCTTTACGGAAATAGGGGGCAGGTTTAAGAGAAATGTCATCCGTATCCGCAATCCATTTGCCTTCCCATGAAGAAGTTTTCATCATACCGGTTTCAAAAGCGGAAACCGAAAGATTCCCCGGAGTTCCCGTGGTGTCCGTGATCTCTACGCCCCAATAATATTTTGTAAACGGTTCCAGCGGTTTTCCGTCATAAACGGCGTGTATTTCACTGCTTTGCCCGGAAGTTTTCCAGAGCGAACCTTTGCGGTTTGCCACAGCCGCGGAGTCCGTATCCACGTATATGCTATAGGATTTCTGGGAAACCAGAGGGCGATTCGGGTCTATTTGCCATGTAAACCTGGGGTTCGGATTATCTATGCCCAGGGGAGCGGACAGGTGTTCGGTTCGGAGGCGGACCAAATTTACAGGACCTCTTTGTTCACAAGATAGGAGTAATAACAGTAATAAGAGGAATGGAATGTTCCCTTTAATATTCATATGGTTCGATTTATTGGCAGTACAACAGGTAAATATATAAAAAATGCCTGTGAAGACATGAAAAACGATGTGCAATCGGGGCAAACGTATCTTAAAATTGGGGTGTTTTTACAGGTATTGGAGGTTGGAGTAAAAGAAAAGTCTGTTTGGCTACGGGTACACGATTTTTTGCATAGTAACTTTTATGGTATATTCCTGTATTCGTAAGTAAAAACTATTTTAAATAGCCGTAAACCAGGCCGCCGACACCGACAAGCAACCAGATAATCCCCCATATCTTCAGGGGAATAAAATACAAATCGTGTTTTTTATCCTTATTTCTGTTCACTAGCAGGGCAATAACTATTATCAGTATTCCTGAAACAATCAGACTGCCCAGCATGAGTTGTCGTGTTCCGTTACCGTCGTCACTGAAAAAAAAGATGCTTCCCAAAATGATGAATACCGGTAGTAATATGCCGAGCATTCCCCAGCCGCGATAAATAATCATATTAATATTTTATGGTAAAATTAGCGCGTAAGACATTAAAATCCCAGGTTTTTCAGGTAATATCGGGAGTGTTAAGTTAAAAATACCGGTTTCCAGGGAGCATCAATTGCCTGTCAGGCTTATATTAGAATGTTCCGAAATAATTTCCATTACCATATCGAAGAACGTTTGGCCTGTACCGTCTTCCAGGGCCACAAGTCTTTCCTGTACCCATTTTACCTGGAATTTCGAAGGATTTTTCAGTTTGTCCATATACCAGGCTGTTGTAGCTTCCCGCCCAAGCTCTTCCCGGTTTTTTTCCAGGTTCGTCCAGACGAGTACTACCGGTTCGTCACTCGGAATAATACCGAACCCGCCGTAAAGAAGATCGTTAAAGGCATCGAGGCTTTGTCCTATTTCCCAGTCTTCACCGGACATAAAAACGCGGTTAATTTCGTTGTAGAATGATGCAATATCATGGATGTTTTCTCCTTGTATGACTATTTTTCTGGAAGTCATTAATTCTTAGGTTTTCGTGATGGTAAAATGCAAATTTCGTGGAATTATCCCGAATCCTCCTGCTCGTATTCATAAAAAACGGGTTCCTCATATGGAAAAACAGTTTCTTAAATTTTACCCGTTCCGAAAGTCTTTGAAAATCATTTATCTAGATCATTTATTTAATTTTTTTTAACAAAAAAACATTACATTTTTAAGGGTTTTTCTTTCTTTTTATGTCGCTATATATAGTATGCTGCTTTCCGGATGTATAGGATACTTCAGACGGATATAACGGACCGGGCTGTTTTCTGCGGGTTTCTTTAACGTCTTTTAAATTTTATTTAAAAATCAATTACTAATAACTAAATATAGCGCTTATGAAAAGATGGAATCGTTTTATGTATTGTCTATCGTTTTTACTCGTCTCGTTTTTCCACGAAGCAGAAGCACAGACGAATCTTAGAATCAACCTGGATGCAGGTATTACCCATAACGATCTGGACTATGACTTATCTAACCGTATTCAGTCCAGGTATACCGGCAGATGGGGATTTACCACCAATTTATCCCTGGAATACCGTTTTTACGACTCTTTTTTCATTTCCGGAGGGCTTTCTTTTGTTCAGAAGAATTTTGAATTTGAACGGTACGATAGCAGGGAAGGATGGTATACGAAATTTACCAATAATTATATAAACCTTCCCGTAATGGTCGGGGCCTATCTTATAAATAACCCGTTTGAAAGTGAAGGCTTCTGGATTAAGGTAGCCGGAGGGGCATATACGGGTTATTGGCTGAGCATGAACAGAAAAGGGCAGTACCCCGTATTTTTTGAACTTACCGATGAAGGGTTCCCTACCAGTGAAAAAATTGATGAGAGGTATGATTTTAAAAGGAATGAAAACCAGCTTAATCGTATCGAATACGGTCTCCAGGGACAATTTCAGGCCGGTTATGCCTTTGAAAAATTCGGGATATATGCTTCCTACTCCTATTTATACGGTTTGTCCGGTTTGCAGAAGAACAATGTCAACGACCGCGATATGTACCACAAGACATCTACGATAACACTGGGGGTTTCTCATAATTTTTAAAAACAATACAAGATGATAAAAACGATATACAAAACTATTTTTGGAATAAGACCCTACGCATTTGTCGGACTAACCGCGATGTCTTTTGCCATAATGCTATCTTCCTGTAACCGGGACGACGACCCCATTACGGAAACGGCGCGTTATTCTCCGGATGATATCAGGTCTTACGCCGATCTTTTTAAGGTTTTCTGGAATGTGATGGATGATGAATACAATTATTTCTACGAAGAAAAAGATCGTCATAACCTGGATTGGGATGCCGTATATGCCGAATATATGCCAAAATTCAAGGCCCTGGAATCCTGGGGAAGAGAAGGGTATAGCAATGATTTTATAGCGGAAGAGGCCGACATGGCCAAAACCTATTTTGAGGAAATAATCAATTCCATCATTGACCGGCATTTTAATGTAAGGATTACGTTGCCCGCATCGCGTACCGTTAACTACAGCAATACTTATTTCGGAGAGATGAACGAGGATAGGCGCGCCATCTACAATAAACCGGTCACTATGAATTTTATGGAAGATAAACTGGAAGACATTTTCAAATACAGTTCCTTTTCCGGTGCAAGGCAGTTGGGAGGAAGGTTGCAGTCTGCACCTGATATTTACTATTTTTCATTTAATTCATTTGTCTTAAGTTCCCTGCACAAGATCGACCTGAGTGGCGGGGACCGTTTTCTGTTCGAGGACCCGAGGGCAGATTGGCAGATAGACCGTTCCGAATTAATGAGCGATACCGGTCTGAATGCCATTGAAAATGTGGAATTACGTGAATTTATTCGGGACTGGACACTGGAAGTCTTTAATGCCTGGAACGAAGCGCTTACAACGACGCTTCGGTCCGAAACGCTGGAAAGAGAAGCAGAAAGGTTTAACAATTCTGAAATACTAAGCGAGGAATTACTGGAAGAAGCGAACAGGTTAAACGGCATTATTAATGAATTACCGGATTTTGATTTCAGCTTTTCGCAGTTGCCTTTTTCATTGATGGATGCCTTTGACAGTGATGAGAATGCACAAAATTATGTCGATGATTTCTCCACCAGGATGAATGAGATGCAATATGGTTATAATATGCCCGTATTTCGGTCTAACCTTAGTGCTATAGCTTCTAAATCCGCTATTTACAGGAGTTTTTTCAATCCTTTGCACAGCGGCGAGATAAAGAAACTTATACTGGATCTCCGGGGGAACGGAGGAGGAGCAGTCCTGGATGCCCGGTTTTTTACGGAACGGCTGGTGACCAAAGAAGCTCTTGTTGGCTACCAGAGAACAAAGGAGGGGAACGGACGTTTTAATTATACGCCTTGGGTGCCCATGCATACCAGTCCGCATCCTTTTGGTATACCGGCAGATATTCCCATAGTGATCCTGACGGATAAAGGAAGCGCCAGTATGTCCGAACTATCTACTTTGACACTGAAGTCGCAGGGGGACCAGGTCAAATCTGTCGGGGACTATTCTGCGGGAGCCACGGCAGGACTGGGCAATTCCGATGATTTTAACGGCGGAGCACGCATAGTCGTTGGTGGCTTCCTGGAATTCTATATGCCTTTAATGGCTACCAAAGATGTTTCGGGGAGAGTGATCGAAGGGATAGGAGTAGAGCCCGAAGTGTACGTAGCACCACCTACGGAAGAAGAGGTCAGGGACATGGCTAACAATCCCGAACACAGGGACAGGACATTGGAAAAGGCCATTGAAGTGATATCCGGAATGTAAAACCTTACGGATTCAGCACACCGGATATTGTTTTCAAAAAGAGACCTTCTTACATGATTTTCTCAACAGAGATCATTTTTCAGAAGGTCTCTTTTTTGTTTTTACAAATCCTGCTTGTCTATTATTTTGTTTGCTATCGGAGTTGCAATTGTGCCCAGAACATCGAGTATGGTAAAGACTCCCAGAAGCCGGAAGTAGAATTCTTCTACATCAAAATCGATAGCGGTGGCGTATATAAGCATCACGGCAACGATACAAACAAAAATAACCGTAGCCATAAGCAGGTATTTAATAGTGTCATTTTTCGGTTTTATCAATAACAAAAGGGAGATATGTCCGAATGCCGTAGCGAGGATCATAAAAGTAATGACTGTTTTATAGATGTCTTCCGTGTCCATGAATTCCCAGATAGCCGTTATGGTCACCAGAAAACCGATACCGGATATGACCATCCCGATGAAGGAAAAATTCTTCAGGCTATCCCTTTCATAAATTGTAGAGCAGCATAGTGCAGAAAGGCTATAACCTACCAGTGAAAGCGTAGTGAGCAGGATTTTTATCTCCGTGTCCCCGTAATCGCCTGCAAGGAATACGAATATACCAATGGCGGCACTGATACACAATGCGGCGATGAGCAACCTGAGAAAGAGTTTTTTATAATTTACGTGCTGCATATGATTTTATGGATTTATATTACTTATTAGCAAGCCCGGGTACATGTGATTGCATGATATTGGGTGTCCCCGGCTTTTCCGGCAGACTAAATTAAGTAAAAAAGGATAGGGAAACAGTTTACATCTGAAATCTCTTCCGTAAATACCGGATTTCCGGGATAAGTATTAAGCAAGCATTTTTTCCCTCCTCAACCCTGGACAAAATTCCCTGAAAAAGATATGCCTACGTCAAGCACCCGCAACCGGGTTCAACATTCTTTGCAAAACAGGTTAAGAATGAAGTCATAGCATATCTTGCCAACGCTTTTTTGGATTTGGAAGAAACGATTAAAATATTGACAATCAGCGAAGAAGTGATCCTCGGATTCCACGCTACGATCGATCACGTTACACACCACAGGGGCCAGGCCGTTATCTATCTGAGGTGTAACGGTATTAATCCTCCCGAGTATACATACTAATTAAAAAGAGACAGTTATGCCGGCTTATTATATTATTAGTTATAATGTTATCGATGCTTCAGGGTATGAAGTTTACGTATCCGGGGTAGCCAATCTTCTTCCTGCATATGGAGCAGAGGTCCTGGTTTCTGATGCCGAAGGATTAACCGTAGAGGGGAATCCCAGCCAAATTAATGCTATTGTTGTATTCCCTTCAAAGGAATTAGCCCTGGCATGTTATAACTTCCGGGAATACCAAAACATAAAAAAGATCCGGCTAAAAACCACTAAAAGTAGTCGTTTTGTACTGGTGGGAGACTAAACCGGGAGACGAGGTGAAAAGTTTTAGAGTTGGGAGCTCTTTGTTATTTGTGTGAAATGATCCTGTTTCGATTGCATTTCTGATATGTTAATCCGTATCAAAAAAGGCTTTCGGTTTTCAGAAAGCCTTTTTCTGTAGCGGAGACGGGATTTGAACCCGTGACCTCAGGGTTGGGTATCAGTTTACTTTATGAAAAAGGAAACTGATGAGGCTTTAGATAAAGTAAACGGACCTGCTTGGAAATTTAAATGATGTGGTCTTATTAGAATCGATAGGTCAGGGTTGTTGCCGTAAAGAATATATCCCGTCCCGCACTGACGTCCTCTAAAAAATACCCGGCGTCAAAGAAAGTGGCCTCCACCTCCAAGGAAAGTGATCTGATAAGGTCACAAGCTAGGAAAGCACCTAATTGGGATCCAATATAGGAATGCGGAGAGTCTGATGATGGATAAAGTAATGAAGCATTTGGCATATAAATGCCATCAGTGGTCCGTAAGCGCCAAAAAAAGTCATAATCGAGCCCAAGACTTACCTTATCTGTTACCTCCAATTCGGCATAGGGATGCACATCAAACAGGTTGGCTGGCCCCAGGAATGCTCCCAGACCAAAATATGCGCCTCTGGGGAACAAAGGGTTAAAGGTTTGCAATCTACCGTCTTTCGGCGATTTATCGCCCGATATGATCTCCGTTTTCAGTCCGATCTTTGGTTGGAGTTTAAGGGAAGGGAACCGATAATTGGTATTAATGGAAACCGTCCAGGCAGCTATGGATTGATCTGCTATTTTTCCGAATTGCCAGACTGCTTCAAAGTCATAGTTCCAATCGTTGGTATTATCCCATATCCGGGTTCCAATGGAATGCCTTCTTTCTTCGCCGGATATAATATTGAACGAAGCTGATCTTTTATGCAACCCAAAATAGTAAAGGGCAATGTTGTTGATGACCGGAAGGTTGTTGATGATATTATAGGAGCCAAAGAGTTTGGTATCCGGATTCATCCTATCGTTAAAACTTCCAAAATAGCTTCTTACGAACTGACTGTAAAAGATTTCGGTTTTAAAATCTTTGGCCTTTAGGGCCACTTTAATGGCATCGAAAGATTGCCGGTTGTTGGGGCCTTCCCGGACACTGATCAATCGCTGAGAGCCATAAAGCATTTCCTGTCTTCCTATTCTGAGCGTTATCTCGCTGGATCTTAAATGGAAAGTATAGTCCACAAAAAGCTGATGTAATTCCAATTCATTTTGGTCGATGGGGCTTAGGTCGATCCTGCTGATCGCCGTCCCGCTTTGTAACTGGGCAAACAATCTGAGTCTTTCCTTGTATTTTGTTTCCAGGTGCAACAGGCCCCTGTTGAAAACAAAACCATCTGTATCATCCGGGATGTCACCCCACAGTTCATTTTTGAAAAATTGGTATTGAGAGCGTAATTCTCCTCCCAATGAAAGTGTTAGGCGGTCGTTTTTCAATAAAGGAATATATTTTATCCTATCCATGAAGGTCATATTGGAATCAATGGCCACTTTGCCATAAACCTCTTCATAGCGTAATGGCTTAAAATCCAATCGATGTTGGGTGTATCCTATCTCAAGTACACCTATTGCGGAAATCAAAAAGAGGAAAAGTCGGTTCATCGTAATTCTTTTCTTATAAACTCATCTAAGGAATACTTGCCAGGCCCACAAAAGGCTATTAGCAGAAAAGATATACTGTACATAAACGGAATGTCGCTTACCAATAGTGAGTCATTCCAATGCACTATAAAATATCCCGACAGGGTAACGGCCAGAATGGGTATGGTGGCCAGTCTCGTGTAAAATCCAGTGATGATGAACAGCGGAAAAACAAGGTTTGAAGCAATGGCAAAGGACTCGTTGAACCAAATGGGTAAATGAAAGGGATTGGGAACAGATTCGGTTACTCCTGTGCCAATCCCTATTTTTTTCAGACCGTGAGCAATGATCAATTCTACCGAAACCGAAATCCTAAAAACGAACATGCCGGTATCATATACCCCCAAACGGTCATTAAAGTTATTTAAACCCTGAAGGATATTCATAGTTTCATTTGTTTTGAACCCCCCCGTAATATTTTACTGGTGACCAGTGAGGGATGACCTCGGGAAGGACCGGGTTTATATCTTGATACTCTTCGTTGGCATAGACCACCTTGCCATTCACTACGGTGAGTACGGCCCTAAGGTCCTTGATCTGTATCTCGGGCACGGTGAAATAGTCGTCTGAGAGTAAGGCAAAATCCGCATACATCCCATTCTCCAAAGTCCCCTTGACGGTTTCCTCGTTGGAAATCCAGGCGCTTCCCTGCGTATAGAGGTGCAACGCCTCTTCCCTTGACAAGAGATTGGCAGGTTCCGACAATTGATAATCCCCAACGCTTTTTCCGGAAACCAGCCAATATAAGGCCGGCCAGGGGTTGTAGCTGGCCACACGTGTGCCGTCTGTTCCGGCTCCAACCGGAAGCCCCATATCCAACATTTTGCGAATGGGCGGTGCCTGTCTTGTCTTATCCCCTCCATAACGTTCCACAAAATATTCCCCCGCATAGGCCATGCGTGCCTGAATCGCAATTCCCCCATTTAGGGCTTTGATTCGTTTCAATTCTTTATCCTGAACGGTTTCGGCATGATCGAACAACCACCTTTTGGAAGCGAGCTTTCCATTGGTTTCC
This sequence comes from Sinomicrobium halophytocola, assembly GCF_052983395.1. Classification (NCBI taxonomy): domain Bacteria; kingdom Pseudomonadati; phylum Bacteroidota; class Flavobacteriia; order Flavobacteriales; family Flavobacteriaceae; genus Sinomicrobium; species Sinomicrobium halophytocola. The sequence continues at coordinate 422,881 of NZ_JBRKIT010000024.1, forward strand.
TGGTTGACTTCCTCGATCACATCCAGCATATGGGCAATGGTCTCCCCGTAAGTGGCATGTACCCTAAAAGGCCATCCGTTATCCACATGAAGACGTAGGATATGCTTTAGATCCTCCCTCCAGGTGGGCCTGTCTTCCAGCATGGGTTGGGGTGCCAGAAAGTTCTCAAAATCCCCGGCGCTCCAGGCCAGAAACTCTCCACCACCCTCCAGTTCATATCCATGGTCCAAATGGATTTCCCCATTGTGTCCTACTTTATTGGTGGCCATCCATTCTTCGAACTCCGCATACTCCTTTCCTTTGTTTTGGGGAAAAAGATAATAGGAAAGACGGATGGGCATTTCCCCGGCTTCGGCCAAAAGTTGGGTGCCCGTATAATCTTTGGGAAATTTGTGACCACCACCACCGGCGTCGATTCCACTGGTAATTCCTAAACTGTTCAATTCGCGATAGAATTGTTTTGTGGAATTGACCATTTCATCCTCTGATAGCGGGGGAAGGGACCCGATCCGTGCATATAGAATAGTAGGATTGGGCTCTGCCAACAGCACCCCGGTTAATTTGCCGTCAGGGCCTTTCTCAAAGGAACTCCCTTCAGGTGCCTGGGTGTTCTCATCGATTCCCAGGGCATCCAGTCCAGCTTGGTTCAACCAGGCCCTGCTGTAGAGGAAAAGTACATAAGTGGGCACATCCCCGGTAGCCTCATTGATTTCCTCGGGCGTTGGAAACCTTTTCTCCTTGAACTGAAAGGGGCTCCAACCACCAATGACCCGTACCCATTGTCCCTTTGGGGTCCTGTCCGCCTGCTCCTTGAGCATTCGAAGAGCCGTCTCCAAAGAGCGTACCCCGTCCCACCGAAGTTCTGCATTGAAGAAACGTCCGCCCCTGGTCAGGTGCAGGTGGGAATCGTTCAGGCCTGGTATCAAGGTTCTACCATTGGCATGGATTACCTCGGTGGAATCGCCAATTAACTTATGGACATTTTCATTGGACCCTGTGGCCCATACCTTTCCATCCTTTACGGCGATGGCCTCTGTTACCGTTCCCTTGCCATCCATGACCGCTACCTTCGCGTGGGTAACCACAAGATCTGCCCATTCGGAATTCTTGGTCTTTGTTGAACAGGAGGAGCATAGGACAAGCAGGGTTAAAAAGAAGTATACCTTTCGTATCATAACTATTTCCTTTTGGTTAGGCAGCCCGCTTTAGCGGGTTGCTTTGGTTAAGCATCAATGTTTGAGCATGTCTTTGGCATATTGGATACCCAGTCCATAGGATCCGCCGTATTTTTGCGCCAAGGTGGTCACGGCCTTATAGGTCTCGGCACGGGACCAGTCCCTCTGAAGTTCCAACAGGTACTGCAGGGATGTTATCGGCTTTGCACCTGCCAGGACCATCCTGGTAACCGATTGGTCGTGTGCCTCCTGGGTGATGTCCCCACAGGCATCGGTGATGATATAGACCTCGTAGCCGTCACTCAGGGCCGATAGGGCGGGACCGACAACACAGACACTGGTCCATAGACCGGCAAGGACCAAACGTTTTTTCCCTTTGCCCGTGATCGCCCTGTGGGCCTCTGCATCTTCCCAGGTGTTCATCGAGGTCCTGTCATAGTACTTCGATACATCGGGATAGGCCTCCAATATCTCGGGGAAGACCGGTCCACTGAAGGATTTTTCCTCGACCGTGCTGACAACAGTCGGAACATTGAAGATTTTCGAGGCACCGGCGACAAGCCCTACATTGTCCCGCAGTAGGGACATGTCGATACTCTTGGTAGCAAAAGCCATTTGGCCTTCGTGGTCGATCATTACCAAGGTATGGTTGTTGGGGTTCAATAGGTCCGGACTTGGCTTTTGGGCAAATCCCGACAGTGCCGTTA